>NZ_CP029289.2:331250-662500 GCF_003201835.2 Acidianus brierleyi | reverse complement strand
CAAATACGATATGGTTTGGTTTACTGGTTCAGCGTTACTACTACTTGGGGTTTATACGTTAGGTGTATTACTACTCCCTCTTGAAAGTGATGAAAAACCTAAACATGTGTGGATATTCAAGTGAAAGATAATGTCTAATTTCTTAACAGAATCAAATCCTCTTATTAAATTTAAGGTAAGTATTTTTTATCATCATTGTCAGCATAATCCTTCAGAAAGTTTTCAGTCATGTGATCCTGATGAAATAGCAAAAAAACTAAGAGAGTTTCAAACTAAGGCAATAATAATAGTAGGAATTTATGATGATGAACATTTAAAATTATATAGAGAAGCAATATTAAAATCAGGATTAAATCCGTTATTGGTAAGAATAGTAGACTATAGATGGGGAGAGGCCGCAATAAAACAGAACATGGTTATATTGGAAAATGGATGGACAGCAGATTTGGCCAAAATAGAGGAAAAAGGTGTTAATATATCCAGAAGAGATCTAATCTCCGGAAATATAAAAACAGTTAAAGACAGAGTAGACAAACCTGTGTATATTCAATCAATGTGTGGATACCTATATAGAGCATGTAATTTATGCGAAGCTACATGCCCATACGATGCAATTAAGGTTGACAAAAAATCAGGTGTTAGCATTAATTATGAGAAATGTACAGCGTGCGGAATATGCGTGAGTGCTTGTCCAGTGAGTGCAATACAATTTCCATCAGTTTCTCAACAAGCTATTTTCGAAATAGCAAAACTTAACGGAGATAAAAAAATTTCGTGCTATAAGAATCATGACAATTCAATTAAAATACCTTGTTTAGCAATGCTCTCAGCTGTAGATATTGCACTTCTAAGAAGTAATGGTTCTATTACATTTGAGTGTCCGGAATGTGAACTCAGCAGGAATTTGAGTAATTTCATAATGACCTTAACCGATTTAAATAACAAAATAGGTGGTATAGAATTTATTTCACCAGACATAAAAATTGAATCTAAAGCTCTGAAGGAAATAAAAATAAAAAATGATACTTTCTTCAAAAGAAGCGAAGCCAGGAAAAACATAGCTAGTAGTGAAAATTTACCTGATATAATCTTTGATATTGATATTAATAGTGATATGTGCACTTTATGCGAAAGTTGTGCTAAATGGTGTCCTACATCTGCTATATCTATTCAACGTGGAGAGAACAAGGAAAATTTGATATTTGATCCTTTAAAGTGTATGGGTTGTAATATTTGTATAAATGTATGTCCAGAGGGTAGCACTTGCGGTTCTATTCCTAATGTTCCAGGAAAAAAAGCCATAAATATTCATAGTATGAAAGAAACAAATCTAAAACAAAAGGTAATCTTTGAAGATGAGTTAGTAAGATGTAAAGTTTGCGGTACTCCTATTGGATCTAGAAAAAGTTTAAATCTTATTAAGAAAATTATGAAAGATAAAGGAGCTGAGTGCGATGACGAATGGCTAGAAAGATGTCCGAAACATAGAGCCGAATATTCATTTCAAAAGAAATTTGGGATGAATGCAAAATTTAAACCAAGAAGAACTCTCGGTGAGTAAAAATGTTATGGGTTGACTACAAAATATTTTCATACTTAATGCTAGGTCCTAGGTATATTTACGAAGTAAAATCCCTATATAATGCGTTAGAAGGAAAACCATACTATGAAAAAGTAGCAGAAATAGTAAATATTCTTAATACAAGAGATGATAATATTTTGAAGACAGAATATACTTCGTGCCTAGTTAACGACTATAAACATTTAAAGTGCCCTCCTTATGAGTCATGGTATAGAGAAAAAACGCTCTATGGAAAATCTACTCAAGAAGTTTTAGAATACTATACAAAATACAAGATTATTCCACAGAAACAAGTTCCAGATCACATTTCAACTGAGTTTGAATTTGTATCATTTCTATTTTTTATAAACGAGGAAAATGACGCTAACGATTTCATAAAAACTCATATACTAAATTGGGTTCCACAACTAGCTCAAGACATAATTAATAATGCGTACGGAGAATATACGAGGGAACTAGGCAAGGCTTTATTAGCTTTCGTCAATGAAGAAAAAAAGAGAATTTTCTCCAATAATTAATTTCAAATAGATAATACTTTCTTAGACTCTAAAGAAGATCGTTATTCATCATTGTCAGTCTATAGTACCGAATTAGACAAGTTTTACAACTATGTCTTACCCTTTAAAACATATAAGGTATTTTAAAAGTTTTGCTACATCTATGGATTGGTCAATTTCTCCTACAAAAGCTATTATAGTAACATATAGTAACTATGATGTGAAAAATATATATTTTTTCCACAAATATACCTTTATGATAGTAAAGTTGGACGATAAGGGAATAATTTATTTACCAAAAGAAATAAGAGAAAAGATTAAATCTAAAGATTTTTACATAACAGAAGTTCCGGACGGTATTTTATCTTAACAAGGGCGTTCAGTAATAAATATTTCGGTTGAACTTCAAGCATAATGTCAACTAAGATTGCCACGTGTACCTTTCAATCCACGTGGCGATTTATGGTCACTTAGGCTCATAAGGCTTATTATTATACCAAACACTCCAAACTATTCTAGCCAATTTCCTGGCTAAAGCAGTGTACAACTTCTTTCCCTTCAACTTTTCCTTATGGTTCTCGTAAAATTCTAGTAATGTAGGATTACGAGAGTAATTCATCTCAGCGAGGAAGTAGAACAAGCTGCGCAAGTACTTATTACCCTTCTTCGATATTCCCTTACTTACAGTAGCTTTACCGCTCCTCTCAACTATTGGGTCTAAACCACAGTAGGCTACGAAGGACTCAGGGTTAGGAAAGCGTTTAATGTCCCCAACAATGCCTATTATTATTCCCGAAGAAAGTTTTCCTATTCCCGGTATAGTTAATAGAACGTGATTTTCAGACTGTGATTGTATCATTTTCTCTACTTCTTTTATTTTCTCACTTGTTTCCAGTAGTGCTTTAGATAATACTTCGATTTCTTCAAGTACGATCTTTGTTCCAAGTTGTATAATTGTATTTTGAAGTTTCCTTTAGAGAATTCTTCAAGCATTTCCTTGCTTATTTTTTCCTCGTCACTTAGGAATAGTGCTCTTTTTACCCTGTTCTTGTACTTTACTTCAAGGTCTTTTAGGAAGATATATAGTGTTACTAGTTCTTTCAATGGGTTGTAGTTGTACTCCTTTGCCTTGTTTGCCATGTTTATTAGTTTTTGTGCGTCGTAAAAATCTGTTTTCTTTCCTCTCAAGTCCTTCTCCTTCCATAGTATATTTGGGCTTACTTGTAGTATCTTGATCCCTTTTTCCTTGAAGTATTGACATGGTTTTATTGATGCTCCTGTCGGTTCGACCACTATTGTGTTTAGTTTCACTTTTAGTATTTCTTCATAACCCTTCTTGTTGTGTAGACCCTCCCCTCACTCGATACTAGATGATCTTTTGATATGTCTATTCCTAGGATCCCTACCTCTTTATCACACCTATATCCGTGCATATTATCACAATGTTCAGTCCGATGGTAGGGGTTTGTCACGCCCCCGTTCGAAGACTTTGCTTCAGTCAAAGGGTCGACCATGTTTCCCAGTTGGAGACTATTACTCTCCCCAACTAATTAATCTATATAGGGTTCAAAGGGGCGGAAGACTCCATCCGTAAGGGTGGAGATGAATAGCCCCCTTTGTAGTTACATTTAAATACTTCTTTTTCAAATATTCTATTAATGGCAGTCACTGACGGAGTAAGCGTCACCGAGACGCCTTGGTTAAAGCGAGGGTCTATGTGGTACGCCTCTGCTCCATTCAACAGTCCCATATTGGGATACTGTGGGTTCACATTAGTGCTCGGGGTCGGAACGACCCTTAGTGCCTGTGGAGCTGAGACCTCTACCTTTGGCAAGCCTCGGCTTTGAAGCAGGAAGCCACGTCCGTTAGGGCGGGGTAGTTCACTGATTCCCAAAATCGAAGATCCTGTTAAGATCTTAGAGGAGGAAGGGAAAAAATTACCAGATCTCAGTATTACAGATTTAAAGAAGAGTATAAGAAAAGAGGCTGAAAAAGAAGTTAATTTACGCTGATACGGATTTTTTCTTGCTCTACTAAAATCTAAATATTGGCTGAAAGAAAAAGCTATGCTACTATTAAAGGAGAATACACGTAACATAACAACGTCTCTAAACAACATATATTGAATTAATGCTATTATGTAAGAAATTTGGATTAGATCCTATAAAAGTCTCTTTATCGGTAATGGAGATTACAAGAACCTTTGACGAGAAGATTTTAAGAGCAGCATGGCTAATAAGAAAAGGTATTGGAGGATTTGACGCATATCATGATTCTTTTTCAGAGGGCGAAATAATAAGTTCAGACCATGTATATGATAATCTCGGAATTAAACGGATAAGGTTAGAAGATCCATCATTCTTTTAACAAAGGCAGATATTTTCATTTATTTAAAGTTTTTAGCTCCTAATTTTTAGTAAAAATTAACATATATATTTAATTTCTTCTAATGATCTAAATCCTCTATTACTTAAAAGTCGATTAAATGAAAATAAAATCATTATTAAGCTAGAGAATATTTAAATGAAATTGTATCATCTCTATAACATCAAGAATGTCCTTTAGGTATAGAGAATAATATTGAAACTTCATGCTTTGTGGATTCGTTCAATATATTTCAATAGGATGATACAGTAAAAATATGTTTTCTATAGAAAATAATATCTCTCCTAAATAATTTACTATACTACTTCTTGACCTCAAAGCCCTTAGCTCGACCAACAACAAGGTTGGCCATGTACATCATCCAAGCATAAGCCCAAAACTTGAGCTTAGCCTCAACAACTTGACCAGCAAAACTCGTAGCCCTAACAGACTCACCAAAAGTACGCTTAACCGCTGAGAACAAGGATTCAACCAACCACCTATTACCATAACCCTTCTCATCCCGCCAACGTTCATAACCCAACTTCTTGAACTCGCGCACAGCCTTACGCCTAGCAGGATGACCACGCCTAAAGCGTCTTTCCTAGGAGGAACAACAACATCAACACCAAGATTATAAATCTCGTTAGTATCATAAGCCTTATCGCCATAGAACCTCTTAACTTCCTTACCCTTTTCCTTCAAGTCCTTTACTTTGAAGCAGATTCGGCCTCATTACTCGTCACCTCAGCGCTTACTATCTTGAACTCGTCCTTCTCCATAACTACTTCAATCTTAAGGAATTTTGAATCCCTCCTTTTGCCCCACTTTGCTACTATTGTCCTCCTCTTGTTGTGCTTATTCCAGTACCATCAGCTATTACTTCAAGTTCGTCACTCGCTTCAGGGAAATTAATATTCATGTTTCTTACCCTTTCCCATATTGTTGAATAATCTAGGCTTGTCGGTATTATCTTCATTTCTGCTAGTGCGCTTAGTACTCCTTCTATTGCTCTGTAAGGTAAGAATAAGTGTAGGAATGCTAGGAAGTCGTTGAACTCCTTTGGTGCCTTGTACTTGGTCTTAGCATACCTGTTCTCTTCCTGGAGTAATTCCCACCAGTGTTCGAAGACGTAGAAGGGGAACATTAGCTTATATCTTGTTACCACGTTCTCATCGTACTTGCTCCAATCCCTAGTGTTCTTCTTTTCCATGGGTAATGCTCTGCATAATTACTTAAAAATTTTTGTATAATTCTGAGGCGATCCACAACGTAGAAACTTCAGAAAACTTTTAAAATATTTAAGAGCTCTTATATTTATGGTAGGAAAATCCAGCCATGGTATTCATACCGAGATATCAGATCTTAAAAGAGACGTGTTACATATTCTAGATTTAATACCTCTTTCAACTTCTTCCGTAGCTCCAACATTCAGTATTGCAGCAGCATACGGTGTAATGGTATCATTGGCAGGTTCTCAAGCTATAATGGCTACCTTTTTAACTGCTTTACCTTTTTTATTGACAGCATTCATTTTCAGACAATTCAATATTCATTACCCTAATGCAGGAGCATCGTATCATTGGGGAACTAAAATTATAGGAAGAAAATTCGGATCTTTTCAAGCATGGATAATAACTCTAGCCTACTTCTTCTCTATTCCACCCATAGTAGTTCCTGCAGGAGAATACACACTTGCTTTACTTTATTCTCTAGGATTAATATCATATAACGTATATTCAAGCCAATTATATGTGGCTATAATGGGAATAATATGGGTAATTATAGCAACGATTCCTCTTATACTAGGTGCAAAACCTACAGCCAGATTTACTGAGGCTTTCCTCGTGATAGAGATAGTTATTTTATCCCTTTTCCTCGGTTTTGGACTTACACACTTTAAGGTTGTAAATCCTTTCAGTTTTAACTGGTTTTTTGACACTAAGGTAAACTGGAGTGGAGTAATACTAGCAATGATAGTAGCTTCAACCATAGTAGATGGATGGGAAATAGATAGTTACTCTTCTGAAGAATCTAAAAAGCCTAAACAATGGCCAGGTTTAAGTGGAATAATAGGGTTGCTTAGTGTTCTTATGATATATGGAATAACTATGCCTTTAATGACGATAGAAACTCCATTGAACTTATTGTCGCAAAGTGTAGATCCACTATTTACGTGGGCTCAAGGTATAATTCCGTCATACTCCTGGTTAATAGATCTAGCAGTTCTGCTTTCAACCGCAAGCTCCCTTTGGTTAACTGCTTTTATATTAAGTAGAGCATGGTATGCTATGGCTAGAGATAATCTTTTACCTTCATTCTTTGGCTGGGTACATGAAGGATTTGGTAGCCCTTGGATGAATATATTCATCATTTCAGGGTTAAACATTCTTCTT
Organism: Acidianus brierleyi; assembly: GCF_003201835.2. Classification (NCBI taxonomy): domain Archaea; kingdom Thermoproteati; phylum Thermoproteota; class Thermoprotei; order Sulfolobales; family Sulfolobaceae; genus Acidianus; species Acidianus brierleyi. The sequence goes on along the minus strand of NZ_CP029289.2, from coordinate 655,661 downwards.
AATGTTTTAATGTTACTTTCACCATCAGTTCAGTCTTTCTTCACAATGGTACTTAGTGCTGCAGGAATATTTTTAGCTATGGAGTTCTTTCTTGATAGTATATCAGGAATAGTATTTTTCTGGTTAAAACATAGACCTATGGGTAAAGAAAATTCTAAGGAACATATTCACTGGATATATAGAATAATATCTATTTTAGCATCAGTAGGTTTAGGATTAATAATAATTTTAGGGTTATATTTCAGCCCACAGACTATAGGACAATCATTTATCTATATTTTTTTGGGACTCATATCATTCTCTATAGTCTTTGTATATCTTTCTAGGAAAATAAAAGTAAGAGATTTTATCTAAAAACATTTTTTCTAATATTTTCTATAGTCCATATTCTGACTAAGTTTATGTGATATTGAAACGATTAAAAATATTCAGTAAAAACTGGTAAAATTAATTAAGTCTATAATAGATTTTATAATAATTAAGTTAAACTGAGTTAAAATGACTTAGAATAGATTTTCATAAAATAAATTAAAACGTTTAAACTGCAATATATTATTTTGAGAAAAAATGGCACAAAGTAAAGTTGTAGATAATACTCAGAAGTTTTTGCCCATTTTGAGAATAACGTTGGGTTGGATGTATTTCTCTGCATTTCTAAGAAGAACTGTCAACGTTCCAACTAAGCTTGATCCTAATTCGCCAGCATATGTAGGAGGGAAATTAATTACGTTCTTACCGCATGCATGGCCTCCTGTTAAGGGCGTTTTAATATACAGCTTAATGCATCCAGCGTTTCTTTACTACTTTTTAATTTTGTTCACAAGTTTAGAGGCGATTTTCGGTTTATTTCTAATGCTAGGACTTTTAACTAGATTATCTGGACTAGTAATAGCTGGATTAGCATGGGGTATAGGTGCAGCTGGAGGATGGTTAGGGTCAACTTGTGTTGATGAATGGCAAATAGCTGCTACCGAAGGAGCTGCTGCTTTCATGTTCGTATTTACAGGGAGTAGATGGTTATCTATTGATCAGTACCTATATAAGAAATATCCTGATGGGATAAAGATATGGAAATATAAAATTCCATTATGGTGATAATCATGGATAGAATAGGTCTAATTGCAATATTATTAATGATTTTAGTTACAGGAGTAACTTTCGGACTTTATCAAATTAATTACCAAGGATTTACTCATTTAACTAACTATTCTAAAATCCCTGCATATGTTCTAACTGGTACAAAACTATATTCAAATGGAACTCTATTCTTACAAATAGCAAATACTGCAGGTTCTGATACATATGGCGGTTTCGTAGTTTTAGTGCAAATACTTTATCCTAATGGATCAGTATTATATGAATGGGGACCTTCACAGTTATCCCATATACCAAGTTCCGATATAATAAACGAGTTTCCACTTCATCCAGTACATTCTAATAAGTTTGCGTTAGTTGTACCGTTAGGACAAAATGCCACTGTAATACTACAAGCACCTTTCCATATACAACCGGGTAAATATATAGTAAGAGCGTATGATGTAGACGGAGATTACGAATCCTATGGAATAAAATTCCAAGTAACCGTTCAAGTAATTTAATTTTTTTTTAAAAAAAATTATGCTTTAGTTATTTTTACGTCTTTTATTAGTACATATGGAGAAAGAACAGGAAGAGGAGCGTCCCACCATTTTACTAAGTACCTTTCCTTAGATAGTTCTTCGATATTTCCTATTATATTATTAAGACTGTCTGCAATTCTTAACCTTCCTGCTACTCCTTCTATATTTCCGTTCTTATAGACGACTACTGCGTCTCTACCCACAGTAGAAAAGTTTCCTTCGACGTAATTTTGGAACCTAGTATACCAATTATTATTAAACATTATAACGTTTCCAGATAGTAATGAATCCTTACTTATTGTTCCTTGTTCAACATCTAATGTCCAAGGAGTTGGAGATATCCAACCTGCATTTCCAGTAGTTTCAAGATTCATTATTTCAGCTATTTCGTTATTAAGTAACGGTGTATTGTAAACTCCATGATCTATAATCTTTTTATTCCTAGTAAAAGTAGCCTCTTGATCAAATTCTAATGCAGACGGTCTATCTTCTTTAGGAACGTCTGAGAAAGTAAATTTTTCGTTTGCTATCTTATTTCCAGGCTTATATTTGGCAAATATGGATTCTCCCATCATTATGGATAATCCAGAAGACATACCTGCTAGATAATTCATGAGGTTACCAAAAACTAAGGGAGAAAGCACAACGTCGTATTTTCCATCATCTATGTCTATTTTCTTATTTATGGAAGCAAATTCACATGCAGTATTTACGCTGTCCTTTATTATAGAATCCGAATATTTGGAAGAAGCGAATGCCCATTGGCCTGAAAAATCTCCGTTGAACGCTCTAAAATATCCATCTATAGAATTTCTTGTATCATTACCGTTAAATCCTTTTGATGTTAATAAGGAAATTGATACTTTTCTGATATTTATTATTCCAGAAATTGGGTATTCTGAACTTAGAACCAGAGAGATCACATTGCTAGGATCTTCTCTTATTTTTTCTATTTCATCATCTAATTTTATAAACCTGTATTCCCTATCATTATCAGAAATCTTTGGTGAAAGCTTTGGTTCGTCCATTATTTTTATTAAATTATTGAAATTATCTATTTCCACATTTCCTCTTAATGTAGTTATAATATATTTTTTATTGCTCTTTAAAAGGACGTAATAAACCTCATCATTTAATCTTTGGACAGTAGAAACTTTTCCAGTTACAAATTTTACGACAGTGTTCTCATTCTTAGTTTTAAAAATTGCAAATTCCTCAAATCCTCTAATTTTTTCTTTTAACGCTAATAGATCATCATTCATTTACATCACCTTCACTCTAACATTTCTTAATCTTAGATCTGGTCCTCCTAACCATACTGGAACTGCCTGATCAGGATCTCCTTTACCGCAAAGCCCAGCGTAAAAATGAATTTCATTATCTGCAGCATCTATTGATGGAAGGAATTCTGTAGTTTTCCCTTCTAACACAGGGAAAAGTAACGGATCGCCTATTTCACCGTTCTTTATTTCATATGCTTCTAGACCCACGTATCGTTCACCTAATCTCATATCGTCTATATTCCATTCCATGTAACTTTTGAAATATATTCCTTCTTTAATATCCTCTAAAAGTTCATCAAAAGTCATGTTCCCAGGCTGGAAGAAAGTGTTAGACATTCTTATTATAGGCTCTCTATTGTAGCTCATTGCCCTGGCTGAACCATTACTTTTTGTATTATATTTAGGTGATGAAAATCTATCCTGCAATAATTCCGTAACTTCACCGTTCTTTATTAAATATTTAGGTCTTGCCTTAATACCTTCATCGTCTATTTGGAAAAATCCATTACTATTAGGCAATGTAGGATCGTCTATTACACTTACAGCTTCACTGCCTATTTTCTTTGTATTTAAATCTCTTAAGTAACTCATTCCTGCTTGTGCAGCTTCTCTTCCTAAAACTCTATCAGCCTCAAATGGATGACCTACAGACTCATGAGCCATTATACCAGCTAACATTGAACTCAGCACTATGTCTGTTTTTCCTTCCTTAGGACTTTTCCCTTTAGTTAATACATTATCTACTTCTCTTATTTTATTTTCTAGTTCTTCTCCAATATTCCAACGATCTAGCCACTCTAATCCTCCACTACCACCATATTCGTCAGACCAAACTGTTACTGTCTTATCCATGTATTTCATAACAAGAGAATAATATATTCCTATTCTAGGTACGTTACCTTCTACTATAGAACCGTCTTTAAACATTATTCTTTTATCTTCTGTTGATTCTACGTAATACATATTGAAATTTAATAATTTAGATTTGATATCAAGTTGTTTCATCCTAGTGTAAATATCTTTAAGATATTTTATTTTCTCATCTATAGGTAATGAGTCGAAGGTCTTCCTTTGATTAACAGTATACTTGCCTGACGTAGTTTCTTCTTCTCCTAATTCTTCCCACCCGTTACTTTCTACTTTTTTCAATTCAAGATTTTCTGGTGTAGTAGAGGACGCAAAATAAAGAATGCCCTTATCGTATGCTCTTACTGAATATCCTGAATAAGTTTCTTTAGTTACTCCTAATAGTTGCCCATCCATTAGAAATATAGATAATGAGTCATTTTTATGAAACCTAGCTTCTAAGTAGTTATATGTATCGAATCTTTTTATTACATTTTCTAAGTCCATATTTTAGAATGAATTAATTCCGTTTTAATCCTTTTGTTAAATATTAGAACCCTTTCACTAAATTTCTTTATAGTAACTTAAACACATATTTTTGCTTATTTTTAATAATTAATTCGTGATTTCTTAATATATAGAATTCACATAGAAATCTTACATGTTTATAATGGAAAAACTAGAAGTTATTAAATTTATTGAAGTTTATCACAAATCTTAATTTATTATTTTCAATAGTCCGTGAGCTTAAGGAGAATTAATTTAAAGGAAAGACTTGTAGGACATTTCAAATAAATTATCGCAAAAATATGTTAAAATATTTAGATATAGATAAATTTAACAGTAACTAAAGTCCTTCTATTTAATTCATATTTTTTCCCAACCGTCTTTAATTCTTTTTAAACCGCGTATTCTTTCTATTACCATATTTTTAGCTTTCTCATAGATATTTAGTGTATCACATAATATAATTCCCTCATAGAACGCATCTATTACTATAGTATTGAAGTCTTTTATTTCACTATCTATTAACGATACTTTAATAAAGTGTACATCTATAGCATCAGTTGGCGGTAAAGGAGGCCTTTCATTACCTATTACTAATATATCGTAATCACTATATATTTTATTATCTTTCCTCGCTCGAGAACCAAAAAGAATTACAGAATATTTAGTACATAGTTTAGATACGTAATTATTGAAATCTTTTTCCTCCTCTTTATATATTTCCAATAAATCAGAGAATAGAGAGTAATTCTTCCATGCATTTGACACATCTTTCACCTTCTTCTTTCTCCAAATCTATTAATGATTCTTCAGGATATCTTGAACCAGTGTATAGTGAAGACAAATAGTCTGCACACTCTATTAGTTTTTCGTCAATAGTAATACGCTTTATTTTCTCTAATTCTTTCAAAAGCCTTTTTAAAGAATGCGTATAGATTATAGCTCCAGTGCTCTCTATAAGAATTCCTTTAAGCTTAAGTTCTACAGCCATATGGGAATGAAAACATGCCTCAGGAAAAAAACCTTCTTGCAGCAGCCTTTTAGCAACTTCTCTATCCCTATTGCTTTTCTCAAACCATTTTGCCATATAATTGTTTTCAGTAAAAAGTTTTTATTCTTTTATAACTTTAGCATGAATAATAGATGGAATACCAGATTTTACTTTTTCTTTACCTTTCCTTAGAGCATCTTCTACTTCACTAGGTCTTTCAATATACTCGTAAAATCCACCTATGCTTTCTATGGTTTTAGGTAAATTGTCTATATCTATATCAGATCCAGGATAACTGCTAAATTTTTCCTCTGGATAGACTTCTTTTACAGCCTTTTCTACTGCATTCCAACTCTTATTATCGAAAATTACTGTCAATATTGGATATTTTTTACTTATATAATAAAACGCTGTAGGAACACCAAAAATAAATGATCCATCACCTACCGTAGCTATAACATCCTTTCCTGTAGACATTTTGTAGCCTACACTAGCTCCTAAAGCCCATCCTAGATGTCCCATAGCAGGATCGCCAAAATACGAGTTAAATTCATCAAATCCTCCGTATTTCTGATTTAAGTCATATTCATTAAAGACGCTCCATTTTATTTTACCGATTTCATAAGATAGATAATCAGGATGTATTTCTTTTAAATCTGATAATTTCTTTATTCTTTCAATTTTTTCTTCTTTTTGCTTCTCAATCTCCTCTAAAAGATCCTTCTCAGCTTTTCTTTGTATTTTAAGTTTATTGAAAAATTCGTCTACAGATGACTGAATACATAAGTCACATGGAAACTCATAATATGGAATATAAGAATATGAAGGATCTACATCTACCTTTATTATCTTTGCATCAACGTCAGTATATTTTGGAATCCAAGGAACTTCAGTTTCTACTTCTATTATTAAATCAGAATCTTTAAGATTATAATGATCTATAGCCATTTTGCCTGAAGATGGATAGTTAACCCTTTCTCCTACGTAATTTACTACTGGAATTTCAGCATTATCCGCAAAGTTTCTTAATGAATTAAACCAAGGCTCTTTTCTTCCAGCTCTCCATGTTAATATTACTGGATTAGATGCTCGTAATATCATTTCTTTTGCTTTTTCCAGATAGTAGTCTGGAATTCCAGGATAGAAAGGATCCATATTTACTTTTTTGTTATTTACATCGGCTATACTTACTTCTCTGGGTATTGCAATATATACTGGACCTTGAGGTTCACTTAATGCTATCTGTATAGCACGTGAAATTGATGATGAAACTTGAGACGGATCTCTAATTTCGAATTCCCATTTGACGTATTTCCTAACTATTTCCTCTTGATCTGCGTCTTGAGTCCAATGAATTCTTAGATCTCTGCTTGCGAGATTTCCCTTATCAGTATAAGGACTTTTACCTGCAATAACAAGCAAAGGTATTCTTGAAGTATAAGCATTAGCGATTATTCCTAGAGCATTCAGAGTTCCAGGAACCGTATGAACCATTAAAACTCCTAGTTTATTTCCTAAAGAATATCCTATTGCAGCACTTGCTGCAGTGATTTCATGAGGTATTACAACAAATTCTGGATTTTTGATTTTCAATTCGGCTTTTATAAATGCAGGATAATCAGTTCCAGAAACTATGAATACTTTATCTGTGTATTTTGAAATTGCCTCAAGTATTAATTCTGCTGTGTTCATGAATATAAATATCTTTAGGCTTTAAATAAAGGTGGCGTCTAACAAGTTAAAGAATGTAAAGAAGAGCTCCAAACTACTACTGTATATTTAAACATAATTTATAATGTTAACAAATTTTCTTTAATACTAATATAATCATTATTAAATTCTGATCTTATAAGTCAATTTGTAAATTAAATATGTATAAGTATTATTCTTAAATTATTAACTTTATATTTAAAATGATAAAGTGATAATGTGAATAGAAAGTGTTTTAAAATCAAAGAGCTAAATGCCTTTATGAATAAAAGGTTACTCATAATCTTATGGGTTATAGCCATAATAATTGCTTTAGGGTTATCTTCACAGTCTTCAAAATATCTAAACTATAATGAAAATACATCAATACCGCCTAATTATCCTTCAGCTAAAGCGCAAATGTTTTTAGATAAATACTTTCATGGAGCGAATGAAAATAATACAATCGATGTAGTTTTGATAAATGCTACACCACAAGAAAATTATGAAGTACAGAAAATTATTCAGAACATTTCAGGCGTCACAAAAATAGATAGTATAGTAACAGCTTATTTAGAATATCAAAATGAGCTAGGTAAGGTAATAAATTCTACTGGAAATCAAATAATTAACTATACAAAGGAAAAGGGAGAAAATATCTCTTTATTTCAAGTTAGACTGGATATATCTAAAACTCTTCATATTCCATTTTACTATACACAGCTATTTAATACCACTCCAGAAAAAATTTTAGAAAATAACGAGAGCCTCTTCTTTTTAATTAAACCTCCTTCTAGTTTAACATCATTATACGTATCTAAAAACGTCTCTGTCTTGTTCGTTTATACTAAGTATGGACCGAATTATAATCTAAAGAATGGAACATATCCTGCCGGTATCATTTCAAATAATATACAAAACTCTCTTAAAACTTTACCATTAAAATATTATTTAACTGGACCGGCTCCTCTAGTTCAAGAATTAAGTAGTTCTGAGGCTCAGAGACAGGACATTACATTTATATTAGTTTTTATCGCATTAATATTGGTAACTGGAATATATTTTAGAAGTATTGTAGCACCTCTTGTAACAATGGGTATCATAGGGCTTTCAGTAATTTTTGGAATGGCAATAGTAACACTAGTGGGAAAATTCTATCATCCAGTAGATTTCCAAGTTATTGAACCGATGATATCAATATTATTAGGTATAGGTGCGGATTATAGCGTTTTTCTCTTAAGCAGATTTAAAGAAGAATTAGCTAAAGGAAAAAATAAGGAAGAATCTGCATTAATTTCAATTAAAACTTCTGGCAAAGCTATATTGATAAGTGGAACTGCAGTTTCATTAGTATTTTTATCTCTTTCCTTTATACCTTATTTACATACATGGGGTCTAACTATAGGTTTTTCAGTCCCAATTACTGTAGCCTTATCTTTTACTTTACTTCCTATAATTTACGGTAAAATTGGAGATAAAATATTTTGGCCATCAAAACCTAAATTCAAAATGAGCAATACACTAGGGAATATAGCTAGGCTAAGCATAAGGAAGCCTAAAACTACACTAATTATAGCTACAATTATAGGAGTAATGTCTCTAATTTTCGTCGTAAGCGTCCCACTATCTTTAGATTTTACATCTGGTTTACCTAATCTTCCTGCAGTAGAAGGATTAAAAATTCTAGAAAATGCTTTCGGCAATTCTTTCGTAAATCCTATTTTAATTGTATTCAATGAGTCTCAAATTAATACGTCAGTATTAATTCATTTGGCACAAATAGAGAGAAATATATCTACCTTTAATGGTGTAACTCAAGTTATAGGTCCAGTACCTACTAATTTTAATGGAACTTATACGCCTCAAGTTATTACTAGCCTAAAAGAAAATATAGGTACTAATAATAAAACATTATTAATTACCGTTATAACTTCTTATAATCCTTACAGCTCACAAGCTGAGGCTCTTGTAAGTAAAATTCAGAATATAGTAAAACCTAATGGGTATGTAGGAGGTACAACTGCTACTGCTATGGACGCATTAGACTATTTATTACCATTTTATGAGATATTAACAATTCTTTTACCAGCAGTTTTAATAATAACTCTTAGTTTCTTGCTTAAATCAGTAAGGATATCTTTAGGTGCTGTAGGAACTATAGTATTAAGCATAATATTCTCCTTATCAATTATATATGCCATATTTAGGTCACCAGAGGGCATACTTTTCTTCATCCCTATAACGATCTTCGTTTTAATGATGGGTTTAGGTAATGATTACAGTACGTTTATATTAATAAGAGTTAAGGAAGAAGTTGATAAGGAAAGGGATATTGAAAGTATAATAAGAGCAGTCTCAATATCAGCAGGAGCTGTTACTGCTTTAGGCGTTATCTTAGCTGCTTCCTTCGGAGTTTTAGCTATAGACCCTATAAAACCAATTGCAGAATTAGGAGCAGGAATAGCAATAGCAGCTCTCCTCGATACATTTATAATAAGGGTATTTATATATCCAGCTTTACTTAAAATTGCACTTAAAATAAAATAATTTTTAGCCGTATCTAAACGAGACTCCTCCTTCTGGAAATCTAAATTTTATAGCATTATAAGGACATATAACTAATGCTCCACCACATTCTAAGCATCTTTCATAATGTACCTCTATCCTTCCATTAGGAAGTGCTTCATAAGTTCCCGCAGGACAGGATAATGTGCAAGGCTTATCTCTACACGTTAGACAAATATCAGTATTTACTTCAATATGAGATGTTTTATCTACGTTGTATTTATTTAATCCTAATCTTTTTAAGAGAGGGATCATTTTAACATTCTCCACATATCATTTATGGCTTGAGTTAATGATATACCTTTCTCTTTTAATCTTAATATAGCGTCATCAATCAGAGTATTTCTATTCTCACTAACAGTAAACATATCAGAAAGTACATTGCATAAAATCTCAGGATATGAATTTAATGTGTAAGCCTTGTTCATGAGTTCGAATCTATTATATGCCAATTCTAGGTGCTTCAGAATAAAGCTTTCCTTTAGCATATCATAATATATTTCAGTCTTATATCCATTATCCTTAATCTTCTTTGCTGATAATCCAGCTATCATCCCAGAAGCTATAGCTAGATCCATTCCCCTTATTGTAAACCCATCATTAATCAGAAATCCTGCAGAATCTCCAACAGCTATTAAGTTGTCAGTATATATAGATGGGAGATTTTTATAACCGTAATAAGGAATTGCGTGAGCTGAATATTCAAGAATTTCTCCATCTATTCCTAATTTTTCCCTAAAACCTTCTACCAGATCCTTTGCAGGATATTCGGATTTAGGTAATGAATCAAACGTAACTGCCATACCTACCGATAAAGAGTCCTTATTCGTGTAAACGAAACCTCCTCCTTTAACGCCCTTTATTGTACCTACTATAGTTCTTACTTCTCCCTCATTATCATTCATCTTGATATCGGTCTTTACTATTTCTTTAACACCTAACATCCACTTGCTCGGAGAAAAATTCCTAAGTCCTAAATATCTAAATACTACAGAAGTAACTCCTGAAGCATCGATAACTAAGGGGGCTTTCAATGCTCCTCTATTAGTCTCCAGAGTAATACCGTTACCTTCTCTATGAGCGTCTGTAACTAGAGTAGAGTAAGATATTAGTAAACCTAGGTTTTCGGCTTCTCCAGCTAACCATCTATCAAATTTAGATCTTAAGACAGAAAAGCTATTCTTTTTATCCTTTTCTTCTAAGGAAAATGAAAGTTTCTTATTCTCGCAAAAGAATTCAAAAGTCTCTTTGGTTATGGGTCTTTCAAAAGGCGCCTTATCTAACGCGTCTGGAATAAGTTTAAGTAAGGAATGGACGTACATTCTACCTCCAGACAAGTTCTTAGCTCCACTATACTCTCCCCTCTCTAAAAGGATTACATTAAGTCCTTCTCTTACTGCAGTAATTCCGGCTGAAAGTCCAGACAATCCTCCACCTACTATTATAACGTCTGCATCAAAACTCATTTTCTATTCACCTTATAGAATTCTATTTTGCCTCTTAATGTAACATAATTGATGCTACCGATTATTTGTTCTAGTAATTTCATAAAATTCTTATAAATTAGGAGAATGTAAAACAACGAAGAATAATACAAAAGATTTCTTAAATTATAATCATTATCACTACCTATCATAACTATTTTCTTTGAGTCTCTTCTAGATAATAATTTTTCTTTTAACATTATTGATTCTTCAATAGCGTTCTTATAACTGCTTATGTTAAGCAGAACATTAAGACTCAAAGGTTTTTCTAGAATCTTAATTAAAGTATCGTTGGGAACTATCTTAAATAAAGAAACTATGTTCATAATTTAGAATATATCTGAACAATTTAAACGTTTAACCTTTATTTTCATATAGATTTTTATTATAAATCGTTTAATTTTTCAGAGTGATATATAGTTTCATAATATCTAATATATCATTTCAAAATTAATTTTTCTTTAACTTCATAAATTGGGATTCCCCTAAAACATTTTTAAGTGAACTTAATTCTTCTTCAGAATATATATCGCCTCCAGAGAAATAGTATTTTAAAACTTCAATACTAAATCTACTAGCTCTTTCTAGCATTGTAACGTTCTGTACTCCAGTTTCATAACCTGGAATGGGATACTTTGATACAGTAGCTAAACCTAATATTGGAGATTCTGTATAGAGCCATGGAGAAAGGAAAGTGCTTATATGGTAAGCATTTATTTCCATTGGTGTTAGATCCCCCGAAGTTAACGCTACAAAGTATGGTTCATGTTCAGTTACTTTTTCATAAATATCTATTATTTCGTCTGGAATTTTCAATATATAGCCGTCTTTTATTATGTGAGAAATAGCAAAATCATTATACTTTGCTATTCTATTACCTTTAGTAGAATCAACGGAAATTAAGAATTGGGCTTCTTTATCCACTTCCAATCTTAGCGCATCGTCTAATCCTACAAGAGGAACCATAAAATTGAAAGGTTTATGAGGAATTAACTTGGCGTCTAGAGAAATGTTTGTAGAAAATATTGCTTCACCCTCTATTTCAGAATAGTTTTTTGCCCACTCTATCATTGAAGTTAGTGATATTATAGCTCCATCAGCATCAGAAACTATACCATAATGGTTTGAGACTCTTATTGCACCCAATCTTCCTAATATTTCGGCTTTTCTTTTTCCCTTGCCAATTTTAGCTTTAACAAACGTTACGTCGCCTATCTTTTTTTCTTGTAACTCTATACCATACTTTTTACACTCCTCTTCTAAATAAGAAAAAGGATTTTTACTCTCTAGAATTTCTATTACTTCCATTAGAGTTTTTAGTATCATATTCTCAACTTTCCAGGATTTATAAGATCTTTAGGATCCATCAATGCTTTATACCTTTTCATTAAAGATAACCTTTCTGGATCATCTACTCTATCATTTACTTCCACCGAATGTATTTCGAAAGGTATTCCTTCACTTCTCATTATTTCGTCTATTAATTCAAAATTTTCCCTATCTGATATGAAAACAGTATATATTATAATCTCTCCTTTTAACGTCATGACGTCTCCATGAATAAGAACTTTATTTCCTAAAACGCTTTTGACTTTTGTTACTATACTTAAGAATCTCTCTATTGGGAAGAGTCTAACTTCGTAAAAATAGTTTTTAAAAGGAGATATTTTACTCATCGTAACATAAACTGCTGCAAAAGCCAATTCGTCCATAAAATTAAGGTTAATCTCGCTACCTAAAGGTTCTGTAGAAGAAACTATAGTTATCCATTGTTTATTGGACGTTGCTCTACCTTTAGCCACAACTGAAAATGCATCGTGATCTTCTATTACAACTCTTCTCACTCTTTTCCTGTCTAATTTTTTAATATTTACAAGAAGAGATAATAAATCGTCTCCTTCAATAATATAATCTTTCCAATCCTGAAAATCTGTAAGCTTAAAACTTGAATCTACTATAAACCCAGTAGTACCTGCAGCTTGAGCAAAACCCCAAACATATTTTCCTTTAACTTCTTCTTCTTTGTTAAATCCTATTACTTTTAATTGAACTAAACTCTCATCAAAGTAATATCCATATTGAAAAGAACCTATTCCAACATCTCCTCCAGCTACATAACCTCCAACACTAGAGATATAGAAACTACTTGGATAGACCATTAGATCTTTACCTCTTTTCCTTAAATAATTCAGAGTTTCTAGGACTTTAGTTCCAGGCTTTACACTAACATATTTATCATATTCAATACCTTTCATATTGTTAAAATCCAAAACTACTGACGGTTTTAAAAGAATTACTTGACCTATGGTAGAAGTACCAGCTCCCCTAGCAACTAATGGTATATTATGCTTGTAAGATATATCAATCGCAGTCCTTATATCGTTTTCATTGTCTATTTTTAAAAGGCCTATAGCTTTTTTTGAAAGATTTTTAATAATGGGAGAAACTAAATATTGATCTTCACTAGCTTTTTCCAACTCTTTTTCATCTGTTATAAAATTTTTACCAAATTCCTTCTCAAAGCTCAAAAGCTGTGACATAAAGATAACTATTTTTTATATTTTTAACTTCTTCATATAATCAGTTAGATGTTTTGCTTTTATATAAAAAAATAGTGTTAATGACAAATGAAGTCCGAAAATGAAAGTTTTAAAAAGGAAGAAGGATTATCAAAAGGTGTTCTATCTCCATGGTTAGCTATGGCTAACGGTTTAGCAAGTAATGCACCTTCAGCAGTTACCGCATTATATTTCGTAGGATTAGCAGGTTTAGTAGGAGGATCTTTACCATTAGTAGTTGTATTGGCATGGTTAATATACCTTTCAATGACTTATGTGGTTTACAATTGGAGTAAGCACATTGCAGCCTCTTATGGTTGGGCAGCAATACAGAAGAAGGGATTTAATAGTAGTTACATCTCTTTCGTTGCAGGAGGTTGGGGATACTGGTTTTATTATATGTTAGCTTCTGCCGGTTTTGGAGTTTTGGGATTATCTACATTTTTACCTTTACTATTCCCTACACTTTATTCCACATATCCTTGGATATGGATACCTATATCATTGGGAATAATAGCCGAGACATCAACATTAATGTACTTAGGAATTAAAACTAATAGTAAATACAATTTGTACGCCGGTTTAGGAGAAATAGCTTTTCTATTAATAACATCAATAATTCTTATAATTAAGGCGGGTCCTCATAATACAGTAATACCTTTTACTCCTCTACCGCTAGGAGCTGGTTGGGCAGTCATATTTACATCTATGATATTTGGAATAACTACCTTTGGAGGAATGAACTCTTCTATTCCAGTTGCAGAAGAAACTGCAGATCCAAAGAAGAATATACCTAAATCATTAGTAATGTTAGCCTTAATTTTAGGTATACCTATAATTCTAAATTCGTATGCTCAAGAAGTAACTTATGGAGTATCAAATATGTTTAACTATGCTAATCTCCCAGATCCAGGAATTATAATATACGATGCAGTTCTAGGTTCTGTATTTGGAATAATATTTGCAATATTTATAGTGAATAGCTTTAATTCATCAACGATAGGATTTGGAAACGGCCAAGTAAGGACGGTTTATGGGATGGCTAGGGACGGAGTAGTTTTCCCAAAGCACTTCTCTGAAATAAATAAGTACGGTGTACCTGGTAAAAATATCATAATAATGGCTGTAATAAACGCAGTATTAGCTATTACCGCAGGTCTAATAATGGGACCTTTAAACGCTAGTATATTTCTTATAACTGCTAATGCATTCTATAGTTTTCTAAATCATTTATTAGGAGCTATAGGCCTAATAAGATACAATAAAAAACAGGGAACTCTTAGATTAACTCATATAATTGTAGGAGGAATAGTAGTAATAGCATTAGGAGCTGCAATTGTGTTATCAGCAATGGCACCGCCTCCTTTAGATTATGCAGGACTATTTGCGCTTTCATGGTTCATATTAGGTTCTATAATTTACCTTATAGAAAAGAGGAGAAACCCAGAGAAAATAAAGAAGTTCGGAGATTATTCCTTATAAGATATTATTTCATGATAATTTTTTAACGCTATCTTTTTAATAGCTTTTCTAAGATGAGTAACAAACGTTGCTGAACTAACTCCCATAATTTCTGCTAAATCTTTTGTAGATACCTTATGGGGGAAATCTAAGAAACCTTTATCAACAGCCAGATAAAGGGAAAGAGCCTCATTGGGAGTTAATGAACTTAGAATGTTAAATAATTTCTCCCTTTCTAATATTCTAAATTTTAACAAAACGGAAGATTCATTATTTTCAATATCCTCTTTTAATAATGGTATATTTTCTTTGTCAATTATAATACTCCATGCTTCTATACCATCTCTTATTTCATGCTCCATTATTATGCCATCGTCTTTATGAATTATATTGGAGATACTACCTTTTTTTATTAATGAAAGGTTAGTAGCGAAAGCATTCTCGTCTGCTTCCAATTTAAGTACATCATTAACACTCTCATGATGTTTTATACCTTTCACAAATTCTTTAATATCTGATAAATAATTACTTTTCCCTATAATATATGAATTAAATAGAGGGGCTTCATTACTAAAATTTTGATTGATCAGTCTTATTTCTAAATTAGTTTTATCAGTTAAATGAGTCCAACAATTGGAATGTTCCACTTCCATATATACGATCTCAGGAAGCCTACCCCTCAACTTTATCACCAGAAATAAAATATTTCATAATTAGCTAACTATATGAACAAATTATAAGCATTATTAACAGAGTTTTAAATTTCTTATATAAAATACGTTAAACAGTTATTATGAAAATGAGAAGTTTCAAAATAACTTCATAGTTAAATATATTATTTTTATAGAAATCTTTGAAAATATAGTCCATTAATACCTTTAACTCTCTATCTATTATTAGAATCATAAATAGTAAAATCCTATTCTCATTCTGAGCTATGTAAGCTATCTTAATTATTATATATCTTTTATAAATAATTCCATAAATCTAATATTATTTATATTGAATGAATTATTATAGGAATTATATACTCCTAAATGTACTTAACTTCGTAAAGCTAAAAAGAATAGTTCTATATATTAATGAAATATAAGTAAATCAACATGAATTCTAAAAGGGCGATCAAAAGAGTTAAAGAATTTCATGAAGATATGTTGGGAAAAGAAAAAGGAAGACTTAGTTTTTACTACACTTACCATTCACTGGAGTATGAATCGTATTCTAAGTCAGGCGTTTCTTTTGAGAAAAGTCTAAGCTCACTTTTCTCTAAAATTAAAATTCCTAGAGAGAAAATAGCAGGTAAATACGGAAGTTTTTTCATTGACAGAATTAATAAAAGATTAGTTTATCTTTATAAAGATTTAGCAATAGAAAATAATTATTCCGATTCTTCAGAAATAGACGAGATAAAATCTGATAATGATGGATATCAAGAATGGCTAATGATATCTAAAATACTTAATTATCCTCCATCTGGAATAAAATTATCTATCATAAAATCAAAGACAGAATTAATTTTGGAAGAACTAAAAGATTATTTTATTAAAATGCATGGAGACGATGGCAAAAAGATATACTATTCAATTTATCATTATGCAGAAGCAGAATCTATAAAGGATTACGCTAAAGGACTGAAAGATGTATTAAAGGATTATATAGTTAATGACATAGAACTTGAGGGAACTCAAATTCCAGGTAAGCTAGGAAATTTTTACATCAAAGAGAACGAAGAAGAAATAACTTATGCATATGATAAAATTAAGTTTACTGTAAAATATGAAATAGATCCTAAAGATTTCAAAAAGATAGAAGAGTACATTCTTCATCATAGGGAATTAATACCTAATGCACATGGAGATACAGAAGATTGGATAATAAATATATTTAGAGCACCCTTTGCTAAGGGAGCTAAAATAAAAATATGCGTAGATTCACCATAAAATCTTGTATTTTCTTCTTTTTTCAAATATCCAATCTTCACTTTCCTCATGACATTCCACGTTATATTTTTTACATAAAGACAGTATTCTATCCCTTATATTTTCCCACCAAACTGAGTTACCTTCTGAAAAATTCAAACCCTTATAGTATCGAAATTTATCAAAAACTATCCTAGTTTTTATTTTAGATACTTCCCTAATAACTTCTTCAACATTATCAGTAAAATTAGGAATAATAGGCCCTAGAAATACCCAAGTTTCTATTCCTTCTTCACTAAGTTTTTCTAAAGCAGTTATTCTAGATCTAGGTAAAGGTGCATTCTCTAATTTTCCTTCCATAGAAGTTATTGTGAAACCAACGTCTACTTTTTCCTTAAACTTCTTAAGAATATCGATATCTCTCAAAACTAAAGGAGATTTAGTTTGAATAGATACCCTAAAACCATGAGAAAGTAATATATCTAGACTTCCCCTAGTTAATTTATATTCAGCTTCAACAGGTTGATAAGGGTCAGTGATTGTTGAAATCCCTACAGTACCTTTCTTCTTTGCAAGAACCTCTTCTTTCAGAATATCCAGGATATTATCCTTAATTACTATTACTTCTCCCCAATTTTTTGATGCGTCTACATCCCTAGTAAAATTGGGTGCATAACAATACTGGCACTTAAACTTACATCCCATGTAAGGATTTAAGCTATAATCAAGTTCCTTTAACCCTGATTTTGAGAGCGCAGATTTAACTCTAATATGTTTTATCATCGTAACCATCTCTCAATACTTTCTCTCTTTATGAAACTTCTTTTAATCCATGAACCTAATCCTGATCTTAATTTAAGAGATAATAAGGCATCATCTACGCTATCAAAAACCATAGGTTTAGTTTTAAATAACTCTCTTACGTTTTCCCTAACAAACCATACGCCTATAGGAAGATTAAATCCAGAATATATTTCCCTCCATAAAATTGCAGTAGCTTGCTTTTTTCTTGAAAGAAGAAATTCCGAAACTCCAATTCTTGACGCATAATAACAACCTCCTATTTCTGGATAGTCTTTCCTTCCAAAATATCCTTCGTTATCCACTTCTATTCCAACTTTATTTCCAAACTTGTTCCATGTACTTCCAGGAAACCATGCCTCTCCCCATTCAAATGACCATTTATTTGGAATAAGTATAGCTACAAAAAGATTTTTATTAAATTCTCTAACATAAACCTCGACCTTGTCTATTGTTTCATATTTCTTTATTTCATTTACTAAATTATCTGAGATTATTTTATCTACGGCAGTTATGCTCCATCGTGTTGGAACCAATTTCCTTTTTATCCCTATATTACCTACACTAAGTATTCTAGAAATTCTTTCAACGTCTATGCCTGACTTATATAAATACATTATACCTTCAGAGGACTTTAAGTCCTTGTCCTCAAACACTTTCTCTACAGTTTTTTCAGGAGGTGGTAAAGTACCTAATCTTATTTTCTCTACAGGAGCTGAAGGACCAAGAGGAGGATGATCTTCATCAAAAATTACATTTTTTGGTTCATACTTAAATTTCATTTCTATTTCTGCAGGATTTGGAGACAAGGAAAGAACTTTAATATCTTCAAGTAACTTTGAAGGATTTTTAGCTTCATTAACATGAAATCTATCTCCTCCTCTTGCCATACTTAACCTTAAAGAGAGGAAATCATCTAAATTCATTTTAATCCATTCTTTAGGATTTTCATAGACTGAGGTATTTCCTTTAATTGGTGGAGAAGAAGCAAATACACTTATTTTAGGATAGCCTATTCTTCCCACGAAAACCGAGGGAGGAGAAGAGCCATCTAAATCTTTTGGAATATCTATCCTCATCCTACTCTTAATGAATACAGGACAATAGGAAAGACCACAAAGATATTTGGTACCTCGACAAAGAATGCAAAGTTTAGGATCAATATTCACATTATAAAATATCTTGATAGAATATTAATATCTAATGGTTAAATTTACGACGTTATTTTTACGTTAATTCTACTATTGTTATTATTATTGTATTATTACAACTATTATCACTAATGAGATAATAAATAAGTAAAAAGATTTTTAAATTTATTTTCTTTTTCTCTTTATGTGGTTTGTGAAAAGTGGGAAATAAAGTTCATGATGAAGAAAGTCAAGGAAGCTAGAGATTTAGCTAGATTTGTTGCTAGAGAGTTTTCTAATTTGGAATATTTAATGTTAGTTGTTGATAAACTAGAATTGTTGAAAGGAGATCCATTTAAGTACTCTAGAGAGAAACTGGGTAAGGATACATATGGAAATCAGATGTTCTCTATTGAAGTAACTGGAGATATAAGAATTCTTTACAGTGTAGATTCAAAAAACTGCATAATCTTTATTTGGGAGATTGGGTCTCACAAGAAGGCTTACGGTCGGGATTAAGCTCATAATAAGCCTCAATTAACATTTTCCTAAATTCTTCCAAATCCTCTTTACTCTCAATTACTAGGTAACCTTCTCCTTTTTCATCCTTATCTTCAATTCTCATATAATATAAATTTCTCACAGAGGTTATTAAAGATGTAGTCTAAGTGAACTTTCCAGTTTACTAAAAAATCAAAGTTTACTCATCTCTAGGGCGATTCAGGTTTCCTTTGCGAATTCACTTTATTTTACTATGATTATTATTGTATTATTACAACTATTATCACTAATGAGATAATAAATGAGTAGAAAGATTTTTAAATTTATTTTCTTTCTCTTTCTATTGTGGTTTGTGAGAAGTGGGTTTTTAGATTTTTGGTTAAGGGTGAGATGGATAGAAGAGAGTTCATAGAATGGTTAAAAAGAAATTTCCCTCAGTCAAAACTTCTAAGACTGATTCTTGAAAAATTGGGATTGATAAATGAAGATCCATTTAAGTACGCTAGAGAGAAGCTTGGAAAAGATAAATACGGTAATCCTACGTTCTCCATAGAAGTTACATGGTGATATAAGAATTCTTTACAGTGTAAATTCAAAAAATTGTATAGTTTCATTTGAGAGATCGGGTCTCATAAGAAGGCTTACTAGCCTTAGCCTTTTCTTCGTCTTTCATTTCTTTAATAGCCTCCTCAAATACTTCCTTTACTTCATTAAAGTCACTGAATTCAATAAAAATGTCTTCTTCTTTCTTCACAGTCTTCATATATATAAACTTATAATAAAGTTTATTAAAGATATAATCTAGAATAAACTCTACAGTTTACTGATTAAAAATTCAAAGTAGTTAGTCCTCATCTTTATAATCTCGCACTCTATAGTTTCTCTGTTGTGTAGAACTGGTTTAGGGAAAACTAAGGCTGTAACTACGAGTATGAATACAATTTATGTTAGTTATTTTTGAAAAATTTTATCATGTTTAGATTTGATGAATTTTTTATCATATAATAATTTTAATACAAAAAAGATATTTTAACTTAACCATCATATCCAGATTATAATTGTTATAAAAAATATTTCTATAAAGAATTATGAATTCTCTTCTTTTACAGTTATTAGCTGAGTATTAGATACAGTTGCATTATGAGCCTTCATAGAAACTACGTAGTAAATTAAAATTGTAACATTATACTCTCCAGACTGTAGGAATATCTTTTTACTTTCATGATGTTCTTTACTAAGAATTATAGTATGGTTAGCAAATTTTAATATTACTGTAAAATTAGAGAATTCTCCCTCTAATGCTCCATTATTTAGCTTAAACGTGTAATATCCTGAATTTATTTTCATTGTTGCAGTAGACGAATAATTTCCTTGTTCACCGGCGGTTAAATTACCTAAATTAATATTTGCCGATAATATTTCATAGTTATTATTAGTTGTATGGATTGAGTAGCTTATATTAGCTAAAGTACCTAAGAAGGAATCTCCTATTACTACTCCTAATCCTACTAAAGGTATTAATACTGCGGCTAAGATTAGTTTATTCATATTTTCACCAAAAAACTAATTGTCTATTCCTATATTAAAGGAACAAGTAGCGGAACAATGTGGAACGTCTAGAGTTATTGGTTTTCCTCATTGGCGATATAGAATATTTTCCCTTCTTTTTTAACTTCTTTTACATAACCAAGACTAACCAATTTCTTTACTCTCCTATATGCAGTAGTTTTAGGTAAATTAGTATATTTCATAATTTCAGATAAAATTATTTTACCATCTTTTATTGCTTTTAATACTAACAAATCTCTATCATTAAGCCGATAATCCTTTGGAAGTTTCACACTCGTTTCATTATCTAACCTATTTACATTAGGCGTTGACGTAACAAAATTTTACCCTGTAAACCTGAAATGGATACTAAATCTAATAGAAACTAAGAGTGACTATTTATATTTACCACCTAAAATTATTTAAGAAAAAAAGAAAAGCCATCATGAGACGCATAAACTAAAATGAGTTATGGCTTAGGAGCTTTTTAGAAATAGTGCATATTAATAGTCTCATAAAGTTCTTATTCATTTTGACAGTATAAATGGGAAATAATGAGACAAAAACTTAATGAAAGTACCTGTGTTAAACGGTAAGTTATACAATACTTAAATATCGATTGGAGTGTACTAAGCCCCTGCAGTGCAACAAAAATAGATTTCAATATAATGAATTTAAGATAGAAAAATTTAAAATTTGCTAAAAATATTTGTTACTCATGAGTCAAGAGAAATACGATTATCTTATAGATTACGTTAACTATATGGAATATATAGCTATTATTCAGGTCATAATCTTTAGTACAGCTTGTGAATATAAGAATATTTTTTATTGTGATGCAGATAGTAGAATACGTATCTGGCAAGACATAAAAAATAGTATCTTTGTACTTCTAACTAGTGATGAAATTACTTACCTTAGTGGTGCAAATCCTCAAAAGATCAATTATTTCTTTAATAGTGCCCCAGAACAGATTATAAGGCAAACATGTCAATCATTTGTGTATAATACAAATATTGCAAATAACTTAGTGAAATATGAACTAGAAAACTACGAGAAGTTGAAAAAAGCTTACATAGAGTTTGTTAGATCCATGATCTACAAAATACTAAGTACTAGTTCTACGAGCGAAATAATGGACATTAAGCAAGCATTAAGTCAGCTCTTAACCTTTGTTAAAACGAAGCAGCACGCTTTTAATGTTGTGAGATTTACAACTCATGTTGGAACTATATTTGTTTTAGATGAAGATCTAAAGCCAGACGTACCAAAGCCTGACAGTTGGAGATATGCAATAAAAGGTCTAGATATCATATTCGAGTGCAATATTAATGGAAAGCAAGACTTTATGTATGCTTTTCCTGCTCCCATGTTTACTGATGACTTCGTAAACTTACTACAGGAATTCCTAAAATACAAAACCGATACTACAACTCCACCACTGAAAGAAAACGATGAGACCCCGCTCCAAGATGTAAGTGGTTATAGATATAGTTCCACTGGAGTCAATGAGACTATTACTTCAGTCCCACAACCCCTACTTCCAGTTGTATGCTCCTCGGAAGACATTAGGAATACCTTTATGGGCGTTAGAGATCCCTTAGAGGCGGCTACTGCTTACGCTTTTAAGCTTCTAGGCTTCGACGTCAGGACTAACGTATATGAAAAAATAGGGCAGGACAAGACGTGGAGGTAGACGTAAAGGCCATTAAAGGAGGTCTTGAGATCTACGCCTCTTGTAAGAACTTAGATAGACCTGTAGATAGGCCAACAGTTGATCAGGAAGTAGGCAGAGTGAACAGCCTAAAGAAGCTTCCGCATTTGAAAGTTCTGGTAGTCTCATCTCTAAACGATCAAGCTAGGGAGACCGCTAAGAGCGAGGGATTCCTTCTAGTTGAGCTCAATAGGAAAGTGACAGATGAAGACTTAGATACTGCTTGTATAGAGATTAGGAAGCAATTAGAAGGATATTTTGAGACTTTAGCGCCACCGGAGCTTGTTTCTGCTTATACAGCCTTACAAGCAGCATTGAATTCCTTAAATGATGTAGAGGAGGGACTTAAGAAAGTAGAGGAGGGACTTAAGAAAGCAATAACAGCTCTGCAGAAGGCTAGCAACAAGCAGAGTACGATTAAATTTATTTAAATTAAGATAATATGATTCCTTAGACTTTAAAGGGTAAGATATATTTTAATTTACTAATACTAAATATGCCAAAATCTCACATACACAGTATAATATAAATACTATGTTAAATTTCTTAAACAACTATAATAGTTGTAGGAATCACTAATTTATTAAATATTCTTAAATAAGAAATTTAGTTTTTATTCAAAAGATAAATTATATTAGAGAAATAAATAGTTAATTATTAATAGCTTATTCTTCTAATTCTTTAGCTTTATCTTTGTAGGTTGAAGTGTTTCCTCAATATTAGGGTTAATGTGTTTTACATTATCAATATATGATATGTAATCTTTTCTTGTTTCTTCCTTTACTTTATTTTCTCTTCACTTTCTATTTCTCTTGACGTCTCTTCAAGAGACTTTCTGCCTGTTTCTGGTAGCACTAATGTGAATAGGGCTAGCATAATAAGATATATGGCTATTGATGGCAATAAAGCACCTATAAGCCCGTATTTGTGGAACAATATTGGAAATAATAAAGTACCTATTGCTCCTCCAGATTTTGCAGTTGCTACAACTATTCCCTGAACGAAACTCCTAACCTTGGTAGGTGATAGTTCTATAGCAGGCAATCCAGTACCTATAATAGGATGAGCACCAATATTATAAACAAAATAGTAACTAGAGATTATAAGAAATAGAAACACGTCTGGTAAAATTCCTCTTAATGCCACAAAAGATGTTAATACTATAATTAGTGAAATTAAAGAAATTGACTGAGTGATTTTCCTGCTTCTGTCAATTAATATTATACCTAAAAATGCTCCAGGCAAGGCAAACGCTAAATCTGTAATTATCTTATATACTGCGGGGTCTGTAATTCCTATTTGCCTAGCTATTAAAGTTGGACCGAATTCCTTTATGCCTATATTAAGATCTAGTAGTGCCCAAAGAAGTGCAGAAGTTAAGAAGAACTTCCAGTTTCTTCTAAAATATACGAATGCAGGAGTCCTATCTATTGTTACGTTTACGTTTACTTCATTTCTTCCAGTTATCTTAATTACAGCATTCTTAAGCTCGTTTATATCCCCTTTTATTCTACCTATATACCTTACGGTATCCGGCAATCTTCTTCTAAAATAAAATACGCTTAACGCAGGTATAACTCCTAAGGATAAGGTTATTCTCCATAACAAGGATGTAGAGACGTGTGACAAAAGTAGAGAAAGAAAAACTAAAGATGCAGCAATATCGCCAAGAGTTATCATTATCACTCTTCCTATTGCAATTGCCTTTCCTCTATCTAATGCATTAAAATTTTCTGCTATAATTACTGGTGAAAGTACAAAATCTGCACCTACGCCTATTCCTATTATTGTTCTTAATAAGAAAAGTTCATAGGAATTATTAACAAAAAATTGAAGAATAGATCCTATTCCCATAAGGAGAACATCTATTCCATAATATTTCTTCCGACCTTTGTTAGATAATATGCCAAATATTAAGCCTCCTATTACCATACCAATATATCCAGTCGAAACTAAAAGGCCTTCAAATAGAGGTTTTTCACTACTACTAACGTGAAGTGAAGATAACGTAATTAAGAGGGTTAAAGATATTGCTGTTCCTTCATAGCCTACGGTAAAAACTCCCATTCCAGTAATTATTGTATTTTTAGTCATGAAAGTATTCCATTTTAAATTGTCTAAAAAGTAGAAAGGTTTCATTGTCTTGTATTTTTAATAGTTGTTTATAAAGATTATCTCTATTTTATTAAAATTCTATATATCACTATATATTAAACTATATTAATATAGCACATAAAATCTATATAGATAAGCAAGTATATTATCGTATATACTTTTTATTAGATATAAATAGCTAAATTGGAATATACTCAATTTTTAGGATCGTTTTCCTTATACTTTTACAGCTTATCCAGTAACTCACTTTCCAAGTAAATCTTAATTGCTCCCTCTTTCTTTAGGTAATTTAACAAACCGCTTAAACCTTCTCTTCCTACTATTCCCCTTAATTCCTTCCTACCTATTTTTCCGTGATCCTTAATTACCCTAAGTATTTCACCAGCCTTTCCTCCAACGTCTTTATCCTTTACAAACTCAATAACCTCTTCAACATCACCCTTCTCTATAGCCTTATCAACCATCTTATTTACTGCCTTCTCCGTATATCCGTATTTCTTATAAAAATCAATAACTTCCTCCCTGGTCATCTTCTTCTTTAGAAGGTCTACCAACTCTGGAGGCCTCTCTAGAAGAAGGTCACTATCGATAGCTACCCTAACTATTTTCGGAATATCCTCCTCATTTATCCC
This sequence comes from Acidianus brierleyi, assembly GCF_003201835.2. NCBI lineage: Archaea > Thermoproteati > Thermoproteota > Thermoprotei > Sulfolobales > Sulfolobaceae > Acidianus > Acidianus brierleyi. The sequence goes on along the minus strand of NZ_CP029289.2, from coordinate 630,298 downwards.
TTTCTTCTTCATCTCCTCAATAACTTCACTGCTTACCTCAACTTCCTTATTACCCTCTACCTTCAACCCTTTAATTACCTTGAGCTGGTCTTCAGTAAGTGACCTTATCAATACTTTCAAAGCCTCGCTTATATCCGCCTTTTCCCCGTAAGCACCCCTAATTATGTACCCCTTCCTTTTTACATATTCTCTGAACTCTTTTTCTGATGTTATTTTAACCTTCATACGTTATATTCTCGTTCTCTCCTTATAAATATTTTTGTTAATGTTTTCTATCTAAAATATACGGTGTAATTTTACATAAAATACGTAAACAGAAATATTTAAATACTTGATAAACATAGATTAGAATGGATAACAGAAATATGGAATACAGAGGACAAAAAATTCCTGAAAAGGACTTACTACTTTGAGATCATTTTGACGATAAAGAATCATGAAGAATTTACTGCTGAGATTGACGATGAGGAAACTGCAACAAGATAATACGAATATATTACTCAAAATTATTATGAAACTGGAGTAACAGAGTTAGATGAACAAGATAGGGAAATAAGTAATTACATGATGTATTTTGAGGAAACTGAAAACGAGTTTAGGGATTATTTCGTTAGAATCGACATTACTAAAAAGGTTGAAATCCCTAGCGGTGACATAGTTGAGGCAATGCTTAACATGAGAATTAGAGTTTTAAAGATTAAGATTAAGTCCTACTGGAGGATTAAGGAAAAATAATTTCGGCATTCACTCTGCTTTATTTTTCTCCTTTTCATTTAATAGTTATGGAAAAGATCTTTGTTGATTTAAAACCTGGAGATAAATTAACCATTTTAGAAGATAAGGAAGTCCTTAAATTAAGCATGTTTCTCCAAAATGAGAATGAGATTATGGACAAGAAACACGTATTTATCATAATTGTAAGGAGTGATGAGCACGAGAAGATTGCAAGAGCGTTTTTAGAAAAGACTAAACTCCAGGGTACTGCAATACTTGTTAGAATGCACGCAAATAAACAAACTTTTTCTCAGTAAACTGGGGAGTTTAAGAAGTTAGATAACTAGAAGAGTAATAAAATAATAATTTAAAATTAGTAAGTATAATAACATGAGGTAATTCTGAAGATGCATGACCCATGTGAGAGTTACTTGATGAAGATGCATGACTGTGAGAGTTATGTTGAGTGCGTTTTGAGAAGCAAAGGTTTTAAAATAATAGCTAGGGATCAACACGGTTACGACGTAGAAGCGTATTACCCTTCTGGAATGTATTACTATTTTGTTGAGGTTAAATGCGGCCCAAGAGCGAAACTGAGCAGCTATCAACGTCGTTTCAAATCCGCTGTGGAAATAGCTAGAGAAGTAGGATTCAACTTTACTACTGATAAAGGCTTAGAGTTAATACCGAAATTCGTCCTCTGTCAGTTCGATGATAAATATAGGCTCATAGCCGACCAGAGCTGTAAGAAGCTCCTTAGATAATTTAGTTCTTCAGTAAAGCTATACGGTTCTAGTATGAAGAGGTAAAGAAGCTTTTACACATTAAAATAAACAAAGTACTATGGACCCAAACTCTAGCTATTTTTGCAGATCAAACTCCCAGTAGGGGTTATTAGTATTTATTTGAGGTCAATACAAGTTTAAGGAATATTTAAATCGTAATGCATTCAACTATATTTGTGGAATATAAAAAAGTATTTGTAGAATACTTAAGGCCATTTAGAATCTTAGAATTTAAATATGGGACTGTTTTGTGGAACGAATTGTTGAAAAAGGATTTAGTAATATTAAAATTAGCATTGTTAAGCGATTATAATAGGATACCGCATAGGTTATCAAAAGTCTTACATGACATACCATTTACACAGTTTATTTCGAGAATAGGTGTTTTGAATATTGAAGAGATAAGATATAAGAATTGGAGGTTTTTCTCAATTTTTACCACCTCTTTCTGAAGAACTTAAGAAGACATATAACATAGAAAAATTTGCAATATACGGAATAAAGAAGCATTACAACCCCGAAACGAGATTATTTGACCCAGACACGCTAGATACCATAATTATAAAGCCCGTGAGTTTGGAGGAGGCGTATAGATTTATTCAATCTCTTTAACAATAAGAAGAAGAGAATAAAGGAGAATATAGATAAATTACAGAAGATACTTAAAGAGTATAAAGTTAAGATAGTTTTCACTTATAGTCCAAGTAGCTTGCTTGGTCCTTATAGTAAGTCTATTATAGCATGCGATTGGAAACTCTATCTTGTAGAGGAACCACCTAAAGAGGTCTGGGAAAGATTTCTTCAATATTTCGGGATTGACAGCAAACCAGATGTTATTTATGTAGATTACAACAAGAGCAAGTATAAAATAACACTCCTAAAAGAAAATGAGGTTGAAGAATTCTTAGTAAATCAATGCAGCCAACTACTCCATAAAAACCATCAGTATAGTTAATTTAGCAGCAAATTCAAATTAACGAGATATCATACAGCTAACTCTTCGTAATTTTTCTTTCTTTTACTTTTTTGCGCTTCTTCATAGTTCTCTAAAAATTCCTTCCAACGGTTCTTTCCCTCAATTCTTATATTCTCGTTTTTAGCCACTTCTAATACGAGTTTTAGAATATCAGCAAACTCTTTATCTGAATTCACAGGATATTTTAAAACATACGTATTATACGATATTTCGTATAGTTCGGGTAGTAAAATTTTCTTAATCGACGAGCTTATTTTACTACTTAAATTAATTAAAAAATTATAATCATTGGATATTATTTCAATAGCATTACATATTTCTTTTTTATCCTTTCAATCCTTACGTAAGGAGTTTGAGGTAAGGTAGCTTGACGAGTTGCTATCAAATCACTTTTAGCCCTCTCCGGTTGCATTTCGCTTCCTATTACAGGAGGCACTTCATGAACTTCACTATTTCCCTTTTCCTCTTCAGCAATTATACCCGGTACGGTAATTCTGCCGTTTTCTTCTTGTTTATTCTTTGCCATGATTTTAATAATGTACGAAGAGCTAAAAAGGATTATTCATGCCCTCTATGGCTATTTAAGAATACATTACCTATGCAATTTGTGAACTGTACAAATGATAAAGTCTGCTCGAATCTAATCAAGAAATATTCTAAAAATAAAGATTACTATAAAAATTTATTTAATATCCGTAACCTATAATATCCCATTTATCCTTAAATTCTGATAAAAACTTCATATCGTTAAGCCAATAGCTTACTTTTCTATTCTTATCCCTCTTTACTAATTTCTCAATTATATTCTCTTTCTTAAGTACAAAAGCCCACGGTTCACTCTTAAGTTCATTCAACAAAACTATAACATAAAATTCTGCAATTAGATTATTCAAATTCGACCCGAAGGGAACCGGATTTCGTTTAAATAGTCCCTTAACTTGAATAGTATGCATTTTCGTTCCATCCTGACTATATATTACAATATCAACGCCTCTTGTATTTCTAGAAGTAGGCAGCACATTCCATCCATGACGAGAAAGAATGTATGCCGTAGAATAAAGAGCTATATTACCTATCACCTGGTTGTATAACTCTTAATTAGTTTTAGTCATGGAGAAAATATGTCATCTTCTAAAATTTATTATTTAGCTTCGAGAGTCCAGAGTACCTCGGGTAAATGTTTGACTATGTATAACTTTTTATGAAGAGAAAGAAGGGCTTTTTTACACAATAAAAGCAGAAAAGCACCTGGATTGCTTTTTCTTCCAACTTCTTTCTTTTCCACTCACGATAGTAAATAAAATGAAAAAGTAGAATGCCTTAAAACTCATCATAGTTCTCTTTAGCATAGATCGCTATAGATATCATTAAACCTAAAGTGATCCCCAGCAGGATGTTAATTGGATTCGGCGGGAATATAGAGAATATTATTATTGCGGCTACTATGCTTACTACTAGTGTTGCTATAGCTATTCCTTTTCCCATTTCTACCCAAGTTTTCTGTTGCAGTCAAATAAGAAAAATATAACAACGGCGTTTTCTGATTGCTTTCCGATCTTCTTACCTTATAGATTAGAAAGCCAAAAATTGTATTAGTAGCTATCATAATGCTTATTATAATATATGAGAAATTTATGTTATTATTTCTAGATACTACAAGATTTGTACTATATAGTATAGTTACATTTGAAGAATTAAATGTTATATCATAGTATTTTCCTATAATTTGAAAAGAAGTAGGGGTAGGATTTATGTAATTTACACTAAAATTATTAGGCAGAAATATATTAATTTGCAAATTATATGGTTCATTAACATATATTACTCCCTTCTTTAACAAAGCGTTATACTTAAGAGTTACATTACTATCATTATAGAAATATATGCTGTCAGACGTCAAATTATATTTTGTTCCATATACAATTAAATTAGAAACATTTTCTCCAACAAAATTAAAATATTTCTCCCCCTCTATATGAGCAATAATAGTCCCATTATAATATAGAACTAAACTAGAACCATGAACTAAACCTAGTGAAAAGAAAGATAGCAAAAGCAAGGCAACCAACACATACTTCATTAATCTTCTATTATAGAATAGGCGATATAAAATTTCCATATAATTCCTTCCGTGATTAGACACATGTTATTACGTGACTAACTTGTATATGGAAAATCTCATTTAGCCCAATCTGATAATATTTTGACAACATGAAAAATATTATAAATTATATAATTTTAGAAAAATAATTGTTTATATTAAGTTCATTATATCTAAAGTTGTAATACCTTTTTTATGTCTTCCTCTCTAGTCCTAACCAATTTCCTATAAATAAAAAACGCTGGAATTGATATTATTAGCATCAAACTACCTAGCGTTATAAATATAATTTTAATACTAAAAAAATTGGATATAAAGCCATAAACTACTGCTAAAATTGGAGAAGAGCCATTTATAAAAATCATTATTAAAGAATTCGTCCTTCCAAATATCTTACTAGGAATTATCTTAGTTATAAGGGCTTCTAAAGGAATATCTATCAACGAGACACCTATTCCCAAAATTAGAGTGTACAGAGGTTCAATATATGGAGAAAAATCTACTAGAACTATTAAGTAAAAAACTAACGAGAAACTTGCTATAATCAGAGCAAATGATCTTGCGTTTAACAACTTCTCTGAGAATCTATTCCCTATAGTTCCTCCTAGAAGCGTGCCTAAAGAAAAAGCTAAAATAAAAGCCGTATATCCTAATGCGCCAGAGTGAAGAATATCATAAAATATTCCTGAAGCAAAAACGTCCAAAGCTACAAATATTCCATTAATAACAAGACTTATCAATAACGCAGGCAGCATATATTTTATTAACTTAATTACATGTGAGTAATTTAATTCCTCAGTTTTTTCCTCTTTCTTTTTCTCTATTGCAACTGTCTTTATATTAGATGAAATAGAGTAGCTTATTATCAAAGTTAATAAAGAAATGAAGACTAATAGGTAAGGAAATAGGTAAGGAAAAAAGGCAGCAGAAATTCCTCCTAATGATATTCCAACTATTTCAAAAATAGATCTGCTTATAACATTAAAGGACATTGCTTCTGAAAGCTTCTCCTTTTCTACAATGTCTTTTATTAAAGTATAAAAAATATCTCCAGATATAAAGAAAAAAACTGACGATAAAAGATCAATTACATAAATTAATAGAAGTGATGAGTAAAAGAGTAGAGGAATATAAATTATCAGCAGAATTACTGACGATAAAAACAAAATCTTAGGTCTATCAAATTTATCTAAAATATAGCCTTCAGGAATAGAAACAATAACATAACCTACTATTGAGAGTGCAGGAATTAAACTAACAATGAAAATTGAATTATATTGCGTAATTAATCTCCACATAAAGAATATAGCGAACATCATAGAGGATAATCTAATAAATCCCCTAGCTAACAATAGTCTCCAAAATTTATCATCCATTAGAAAATGGAAGAGTTAGACTTATTTAAAATCTTTCTTAGGAAGTTTAAATTTGAAAATTCCAATCGATAAGAGCCTTGAGTATCTTTTCTCTATTCTTATGAGACTTATGAGTCAGAATTCCCTAATTTTGATTCATGATTTGATTCTTAGAACAGATAGTTTTTAATGCGTTATATCTATGAAAAACTGCTATAAATAAGTCTTAACAACTTATATAAGACTAAAACTTACCCGAAATACTAGCGTTTCAAGTAGTGTTCCACTAGAATTCCTTTTTAATCCATCTGAAATAGAAAGTATTATACATGAAGCAAAATTTGATAGTAGCATTAGTTGTAATTACTCTTATCACTAACGTAATCCTAGGTATAGAATTATATACAGTTTTACACCCTGGTACCCATGGTCAAGTTATAACTCAATTGAACGGATCTAATGTCTCTATAATATCTAAAACCAACTCATCTTACTCGTTCTCATTTAAAATAAAATTTAATTTAAAAATTCATAATAATGGAGAATATACAATAGGGATAAAACCAACTGGATTCAAGCAACTTTACATTATACTGCAATTCAAGGATGGAAAAACAGTAGAACTTACACTAAATAATACTCAAGTACAGATTTATTTAACAAGGGCGTTCAGTAATAAATATTTCGGTTGAACTTCAAGCATAATGTCAACTAAGATTGCCACGTGTACCTTTCAATCCACGTGGCGATTTATGGTCACTTAGGCTCATAAGGCTTATTATTATACCAAACACTCCAAACTATTCTAGCCAATTTCCTGGCTAAAGCAGACAACTTCTTTCCCTTCAACTTTTCCTTATGGTTCTCGTAAAATTCTAGTAATGTAGGATTACGAGAGTAATTCATCTCAGCGAGGAAGTAGAACAAGCTGCGCAAGTACTTATTACCCTTCTTCGATATTCCCTTACTTACAGTAGCTTTACCGCTCCTCTCAACTATTGGGTCTAAACCACAGTAGGCTACGAAGGACTCAGGGTTAGGAAAGCGTTTAATGTCCCCAACAATGCCTATTATTATTCCCGAAGAAAGTTTTCCTATTCCCGGTATAGTTAATAGAACGTGATTTTCAGACTGTGATTGTATCATTTTCTCTACTTCTTTTATTTTCTCGCTTGTTTCCAGTAGTGCTTTAGATAATACTTCGATTTCTTCAAGTACGATCTTTGTTCCAAGTTGTATAATTGTATTTTGAAGTTTCCTTTAGAGAATTCTTCAAGCATTTCCTTGCTTATTTTTTCCTCGTCACTGACTAGGAATAGTGCTCTTTTTACCCTGTTCTTGTACTTTACTTCAAGGTCTTTTAGGAAGACGTATAGTGTTACTAGTTCTTTCAATGGGTTGTAGTTGTACTCCTTTGCCTTGTTTGCCATGTTTATTAGTTTTTGTGCGTCGTAAAAATCTGTTTTCTTTCCTCTCAAGTCCTTCTCCTTCCATAGTATATTTGGGCTTACTTGTAGTATCTTGATCCCTTTTTCCTTGAAGTATTGACATGGTTTTATTGAGTATGCTCCTGTCGGTTCGACCACTATTGTGTTTAGTTTCACTTTTAGTATTTCTTCATAACCCTTCTTGTTGTTCTCGTAGACCCTCCCCTCACTCGTTACTAGATGATCTTTTGATATGTCTATTCCTAGGATCCCTACCTCTTTATCACACCTATATCCGTGCATATTATCACAATGTTCAGTCCGATGGTAGGGGTTTGTCACGCCCCCGTTCGAAGACTTTGCTTCAGTCAAAGGGTCGACCATGTTTCCCAGTTGGAGAGTATTACTCTCCCCAACTAATTAATCTATATAGGGTTCAAAGGGGGCGGAAGACTCCATCCGTTAGGTAGGAGATGGATAGGCTCCACATGCTTTGCCTCTAACATGGCTAGGCGATAGCTTGAAGAGCCGAAGGAACTACTTGATTGGGGTCAACTTGAGGGCCTTCACCACCTCCTCCCCTATACCTAGTCTTCTTAGTCTCACCCTTGTATTCCCCATCCTTGAGTACGTGATAAACTATCCTACATATCTTGTTGGCCAAGGCTAATGTAGCCTTTTTGGAATTGCTTGTCCTCTTCAACAAGGCTTGATAGAAGCCATTAAATTGGGTCGTGTTCTTAGCGGACCTTGCAACAAGGAATAGAACGCGGGATAAGTGCTTATTCCCCTTGATGAGACCGTTGTGAAATTCGGTCTTCCCGCTCTGCTTAGTCCTTGGAGAAACTCCAGCATAAGAAGCAGCTTGTTTCGAAGACTCAAACCTGCTCACGTCTCCAAGCTCAGCGTAAATTGTGGCTGCAGAGATTGGGCCTATTCCGGGTATCTTAGTCAACTCTACTGCTTCCTCGGGTAGGAACTTCATTATCTCGTTCTCCACTTCCTTGATTTGTTCTTCTATAATGTTCAGTAGGTCCAGGAGTTGTTTTAGGATGAACGCTTCTATTCTAGTTAATTTTCTTCCCAATAATTTGGAGTACTCCTTGATCTCTTCGTCAGTTAGCTTCTCATCAGTGGCTAGTTTTCTCACTATTTCCTTTGTCTTCTTTTCGAAGGGAGGTAGCTTGTATCCTGCTGTTTCTAGAACTTTCCTTATCTCGTTCTTTACTTGTGTCTTTCTCTCTACTAGTCCTTCTCTGTGTCTTGTCATTTCTCTTAGTTCTTGCATTTCTCCCGTTGGTATGTACGATCCTTTTACTGTGCCTGCAGCGTAGGCTATTGCGAGTCTTATGGAGTCGTTCTTGTCTGTCTTCTTGCCTAGGACTTCAACTGTTTGGACAGGGTTTATCACGTTTACTTTTAGTCCCTTGTCTCTCAGTACGTTGTATACGTGGTAGAAGTATACTCCTGTTGCTTCCATTATTCCTTCTTCGTATCCTTCTAGGAATTTTATAAGTTCTTTGAGTCCTTCCTCGTTGTATTTGAATTCTCTCGTATCAGCTTCTTTTACTGTGTTGTTGTTTATCTCCATCTTGGTTGCAACAAGTCTTGATTCCCCCACATCTATTGCAAATACTTTAGGCTTTATCTTCCTTTCCATGTGTAATACTCTTTTTCTAATTCTTGAATTTTTCTATAATAATACGCGTTATATTGTTAATTTTGTTAGGAGATAGTGTAGAGTAAGTATGAGAACGTCCCCTTAAATTTTTGCACACTCCTACTCGGGATATTGTCCCACATGTTAGATCGCGGGGGACGTATAGCCAGCCTATCCAACGGGGTTTTATCCCCATGCCCACTTTCGGCTTGTGTTATTTTCTTGTTCTCTTTATAAAAGTTTTACTCTTGTAAAGCTTGTCTTCTTGTTTAGGAGTGTTGTTCGTGAAAATCGCCGTAGGAGTTCACTTAACACATAAAGATAAGGAAGTAGTGGCTTTCATATCAGGAGAAAGTTATGAAAATCTAACTGAGGAACAAATAATAAATAATATAGGTCTGTATGTTAGCTCAGATGATTCGTAAAATATCTACACAAATAAATAACCTCATGCTTAAAAATGATAAAAAACATATTAAATGATAAATTATCTCAAATTCATTATTTCTATTCCAGAAGCTATTATACTCGGTATAATAAATAGTGGATAAAATTGTAATGAAAAATAAGCATTAACCATCATCATTATAAAGTAAAGTGAAGATATACCCCACAATACCTTACTCAACCTTGAAGTACAACTAGGTATTACAGAAACAAACAATCCAAGACCTATTGAAGCAAGAATAGAAAAATCAAAAATATTAGGAAAGAAATAGAAGATCACGAGCATTATAAAATATCCAACTAATAAAGCGATAACGTAATCCTTACCAGAAAGAAAAAAGAAAAGCAAGAAGAGGAAAGGAATACCCAGAAATTGAACAACAAGAAATATTTCACGCGCAAAAGGAGTATAAAACAAGAAGAAAGGAACAGGAAAAGAACTAACAGTCAAAAAAACACTCAAATCATAAAATAAGAGAAATAAGAAAAAGAATAACAAATAAACAATATAAAAATAAATCAACCTACTCATACTAACCACCATAATAAGAAGAATAATTCATTATAAAACCCAATAAAGGCGCCTGTAAAGCAGTAGAATAATTCAAATAACTAACATAAACATGACCACTACCGCAAATCTGATTCATAGTATTAACCGGAATATATACACTTACAATAGTATTTGTAAAGTAATTTTCTGTTTGATTATTATTCTTTATGTATTCATTTATGTAACTCACGAAAAAATAAAAACTATTTCCAGCTGTTTTAATATTCCCTGTAGACGTAATTTTACCGTCTCCCCACTGAGCATAACCATATTGACCACTTTTCTGATTCCCAATAAATTCCTTAAAATAATTATAAAACAGCGTCACACTACCATTACCTATTGACAAATAATGAGTATACTCACCACTAGAATTAGTATAAATAACACAAGTTAAACCATTACTACTCTCAACAGCACCACTAACGTTTGGACTAGCCCACAAAATCTCAAAAACAGTAACATTATCTATTGGTATTCGTATACCATGTACACCTACTTTATATATTGTATAAATGACTACTGCAATTGTAGCATTATAATAATTATAAATCGTAGGATTATACAAGTTAGAAAGAAAAGGCTTATTATAATACGTAGAAGCTTGCCAGTTTACGTTGGCCGAGTAGGAAACTCCTATATACGGACCACCGTAATTAGTAGAATTACTTACCGCATACCAACTAACCTTACCGAAAAGAGAAGTATCAAGACTTATATAAGTGTAATTATCGTTGTTCTTCACGTTATTGCTTAATGTTATCCAATTTAATGGTACTGAGAAGTTGTAGAAATATAGTACGCTTGTAACTGGCTCGTAAACAACTGGAGCTCCATCCACTACTACTGGATACGTTGGTGGTTCTTCATACTCTTCTTTGCTCATGTTTACTATGTATGGGTATTTTTCTCCTCCGCAGTAACAATATTTATAATAGCTCGTTTTTAATGTTTGTATTTTATTATTTTCTTGTTGAATCATTGTGTTATTCAATTTTATTAATTGAGGTATTATATTAACATTTGCTACAATCTGTATTGGTTGGTTTTTTAATACCCAGTTTGGGTTATACTGTATTTCTTCTGTGCTTGTGAATGTTTCGTTCCCTTTTATGTACGTTGCTATTACGAGGAGTGAGGTATTCTCGTTCTCGTATTTTTCCCATGGTTTTACGTAATTTTCTATTGATGTGAATGGTATTTTTAATGATTCTCCGTAAAACTCTTTATAGAATTTTACTTTGTGGGGTTGGTTAATGTAAACTGATATTATTGCGTTCACTGGAGTATTATTTGAGTACGCTTTAATTATGAATGAGGGATCAATAATGTTTTTGAAGTAGTCTATTATTCCGTTTGATGTTTTTTGGTATCCTATTAGTATTGGTGTGAATAAGTAAAGTATTGATAATATTGATGTTAATGTAACGATTATGATTGTGAATATTGTTAGTATTTTCAAAGAATTTTTCTCTAGTATTTTCTTAATCCTCCCATACATAAATAGTTATATGAAATTGTTTTATATAAACATTTTTGCCAGTATTGTTTAGCTAAATTAATATACTTTTACTTTTAAATTATATTCTAATTTTTATCAATATTTTCTCGCTATTAATATCATTTTTATTACTAGATCTATAAAATTCTTTTTAAATACAATACAATACTAATCTCATAATGATTCTATTAATATTCTGAGGATATTAGGGTCGGAACGACCTTCATGGAGCTCCGCCCTCTGGCAAGGTGGAGCTTTTTAGCAGGAAGCCCTGCCCGTTAGGGCAGGGTAGTTCACATCAGCTCTTTTTCAATCCGATATTAATGATAACGACATAAGTTCTTCCCTTATGCAGTCAATAACAGGAGAGATATACTTTATACTTTTTCCTTCTCTTTCAGACTCTAAAGTTAAATAATGCAAAATATTTTCTAGAAGAACTATCTAGATTTTTAAGAGTATAGAGAATAAACTAAAAATATGGAAGAAAAACTAATTTCACCTAAGATTGATAGAAAAGCTTACATTAGGGCTAGAATTATTGAAACCTTAGATGATATAGATGTCGCAATAAACATGTGGATAGCAGGAAGAAGTAGAAATTCTGCAGGTAAAGTGTTTAGTGCAGTTAAAGCATTATTATCTGCATTAGTAACTAAAAACCTGGACAAACTGTCAAATAACGATTGGTATTTAAAGAGAGGATATAATGCACCTACTCACTCATTGAAAGGAATTTCTATTGATCTATCTAAGCTAGGCTATAAAGAAGTTGAGAATATAACTAATTTAGCTTTCCTCCTACATGATTATCAATATAATGGTTTTGATCTAGACTTTTCTAAATATAAGAAGAAGGAGGAAGTTTTGCATGATATATTCATAGTGAGCAATTTCGTTTTAGAACATATAAAGGAATGGTTTAAGAACGAATGGGACAGCGATTTAGATAAGGTATACGACATCACACTGTCTGATATGAAAAAATTAGGTTAATTTATATTCTAAGCTTTATTAATAATGTAAAAACTCCTTATATTTTATAGAGATAAGTAGACCATTCATTAATTGCTTAACATTTTTTCTTTCAATCCCTTTTGAATGAATAAAAATCTTTATTTTCGATTTGCTTAGGAATTTCATCAGTAAGAGACAATATTTTTTGCACTAAAGAATCGAGACATGTAGAGCATATAATCTTTTATTCCTATAATCTAATTTTATTTTATGTTCGAAGAACTAATAAAAGCAATAGATTACATAAATGATGGTAATGTAATAAGTGCAGGAAAGTATCTTATTGAGTTAGCTAAAAATCAAGATGACGAAGATATATTAAAAGTAGTAGCTGAAACAGAGAAGGAATTGAGAGAAATAGAAGATGAAAAAACTCTTTTAGATCTAGACTCTAAATTTAGGGATCAATTAATTGATGTAATAAGAGAAAATATAAAATGGAAGAAAGAAAAAATAAGAGTACTTTCCCTTTATTTGATAGATAAGATGAGTAAAGGAAATGAAATTCTACTTCAAATGATAAGAAGTCCAACAGAAGGTAGACCTCATACTTTTATCTAAAAAAGAGTAATCGGTTTTTATAGAAATAAAATTTTTATTATGACTTTATTAAAGTTAATGTTTACAATATATTTTGATACTTTAAAGAATATTGCCTTTAATAGTATAAAGGGAATTTTAAAATAAATACTTAAGAATATAGAGAATCTATTATTTTTACTATTTCTATTTGATTCAATTGATATTCTTTTATATAAGTATAAGGCTGTGGGGGTGGTGGAGGTAGACCTATTATTTGCGTAATACTCAAATTCCAAAAGTATACATAGTTTGCGCCAGAAATAGAGACTACAATCATCATGAAAATATTTGCATAATATGTTCCTGGAGGAGGCTGAGGAGCAGATAGACACCATATAATGTTAACACTATAAAAATTATTCAGTAATTGTAAACAAAATGTTTTATTAAGTGCGTTTCCATTATTAACTAATGAAAAAATATGAGAAGATCTACCAATAAATGTTAAAGAAATATTAGAGAATGCCAATTTAGGACTAGAATTGGATATATTATAAATTATAGGTATTATATATAGTTTTGAATAGGTTGGAACGTTTATTTCGAAACTTGTTGAGTTAATTGTATAGTATGTATTAGGCTTAGGAGGTAACGTTGCCATATAGCCAAGTATGATTATGGAGCCATTATTAGAGCTTGTATATGATGAAGATGAAAGTATATAATTATTATTAATGAAATTGAAATTATTATATTCTTGTGGTTGCATTACATTTGTAACATAAAAGAAGTTATTAGCAGAATAGAAATACAAAACATCAGAATTAACAATAAGCAGTAGGAGAGGAATTACCAGTAAAGCCAGTAACTTCATTATCATAAAAATAGTGCTGAGCTTTTAATTCTTATCTATAGAAAAAAGGTCTTATTCTTACGTTTACACGAATTTTTGAATGGTAATCCTTATAAATGCCATTTAAGTAGTTTTACCGTTAAAAACTAAGACTATTTTAAGCTTTTTGCATAGTTATCATGAACTTATTGTAAAAATCATATTATAAAACAAATTTAATAATTTAAAAAATCATATAAATTTTATTCCACCCTTATATGTTCCCTTTATTACTCTATCTATTGCAAATATTGTTATTATCATTACTGGTAAGGCAGCAACTAGTGCAGATGACGCTAAGAGTCCCCAATTTACGCTTTGATCCCCTAAAGCCATTAGTGCAAATATTGTTATAGTTTGAGCTCCTTGTGGTGGGAATGAAAAATTATAAGGAGAAGTAGCAAATATTAAAGGATAGAACAATAGGTGCCAATTAAATATAAAAGATAATAAAAATACTGAGAAGAGAGCAGGTCTTGATAAAGGAAATATTATTCTTCTCATTTTACCTTTTATCGAAAATACATCTGCAGCATCATCATAAGCTTTTGGAAAATCTAAAAAGAAATTATACATTATCCACACTGCAAAGGTTGCTGTAAATATAGGAGTGGAAAGTATTAATGCCCACCAAGTATTTAGAAGTCCTTCGCTAGAGAAGAATATAAAAAGAGGTAATATGAAAGAAGCCGAAGGTAATGAATATAAATATATTGAGAGAGGAAGTATCCACGATCCCTTACCTTTTGATACTTCATAAGCAGATGGTAAAGACAACCCTATAGTAAGCAAAGAAGCCGTAATGGCTACTATTAAACTTGTAATCATATAAGGTATAGAAGATGAGAGAGCTGAGGAGAAATACTTAGAAGTTAGGTCTATTGGAGAGAAAATTGGAGGATATCTAAAATCTAGAGATGCATTTCTGAAAGCTACTAGAAACATCCAATATACTGGAAAATCTAAAAAGAATAATAATATTGTGACTATTGAGAACATTATTATTTTGAAAATATTATCTGGGAGTCTTAATTTAAAAGACGGCAATAGTTTATTTCTTCTAGTTTTAATAAGGAATAGGAGTAATATTGCTGGAAATGTTGCAAATATGCTCAATATTGCTGAGGCTAATGCGCCTCCAGAAAAATTTCCAAGTTGGAACATCTCATCATAAACTAATAATGGAAGAGTAGTTGTAGCATAGCCTGGACCACCCTGTGTTAGAACGTAAGGAAGATCAAAATTTCCAAGTGATAATACAAACTGTAAAATGAATGCTAACCAGAAAGCCTTTCCTATAGAAGGTAAAACTATTCTGAAATAATATTCCGATAGAGGAACATTATCTACTAAAGCAGCTTCCTTTACGTCGTAAGGTACTGATCTTATGGCGGAAAGTAAAATTAAGAATGACATTGGTATAGAGGTCCAAATATTTATTCCTATTAGTGTCCATAGAGCAGTAGAGGAAAAATATAAAGGATCGTATTTTAATCCAAACAAATAGGAGAACCATCCGTATTTTCCATAAAGACTTATGGTCCAAATTAGCGCAGAAGAAGTAAAAGGTATAGTATAAGGTAACATTGATAATAATGATATAGGCCTTTTTCCTTTAGGCAGAATATCTATACCTATTGCTAAAAATAACCCTATTATAGTTGAAAATAATGCTGATAGAAATGCGAAGATAAACGTATTATAAATAACAGTATCTATAGGTATTAAAATAAAGGCTTTAGACAACGAACTTGCGTTTGATCCTACTATATAAAACGTATATGAAAAGGGAATAATTCCAAAAGCTATTATGTAGGTTAAATAAGGTATTGAATACCTCATTTAGTTATCACACTTTTAAGTGACTTATATTCCGAAATAGAAAAATTAATTTCTTCTCCTACCTTAAGTTTAGATCTAGAGAATGCTCTAATCTCATATCCTTCAAAATTAATATAAACTAAATATTTTTCTCCCCAAAATTCTATATCGGATATTTTACCTAATAATTTACCTTCTCCTAGAATAACGTTCTCCGCTCTTATGCCAACTTTTTCCTCTTCTCCAAAGATTTTACCATCCACTATACTCATTGGTGGATTTCCAAAGAAATTGGCTACAAATATGTTAGCTGGATTCTCATAAATTTCTTCTGGAGAACCTATCTGTATAACCTTCCCGTTATCCATTATAGCTACTCTATCCGCTAAAGCCATTGCCTCAGTCTGATCATGGGTAACATATAAGGTAGTTATATTATTATCTCGTTGAAGTTCTTTTATCAATTTTCTAGCAGATATTCTTTGTGGCGCATCAAGATTAGATAAAGGTTCATCCATTAGGAATACTTTAGGTTTTTTTACTAACGCTCTTGCTAATGCAACCCTTTGCTGTTGACCTCCAGATAATTCTTGAGGATATCTATCCAGAAGATCGTAAATACCTAGATTTTTTGATACCTCGGTTATTCTTTCCTCTGCGTCTTTTCTTCGTATAGTTTCTATTGGCATTAACAGATTTTCAAAAACAGTTTTATTTGGATAAAGTGCATAATTCTGAAAAACCATTGAAACCTCTCTTTTACCTGGAGGTAAGTTAGTAACGTCAACATTATCAATAAGTACTTTTCCTTCTATTCTTTCTAATCCTGCAACAGATCTTAATAAAGTAGTTTTTCCAGAACCAGAAGGTCCTAAAATTATAAAAAATTCTCCCTTTTCTACCTTTAAATTTACATTATTGACTGCAATTAGTTTCTTATATCTTTTCGTAACATCCTTTAACACTACACTCATTTTATTTACCCATAGTATGACGCTGTGGCTTCAGCCCAATCTAATGCTGCAGTATTTAACGCCTCTTGAGCCGTTATTTTACCTTCCAAGTATTGCATTATTTGGTTATTAAAGTCAGGTATAAGATAATTGTATGTAGGAGGTATATTTGGAGGATTAGCCCACGCATTTAATGCTGCATGATATGTAGCGTTTAGCCATTCCAGTTCATATGAGGGTATAGATGTGTTCTGCAATAACTGTGTAAATGCTTCTTTTGATATAGGGAATTTATCGAATTTTATGAATCCTAGCTCTTGAATCTTAGGGGACACTAAGAATTGTAAGAATTCTTCAGCTAATTGTACGTGAGTAGAATATTTACTTATACCTAAGAAGTCTGTACCAGTTTCTGCATACCCTCCAGGTAATGGAGCTAAATAGGTTTCTTGTAGTTCTGAACTATTTATAGAAGATAATTGAGTAGTAAATAGAAAAGCTCCAGATGAGTTAGAATAAAACTCTGGTATGTTTCCGTAGCACATTTCAATTGTAGACGGAGATGGTTCATAACTTACTAATTGTCCGTAAGTTTCTAAGGCTTCTAGTCCTGCTGTTGAGTTAAACGATGGCAAAGGATAGCTGTATCCAGGTAAAGTATATCCTTCAAACATAATATTAAATCCGGGGATTCCTCCTATTACGCCATGATTTAAGGAGTAATTCCTTGCGTAATAATATCCATAAACTGCTGGGAAAGCATCTATTATACCGTGCTTTAAGTGATCATCTATAAGAAATCCATATGCTGTTAAGCCCTTTGATGTTATAAACTGATCAGCGTCTATCACGTCAGTCCAGTTTTGCCATGTTGATGGAGAGAAGTTTACGTGGTATTCGTTATAAAACTCTTGTGCTAAAGTAGAATTATCAAATATTGAGGTTTTATATGCCATTAAATATACTGCAGTTTCGTAAGCTATACCTATAGTTTCATTCTTACCTGTAGTAACATTATATATTATTCCTCCAAAGTCTTCTTGCGGGCCTATAAGATCAGACATATTAAACATTGAAGTATTAAGTTGGAGCAAATATGGAGAAACGTCTTGAGCTGAAGTTGATGTAAAACCTATTATATCGTATTCCGATGAATGGGCTCTTAGAACAGTTAATTCATTAGCTATATAATCACTAAATGGATAAGAAATTACTTTAACTGTAACTCCAGGATGTTCCTGCGAAAATAAGTTACCGGCATATTGAATAAAGTTTGCAGATTGTCCTGAAAATGTTACTACGGTTAAAGTTACTGGCGTTACTGGTGTTGTACTAGTTACTGGAGGAGTCGTTGTTGGATGATGAACCAAAAGGAAATATGCTGCTACTGCGCCTATTAATATAACAACTATTACAACTCCGGCTATTAATGCTAACGAAGCGCCTTTCATGGGCTAACATTTTAATGTCAAATAAAAAGGCTTTCCGCTCATTATATTTAACAATAATTTTTTAATTGATATATTCCATTTTATATTTTACAGTGTTTAAGATATTTAAGATAGGATTAAATGAACAAAACCAATTTTAACTTTAGGAGATTTATAAAGGAGTTACTAAATTAATCTATAAGGTTAATCAACGTTTTTATTCTTGAGATGAGATAGATTCTTGCATGGTAGCAGTTTTTAGATATTGGATAAAATATTACGTTGTTTCTTTCCTAAGTATACTGATAATAGACATAATAATTTCGAGTCTTCCTATAAACTTTCCATTATTTTTTATTTTCCAAATAGTTTTAATATTTGGACTTTGGTACTTGATTTCTCCTTTTATAATGAAATTAGTATTTAAAATGAAACCAGCCGATGAGCATTCATATCTTCTTGTAAAGAATTTAGCTTCTATCTTTAAAGTTAAAACTCCAAAAGTATACATTGCAGATGTAGATTTCCCTAATGCTTTTGCATTCGGAAATATATTTTGGAGAGGAATAGCAATAACTAAACCTATTTTTAATATTCTTGACGATCAGGAAATCTCTGCGGTAATAGGTCACGAATTATCTCATTTGAAAAACAAAGATCCAGAAATCCTTATTTTATCTATAATGGGTATAAATTCAATATATGTAGGGTTACTCTACGTTTTACCGTCATTAACTGGTGCAATAATTATCTTTTATTTCCTTGTACTATTTCCATTATTTTTTGCTATTCATAGAAGAGTGGAAAAAAGAGCAGATATAACTGCAGTGAAGACTGATAATTCACTTACAATACCATTAGAAACGTCACTAATTAAACTCGGATATATAAAAGGAGAGAACTTAAGAAATATGCCCAGATTTCAAGTCTTACTTATGAAATATTCTTTAACTAATAGTAAGGATGGAAATGCTATATTTAGAACTCATCCGTCAATTCCTGAAAGATTACAATACTTAAGTAAATACGAAATATATAATTGGACAGTACCGAACTGGTATTAGTTTTACTCTTTATCTAAAATTATTCTTAGTATATAGTAAGTTACTTAGTAATTTACATATAAACTATTGAACATAAACATATAATTATTAAAATTTAATATTTAATCTTCAATATTATGTGCTGAGATTTCTTATTAGAACTAATTTTTTACTAAATGAGATAATCTATTGAACTTTGAGGATTGATAATAGCATAGAAGAGAAAAGGAATTAAGATTTTGAGTTTCTATTAGAAAATATGATCTTAACATCTGATTATGCCACGTTTTATTCTTTACCTTCGTTGCCTTTAAGGCTAATTCCTAATTTTATTAGGAAGAACAAATTTCCTCCTTATGGCTTAAGAAAAATAGAGAGTATAGTTAATTCTAAAATAGTATCTCCTACTGCTATACAAAAATTTCTACATAGTGATAAAATCTTGGGAATATATGTTAATGATCCTTTAGCTCAAACAGAAGTGTCAAAAGGGTTAAGTAAGATATTTGGAGAACAACCTTATCACTATAAGGCATTCAAATCATTCTCAAACCGCATTAGACTATTAAAGGAAAAATACAAGTTTAAGGTAATAATAGGAGGACCTGGAGCATGGGAAATATCTATTGAGAAACCTAATTGGGTAGATACTATATTATTAGGAGAAGCCGAAATTACTTTACCAAAAATAATGCAAAATAACTTCTTCCCTAAAATTATATATGGAGAGGAAACTGAAAAATTCTTTCCAATAAAAGGACCTTCTGCATTTTCAGAAGTAGAAATAATGAGAAAAGATAGGAAAATACCATTAGATGTAATAAAGTCTGAGTTAAAAGTTCAATCTAAATACCATGACTATGTAAACTTGATCTCTGACGATTTATTATCTTATGGTTCTGAAGAAGAAATATTAGAGCTTCTGAAGATAAGTTCGACATTCGGCAAAGTTATTTTCTCTCAGATAAGTGCAATCTCAGCTTACAACTTTAATTTTGAAAAAATCAAATCTATACTTAATCTAAATGAGAATAATTGGCGATCTCCAGTTTTAAGTGGAAAACCTGGTATTTGTACACTAGAGTTTGAAAATGAAATTATTAATGAATTAAATAAAAACTATATTTATCCTTTAATTTATATTAACGAAGAAAAGGTAAAGGATTTAATGAAGTATAAATGCATAATTATTCCTCTTCCATCTACTGAAAAATATTATGACATCTTATATGAAACCTGGATTCATAACAGTTGTATATTCAAGTCTAAACTAAATAAGACCATAGAGTTCATTTTATATAAAAATAAAGAAACAAAGGGAGAGTATTTGAAAAAGATTAATATAAGAGGCATTCATTTATATAATATATTTGCAATATTAATAAAATCATATTTAAAGAAAAATTAATCTGGTGGTATTTCCTTAAACGCTAGATCTATTTTTATGCCTTTTCTCTGATTCCAAATCTTTGCTCCATAATATATTGCAAAACCACTGGCGTACATTAACACTACTGACAATATTGTTGGTAAATTAACTGGCAATATTATTGGATTTCCCCACGTTATCACTGTTGCGAATACAAGAAATATAAAAGTTGGAACGCCTACAAGAGTTATTATTGGAATTCCTAGGATCTTCTTCTTAATTATCATAGTACTTTCGTACACATCTTTCCTAATGTATGGCATTAAGGCAGATGATACTGCAAATATAGCATAACTTATTTCAAAAGCTACTGTTACATCTACTAAAGAAAGAACTGGTAAATATGCATAAAGCACAACGCCAAACCCAGAGAGAGCCATTATAAGTAGTACTGCCTTAATGGGTGCATTTAACCTACTGTTTACATCTGCCATCCACGATGGCATTATCCTGTCAAAAGACCATGAGAACAAGTATCGTGAAAGACCTAAAACCAATGGAGGACCACTATAATAATTAGGTAACCATATAGCTATAAACATTAATATGTAAATTATTGGATTACCAAGAACAAGCAACGCAAAGAAGGGAGTAAATGTCCCAATAGAAGATAACGTATTAACAACAGTATCGTTATATCCGTTGCAGTAAATATAAGAATAGGAAGTTAAGAATTTTTCTCCAAATGCTGATATATTAATTTGAGTAAATAATATATAATAGACAGCAATCATTAAAACTCCTACAATTATTGAAAGAAATACATTAAATCTAACTTTTTTCATCTCTCCTGCCCAAGATGCAGGTAAATTATACCACGTATAATAATACCATATTGCTGGGATTGCCAATATAGCACCATAAAATGGAGTAACAAAAGAAAGACCATTAGAGGATGCATCAGCTATTACTTCACTGTAAGCATCTTTAATTCCTGTAAATGATGACAAAGCAGAAGAAAAAGATGTTGGATTTATTGTCAATAGAGTTCCAAACATTACTGCAGTAGTTATAAGGCTTATTGCACCAGCTATAGCTATGAATTTCCAATGAAACCTTACTGATAGTGCTATTAATGAAGTAATTACTGTGCCTACTATTATTCCCCATAATATTCTTCCTATTTTTAATCCGAAAAACCCTCCTATACTCAAAAGAAAGTTATCATGATAATACATTCCTAATCCAGTGAATAAGTATCCTAACCAACTTGCTCCTAAGTATGAATAATACCCCTGAGACAAAACAAACGCTATAAACAGTGCCCAATAATTTGCGAAACCTAAAGCTGGATGAGTTGCTCTGCTATTAAAAACATAATCTCCGCCAGAACGAGGCATTGAAGCCCCAGCCAAATAAAAAAGAAATGCCATACCTAATGTAGGGATTAAAGTTATAGTAAACGCTAATGGCCAATTTGCCCCTGGCCCTAGCCATAGCCATTCTAAGATAAGAATAGGAACTCCTCCCGTCACTAATGCCCACGTAGCGAGGAGTGACGGCCATGGGCTCACATCTCTTACTAAGCCAGAAGTCTCCCTTAGAAATACGCCCCCCGAGACTTTTTTAGAAGCCATTTCATGAGATCTACGTTAAACAATTTAAAAATGTATTCTGTTATATTGTTTAAAAATTATAGCATTTTAGATTTAAATCGCTAATATTTTTATGTAAATTTTTTATTGTACAACGATTTGAAGTTTAAATATATTTTTCATTATAAATTTTTAAAAGCCTATTTTAACGTTTAGATGAAATATGAAAAGTATATTAAACAGAAAAATAAGAATGTTATGCAAGTGGGTTAATGCATCGGTCTAAACGGAGTTTTTTCCTAACTCGTATTTTAACGGTGAAAGAATGGAGATGCTAAACACAGAGAAGTCTAGATCTTTTTATGAAGAAGCTATTGACCATGTACCTATGGGCGTAAATAGTAACTATAGATTAGTATTGAACTATCCTCTTTACCTAAAGCGAGGGAAAGGAAGCAAAGTATGGGACGTGGATGGAAACGAATACATAGACTTCAACATGGCATACGGCGCTATGGAAGTAGGTTATGGAAATCCATTAATAGTTAACGAAGTCGTTAAAACTGTTGAAGAAGGTTCTATTCTTGGTTTTGAGTATTGTAAGGCTATTGAATTAGCTAAGATAATTAAGAAAAGGTATAATGTTGACATGGTAAGATTCTCTTCAACAGGCACAGAAGCAACAATGCACTCAATAAGAATAGCAAGAGCATACTCAAGAAAAAAGAAAATAATAAAATTCGAAGGACACTACCACGGATCACACGACCAATTACTAGTAAACGTAGATCCAGAAAAATCTATGGTAAAACTACCTTCTTCAGAAGGTATTCCTGAGGAGGTAATTAAAAATACTTTAATAGCAGAATGGAATAATCTAGAATCATTCGAAAAAATAATAAGAGAAAACAAAGACATAGGAGCAGTAATAATGGAACCAATAGCAATGAACATGGGACTAATACCTCCAGATAAGGACTTTCTAAAGGGTGTAGTGGAGTTATCCAGAGAAAATAATATCACAGTAATTTTCGACGAAATAAAGACTGGAGGAAAATCTTTTTCTGGAGCTTCAGACTACGTCGAAGTTGAACCAGATATTAAAGTAATAGGTAAATCTATAGCTGGAGGTCTTCCTTTATCAGTAATAGCAGGAAAGAGAGAAGTAATGAGTATATTAAATTCAGGTAGGGTAGCTCATGGTGGTACTTTTAATGCTAATCCTCTTTCAGTAAGAGCTGCAATTGTCACCTTAGAGAAAATTCTAACAGAAAACGCATTCTATAAAATGAAAAGACTAAATAGAATGTTAACTAGAGGCTATAATGATATAATTGAAGATCTGAGCTTAGAAGCATCAATTTCATCACTAGCTATAAGTGGAACAATATATTTCCATAATAAAGTTCCTAAAAACTATTCTGAATTTCTTAATGTTGACGTAGAAAAATGGAGGAATTACTTCTCAAAAATGATGGGAAGAGGAATAATACCTATGGCAGATTACGATGAACAATGGACTTTATCTATAGCTCATGACGAGAAAGATATAGAGAATCATCTCACTATAGCAGAAAATACATTAAAAGAGATTAAATCTTTATAGTATTTTTATCATATATATGCCTTGTTTTTAATGAAAACTTTTCTTTATTTTACCATGCATGTTAATATTCTTCATAAAAAATATTCATAGATTTAGCTTAAAAAATAAATTATTTTCTATATCATTATGGAATATATTTTTAAACTATTTCTAAAATCACAATAAGATTTAAAATGAGTGGAAGATCTTTATTTGTTAGAGAATCTTCTGGTCTTAGGAAAGAAGTATCTTCGTTAGATGCTATAATGTTAAACCTAGGAAATATGTCAGCAGGAGTAGCATTATTTACTGGAATAAGTCCATATATTTCTCAAGGAGGCGTAATATGGATAGCTTCTATAATAGGTCTACTTCTTACCTTACCCCAGGCATACATGTACACAGCGTTAGCATCCAAAATTCCAAGAACTGGAGGAGATTATATTTGGATCTCTAGAATACTGAATGGCCCATTAGGAGTAGTCATGGCTTTCGCATTAATGTTAGAGTCAACTGCGTTTTTTGCTTTAGTAGCTTATTTCTTTTCTTCCGCAGTAGGTACTGTTATAAGCACCATAGGAAGTTTAGATGGAATATCAAGCCTAGTCTCTCTTTCAAGTACTCTAAGCGCTCCAATATATTCTTATTTACTGGGTGCAGTTTTATTCGGAGTAATTATTGCATTTAATATATTCAAGGCAAAATGGGGGTATGCATTGGTATCTATTTCTGGAATCATAGCGCTATTGACTACATTAATAGCTATGTCAGTAATTGCATTAAACTTAGGAGATTTTAGTACTGCCATAAAGCCGTTTTTAACGTCTCAAGGAATAACTCCACCACCTCATTATTCTATAGCTCCGTTTAATTTAGGTGCTACTTTTGCCATCCTTCCATTGCTTGCAATATTCACCTATCCATGGATGCAGGCAGTTCCTGCAGTAGCTTCAGAGTTAAAGAAAACTAAATACGTAGCTTATGGAATTTTTGGCCCTCTATTGATAACAGGATTCTTAGTAACCATAGGATTCCTATTGTTATATATGGCTGGAGGTTATTCTTTTACTACTTACGAATTCATAAAAAACGGATTTGTATACACTTTCTGGACAGTCGCAATGGGTCTGACTACTAATTATATTTTACAATGGATAATAGGTATAGGTCTTATGATATGGGAATTCTCTATTCTAGCCTATGGTGTTGTAGTATTCGCTAGATATATATTTGCAATGGCATTCGATAGAGTGTTTCCAGAGATATTTACAAGGCTAAATAAACAAGGTTCTCCAGTATTTACTCACTTATTTGATTTAGCGTTAACTTTAGGATTATTAGTCTTACCTGTAATATCAATATCTGGAGCTACAGCGTTATATGGAGCTATAGTTATAGGTATGGTATATTTCTTCATAGTAAGTATTGCTGGAATCATGTACGGAATAAAGGAACATAAAATACTTGTCCCAGTATCAATATTCTCAGCAGGTTATTTCATATTCTTAACATATGAGGCAGTGTCAAATCCAACATTTAGTTTCGTTCAATCTAATGGAGTACCAAATCCAGTAACTCTAGGATTCGTAATAGGGTCGTTTGTTATAGGAGGAGTTATATATGGAATATCTAGATATATAAATAAAAGAAAGGGAATTAATATAGATTTAGTATATAAAGAAATACCACCCGACTAATTTAATTAAATTTTTTCAAGATTTATTTACCTTATACAAATATAATATATAGAATAATTGAGCAAATTACTTAAAATAAATGGGTTTAAAGAAAGTTATGAAATAAGTTGATAAAATAATAAAATTCATTATAATTGGAAAAATTAGCTCATTTTTATTTAATAATAAATATAATTATTTTTGCGCTAATTATCTATTCCTTAGGAAAAACTCAGCCTTTTACTTAATAAGATAAGAATACCCAATAATTATGATTTGAATTGCGTCCTTATCTAAATATGAGAATAAATATTTTATCTCTTAATATATACTATATTCCAGATTCTATTAAATATTATGTAATTCTATCAATTTTAAGTAATATAAGCTATAAATAACTGTTACCATTTTAATATAATTTATTTTTGTATGAGTAAATCCTTCTTTATTACTAGAAAGAGACTGAGTTCCATAAGGTTAAATATAGCTAACTAGAGAAGTTATTCTGTGGGAGAAGGAACAGTACCGCAAATAAAGGATTTACATAATTACATAAATTTCAAACTTGAAGAGGCTATTGTAGAACTTAACTTAGCAACAGAACTACTTCAGAGAGGATATAGTAGAAACGCTTCTCAAAAGGCGTTTATGGCATGGAAGGCAGTAGTTAGCGTTTTAGTCTCAATAAATTTAGATAAGATGCCTAAAGATGAAAAAGAAAAGAAATGGTATAATAAGATAGGATTTTTAGCTCCCACGACTGGCCTTAACGGAATAGCCAGAAGATTAGAGGAAATAGGGTATAATGATCTTATTGGAATAAATTCGCTTGCGTTAAAACTTCATAGATATGCATATAATGGAATATATAGAGGGGCAAGTGATTATGCCGATAGGAAAGATGCCATAGAGGATCTAAAAGTTTTAATAAAAAAAATATCGGAAATTATAATGACTTTAGGTAAAGATAAGGAAGCTAAGGAGATAATAGTGAGACTCGAAACCATACAATCATGAAATTAAAGATTTAACTCTTACTTTTTAACTCTAAATATAATTTTCAGAGTAATTTTAGTCCCATATTCTACATATTTGTACTATGTATGAGTGAAACTTTTATATTTCACGTCTTTTTATTTTCTATGAGTTTTGTTCCTATTAATGATCAACCTTCTGTAAGAATAGGAAAAAGTTACGTAATGAAACAACACGAACTAATTTATCCTGAAAATTTAAAATTTAAAATAAAACATTATATATTTGATATTTATGTTAATTTGGAAGAAAAGGAAATAGAAGGAAACGCTAAAATATTTTTGAATTCACAAGGCGAAATGTATTTAGATGCTTTACATTTCTTCATAAATGAAATAAAACTTGACAATAAACCAATATCGTGGGATTATGACGGTAAAAAGATTAAAATGAACATAAACGGAGAACATGAACTTTCAGTATCATATAAAGTAAAAGGATCAGATAATTTTAGGTTCCTTAAAATAAACGATCATTATGAAGCAGCTAACATTGGGGAAGTTATGAGTGCGCCTGCTTGGATTCCGGTAGTCGATTATCCTGGAATGAAATCCACATCAGAAATGATCATAAGAGTAAAAAAACCCTACATAGCTGTATCTAATGGTTATTTGAAAGAGAAAAAGGAAGAAAAGGATTTTAACATTTTTCATTGGGTAATGGATATACCTCATTCTGCATATTTGAATAGTTTAGCTGTAGGTCAGTTCTTTACTAAAGAAGAGAAATGGAACGATGTGATTTTACAGTATTACTTACCTAAGGGTTATGATCAATTCATTAAAAATTTTTCATCAACAAAGGATATAATGGAATTTTTCTCTAACTACACTGGAGTAAAATATCCATATCCTAAATATGCACAAGTGGTTCTATTTGCAATGAGAGGAGGAATGGAATATATATCATCTACGCATTTAACGTGGATGACACTCCATGATGACATAGCTGAAATGGATTATTCAAGCGATAGTTTATTGTCACATGAAATGGCTCATCAGTGGTTTGGTGATTACGTTACTACAAAGGATTGGCCAAATATATGGCTTAATGAAGGTTTTGCAACTTATTTCCAAGCTTTATACTTTGAGCATTCTAAAGGAGAAGACGAATTTATATACGAAATGTATAGAAAATTACAGGATTACTTAAACGAATATAAAAAATATTCTAGACCTATAGTGATAAGGTATTATAAGTGGGCTGAGGAACTCTTCGATAAACATACATATCCTAAAGGTGCTTTAGTCTTACATACACTAAGAAACTACTTAGGAGATGATAAATTTAGGGAAGGAATAAAACGTTATTTAGAAGAGCATCCATACAGTCCAGTAGATACAGAAGATTTCAGAAAATCAATGGAAAAAGCTACTGGAGAAGATCTAACGCGTTTCTTTGATCAATTTATATATTCTGCAGGTCATCCTGTAATTAATGTATATTATGATAAAAAGAGAATAAGATTGGAACAAGCTCAAGACGCGCCAATTTATAATATTAACTTGGAAATAAAAGTAGTAAGTGGAAATAATACAAAAATAATAAATGTAGACTTAGGTAAATCTTTAGAGATTGAAGCTGAAGGGGAATATGTATGTGTAGATCCTAAATTTAAAACACTAAAGGTAGTAAATGATATGCAGGATGAGGAGAAGTTAATTAAAGAATCTAGAGATCCTGAAATAATGTGCAGAATAAATGCTATAAATTCACTAACAAGATTTTCGGATTCTAAGTCTATTTCAACCCTTAAAGAACTTTTAACTGACAGTTTTTGGGGGGTAAAATACGAAGCCGCTATTGCGTTAGGCAAAATAGGTAATGATGAAGCTTTGGAGGCATTAGTCTCTAGCAATGTAGAGCCATCTAAGGCTAGGAGAGGCGTAGCTAAGGCCTTAGGAGAGTTTAAGTTTAAGAAAAAAGCAGCAGATTATCTAGTATCTATTATAGAAAATGAAAAAAGTTACTATGTTAAAGCAGACGCTCTTTCAAGTCTTGGTAAAATAGGGTTGCCAGAATATAAAGAAGAAATAAAGAAGCATTTCGAAGAAAAGAGCCATATTGAGGTAATATCAACTTCAGTCTTAGAAGCCTTATCATATTATGGAGACGAGGACTCTTTCAATTTTATAGTAGAGAAAGGAGTCAAAAATGAGAACGAACTCATAAGAGCCGCAGCTGCTAAAAATTTAGGTAAGTTCAAGGAAAAGGCTTTAGACATCTTATCTGCTTTAATAAAAGATGAAAGTAGTCAAGTTAGAGGAAGTGCAGTAACAGCTTTAGGAGATGTTGGAAATTCTGGATCATATTTATTACAAAAAGTTATAGATAATGAAGACGAAGACGGTAGAATTAGAGCAAACGCATTAAGAATATATAATTCTCTAAATTCACAATAAAAATGTTTTTAAAAAAATAAAAATAGCTTAGATTGGATATGGATAGATATCTGGATCACTGAAGTATAATATCATATTAGAAGGTACGGCAATAGCATCTACTGAAGGTTTACCTAATGCTATCCATATTGGATTGTTTGAATTAGCTGCCATTACTGCAGTATCATGAGTTGATAAGGCTGCTTCTAAATTAGCGTATGAGTTTAAGCATAATCCAGTAGGATCTGAAGAATTAGATTGTACTATATCACTGCATTGTCCTGTAATTGGGTTAGGATATATGTTAGGATTAAAGTCTAATACTACTACTATATACCAAGGAATGGATGTATTTGTAGAGAATGTTACTATGTGTTCATGAGCTGGAGTGGGTAATACTCCTTCTGGTAATCCGAATACACCGTTCTTTATTCCTAAGTATTGTTCTACTGTAGTAAATGCTGGAGAATATATTAATGACATATGATCTGGACATGCTGTTGGAGTGTCTGCGGCTCCGCATTGAGTTAATATTGTATAATTATATCCATTATAGTGAAATACCGGAAATCCTTGTGGAGTTGCGCCTAAAGCTGTTGGTCCAAATATTGATAAACCCGCGAATGCTGGAACTACTACGTATACTGGAGCAGCGTTTGCTGGCATTGCAGAAGAGTTTAGAGGTAATCCTACTTCGCATCCCATTACTTCGCTTTCAACAGTAGAATTTGGATAGAATGATGAATTTACTGGAGGGCAGGAGAATTGTGCCGTATACATGAAAGTTATTACATTTCCATTTAGAAAAGCTCCTGATGAATTAACTATTACTGGAACTGTTTTAGTAACTGTCTGAGTTTGAGTTGTAGTAACTGTTGATGTAACTGTAGTAGGGGGTGTAGTAATTGTTGAAATCGAGGTTATTGTTTTGGTTACGGTAGTTGGAGGTTTAGTTAGATATAGTCCGAATCCCACTGCTGCAGCTATTATTAGTATTATAACAGCAGCAGCAAAAATAACATTAGATATAGCTAAATTCCGTTTATTTTTTCTTCCCATTTTATTACTCATCGTCAGCTTTATTGAATTAAAGGTTATTAAGAATTAGTTAGAATTTTTCTAACTAGCTAATATATAGTAATTCTTCAAGAAGGTATTATGCGATCTTTAAGAAATGTTGGATTTGCGTTTATTGGATTTATAGCCATTTTAGTAGTTTTTGGCGTATATGAAAGTTATTTTACAGCTACTTCAGCAATAGGAGATCCTATATCAAACAATATATACTATAAACTAGAAGCATATTCAAATTCAAATTTTAGTTATTCTTTTGTACCGTCTTCTATAGATATGTCAACAATAAAAGTATATAATTCAAGCTATATAGCTAAATATGAAGGAAAACCAGATATTATTTATATAGGAGCTGAATGGTGCCCGTACTGTGGTGCCGATAGATGGGCAATAATAATTACATTATTAAGATTTGGGAATTTTAGTGGATTAGATTATATGTTATCTTCTACAAATGATATATACCCTAATACACCTACGTTTACTTTCTCAAATTCTACATATAATAGTAAATATGTATCTTTCATTCCATACGAGTTTGAAAATAGAGAAGGAGAACCTCTTAATACTCCACCTTACTACATTCAATATTTATGGAAAGGACTTGCAAATAATAGTATTCCATTTGTGTATATAGGAGGATATTACTATCAAACAGGAACAATAATAAACCCTGGATTAATTAATGGAAAATCTTGGAATTACGTAATAGATCAACTAGGTTCAAATACTGAATTTGCAAAGCAAGTTTATACTGAAGCTAATATGTTGACTGCAGAAATATGTAAAGTTAATGGTAATCAACCTTCCAATGTATGTAAAAATCCTACTATATTACAAATAGAAAAAATGCTTTCTATTCAATTTGAAGATTTAGAAATAGATGATAAAAGCTAATTTTAAATCAAAATATGCGTTCTATCTTCCATAAAGGTTAACAATATGTTTTCAGAATAACAATTTCTATATATTGAAAGAAATTTAAAGGAGACTCCTCACTATCACTTATATTTAAAGCTTTAGTATAAAGATTCTAAAAAATTCCTAAATATCTACTATTCAATGATATAAGGATAAAAATGAATAAGTATTTACTTTCAATTACATTGTATGTTTATGTACTATCACTTTCAATCATTACAGTAATTTCTAAATTTAATGGTTTTTACATTCTACTGGCACTAGGTATAATATCGGAAATATCAAATGGTTTATTATTTAATTATTTATATAAAACCAGAAATTTAGAAAAACAGAATCTAGGTGAAGTATATTTCTTAAATATTTCAATGTTAATAGCCTTTTCTGGAATATTGAGTTTTTATTTATTTCTAAACGAATATTTATCTATTTCTATAATACTTTTAAGTACAGTATTTATACTAATACAAAATTTTTATAAGATAAAAGGAAATTATATAAAATCAGCTAAAATATCATTCTCTTTACTTTTGCTAGTCTTTACAACAACTTGGGTCCTAGCTACAGACATTAGCTTCGGTAGTGGAATGTTAAATTTTGGTGTTAATAATTTTATTACTGAAGCAGCAGGCCTGGGAATTCTAGACATTCCAATAATTTCCTTCTTATATAATTCGTTTTCAGTTTTAGTAGGAATAATAAGTACAGTATGGTTCTCAATTATGTTTGGTATTTTCTTTTTACCCCTTACAATTCATAGAATAATTTCTGCTAAAAAATTGGAAAATAAAATAAGATATACATTAATGATATTGGCCTATTGGATTTACAGCACTTATATACCTTCTTTTTCTCCAATTTCTGATAAAGTACAATATCTGCCCTATATGTGGTTCAATGGATTAGGAACTTATGGTCCAGTAAGTTCTTCTTATCTATTATCTGGAATAGTCGGAACATATATTGTAACAGCAATACTTTCCTACATGTTTGGTTCAAGACAGATATGTTCAGTAACTTGTACTGCACCTTACATGTTACAAGGATCTTTTATGTATTCACTAAAGGACTATAATAGGACCTCAAAACTAGGAAGGAAGACTTTAGGATCTAAAGTTAGTTGGTGGTATAAGATTAATTCTACAATAATTATGGGATCGCTAATTTTTCTAGCCATAATCTCTTTTCTAAATCAGGAGGGAGTAACTAATATATCAATACTTGGCATAGACCCAACAGTCTATATTTGTTTACTTTATTTCGACCTATTATGGTATATTCAATTCCTAATTATACCATTTATAGGTAATTATTCATGTGTAACTTCTGGGATATGTCAATGGGGAATAGCAAATCAAGTATTTTCCTATTTAGGACCTTTCAAATTAAAGGTTAAAGATAGTAATGCATGCTTAAATTGCAAAACAGTAGACTGCGCTAAAGCGTGCCCAGTGGGTATAACGGACATGAGAGGTTCATTTATTAAGAAAGGTGAGTTAAAATCTTTCAAATGTATAGGTGCGGGAGATTGCATAGAATCATGTCCAGAAAATAATATTTACATATACGATATAAGAAAAATGATTAAAGATAGAATAAAAATATGATTATTCAAATACTGGATTTTTATCTCTTACAAACGTTCCTCTTCTAAGATCAAGTAAAGCTTCTCTTATTTGGTCATCTGTATTCATAACTATTGGGCCATACCATGCTATATTTTCTTTAATGGGCTTTCCAGAAAGAAATATGAATCTAGAACCTTCCTGGCTTCTTATGCGAACTTCGTCACCTTCTCCATATATGACCAAATTACCTTCATCTACTTTAGTTCTGTCGTCAAAATCTGCTCCACCTTGAATAACATAGACTAATACAGTATAGTTTTCCTTTACTTTCTGAATAAATTCTCCTTCAGGTCTTAAGATGACATCAAAATAAGTAGGATCTACGTATAGGCCTGCTTTAACTGGTCCATTTACTCCTTGAAACTCTCCAGCTATTATCTTAACCTCACCACTATCTATCTTAACCTTAGGCACATGACTAGATTTAACTCCCCTATAAACTGGTGTTGACATTTTCTTGTTCGAAGGCAAATTTATCCATAACTGTAATCCCTTATTACTATTATCCAAAATTTTGGACTGTAAAATTCCCTTATCTTCTAAACTTAATGGCTTAGGCATTTCTTGGTGAAATATTCCACTTCCTGCAGTCATCCATTGCACATCTCCAGGATATATTACGCCTTTATTTCCCTCGCTGTCTTCATGTTCTACCTTACCTTCCAATAAGTAAGTAACTGTTTCTATTCCTCTATGAGGATGCCATGGAAATCCTGAAATATAATCTGAAGGATTGCTTGATCCAAAAAAATCTAACAAAAGAAACGGATCTGTAATATAAGCTGTAGGAACTCCTCCAAATACTCTATAAAGCTTCACGCCTGCTCCGTCAACTGTGTATTTACCTTGAATTATTCCAGAAACTTTCCTTATCATAAGTATAATATATACAAATTCTAATAAAAGTCTAATTCAACTTAACTATGGTTATCTTATTAAGAGAAATTTATATAGTTTATATTCAAGATTAATTCCAAAAAATCTTTCAGCTATACAGAGTATTATACTTCCTTAGACTCTAAAAGCCAAGGAAACGATTTAATGTAGTTGATTGTAGATTATTATCCGATTTATATAACCTTGTACTTTAAGGTCTAAGAAAGCATAAAACACTGGGAATGTTTTTATACAATATATGCATATATGTATATATATGCCCAAAGTTATAACTATTTCTGACGGAGTTTATGAGAAATTATCTAAACTTAAAGGTAATAAGTCATTTAGTCAAGTTATAAATGAATTAATTGAATATTATAATAAGAACAGAAAGGGGAGAGTAGAGGCTTTAGATATGATATTCGGAATACTAAATGAAGAAGAGGCTAAAGAATTGGAGAAGGAAGTAGAAGAATTTAGGAAGAATTTTAAAGTGAGAGAATATGGTAGTACTTGATTCCAATATAATAATTACAATAATGAAAGGAGATAAGAATATACTTAATTTTATAAAAAACAATTTCAATAGTATTTCAACCACTGTAATAAACGTTTATGAAATTATGAGGGGTAAATACAACAGTACTACATTAGAAGATTTTTTGAATCAAATTATAATTTATCCACTAACAATAGACGCAGTGAAAGTTGCGTCAGATATCTATAAAACTTTAAAGAGTAGTGGTAAAATTAAGAGTGATTCAGACATCTTGATAGCCTCAATTGTTAAGGCTAATAACTAAGTATTATTAACAAAAGATAAAGATTTTCATGATATTAGGAATTTAGGAGTAAATATAGAAATAATTTAGTTAGCCAAGGTAATTTGTTTTAAACAAACGCTGTAGAAATTCACAAGTTTTAATTTATTTAACTTCATAAGAGTAAATTATTTCTATTCTTTCTTCCAATAAACTCAAAATTGTTCTACAAAAATATTTTCAGTTTGATAATATCACTTATAGCTTTTATTAGTAGACCCTAAAATCGTCACTTTTAAAATAAGTCTAATGTATTAAAAAGTGATTTTAATCTATTAAATGACTATTCACAGAAGGAACTAATATTATCAAATAAAAATATTATGATTAAGAATAAGCGAAAGTCCTCCCTAGATATCTTACTCTTAACAAACACTAGTATTTCCTATATAGTTTATATTCAAGATTAATTCCAAAAATATCTTTTGACTATATGGTATTGAATTAATATTTTAAATTACATTTAATAGAGATCTTCAAAATATAATGTCTATATAAGTCCTATATCAGACCTCTTACCTATTTTTTTATTTATCCAGTATCTATATAATATTGTAGCTTTATCTGCTTCTACATGGGATTCTTTACTTACGTCTAAATAATATTCATAAGGTTGACTTTCTACAACCATTTTATCTTGAGACATTACTTCATCTTCGAATGATCTAATTTTTTCTTCAGAATATTCAAATGCATAATTCATAGCTATCCATGCATAAACTATGCTTTTTTGCTTACTTTCTGGAAATATAGCAAAGTACATAGAAAAAATTTTCTCATCAGAATTTTTTCTAAAATATAATATTAATGGATCTAATACTTTGTAAGTGTAAGAAACAAGCTTAGTCTCTCCTGTACCATCTGGATTAGGTTGCCAAACTTTAATGTCTTTAGCTATGATTTCATTATTATTTACTTCTACTTCATATTTTGGTATCTGAGGATATTTAGAGTCTCCAAGATAACCTTCATGGACAAACGCAAAATGAGACACATCTAAAATATTTTCCATTACTCTAAAGGGATTTGAATTAAAAACGTACGGCCCACATTTTATTTTCCTAAATGTCATGTCATTAAATTCTGGAAATTCGGGAACATCATGATCTGGAATATCCAATGAAATCCATACTATTCCATTTTTTTCTTTAATATTATATTTTTTAAGATTAACATGACCTTCAGAATCTGAAGAAGGAACATATACACACTTCCCATTCATATCAAATTCCCAACCGTGATATGAACACTTTATTCTATCAGACATAATTTTTCCTAGCGATAATTTAGCATTTCTATGCGGACATCTATTTTGAAACGCAAAGTATTTTCCATTATTTAATACAAGAATCTCATTTCCAAATAGGTTTATCTCCTTTATTTTAAAACCTGAAAAATCTACTGGATACCAGTATTTTTCCATAAAAATAGCTTTCTTAGAACTTTTTAAACTTTAAGAGCTTATATACTCTCGATAAAAGTCTATATTAATTTCATTTTTCCAATAGGAGTTAGTTCTCCATATTTAACTTTATTTTGACCTAAATCGTTACAATAATATGATAAAGTAGACGAAAATACTGATATTCCGTCCTTTGTGTCAATGTATAAATCATAATAGTTTGAGGAAGCTTTTTCACTACGATTCCTAACGTAGTTCAAGTAAAACAGTTCTGCTTCCTTTTCTCTAGATATCCTTATTATAAAAGAATTAAGTGAAGATCTAGTATAATTTTTTAAATCATTTATACCATTATATATATTACTATATCTTAATAAAAATTTCAACGCTAATTCAGAATCTACTACCATATCCGAATTTATTAAAAGATCCTGAGATAATTTTTCCTTATCAACACTACCGTTGTGAGCAAAAAAGAATAGTCCATTTTCGTTAGCTTCACTATAGGGATGAGAGAACTGGGAACCTACTAGGTTTTTGTCAGTAGCTTGTCTAGCATGAAATATTGCCATTGTTTCCTCGTCGTCAAGCTTTATAGGTAAATTTTCAGTAAAAATTGGATTTGCGCTTCTATAATGAAATATTTGATCCTTAGTTAATATAACAAATCCCCATCCGTCTGGATGAGTGGCATTTCCAAAATAAACATCTTTTTCTGCAGATTTTTTTAGGCAATTAAATAATTCCTCTATTTTTGACGAAGACGAACCATAATACGCAAACATTCTACACATAACACAAGTAGATATTTTCAAGAATAAAAATCCTTAATATAAAACAGCCTAATAATTACAACAATAATACTAAATAATTCACATTAAGCGATTTTTGCCATAACATACTATTAATTTCTTTACAGTGATATAGAACGATATTGAAATATTAAGGATCAGTTATTTCTAAATCTTTATAATTAATGACTAATCCCAATCTTATTAATGCTCTTTCACCTATTAAATTTTCGTTAAAGTTAGGAATCCATATTACAATAACACTAGCTTCTCTACCGTTAACATTAATACTTGATATTTTTCCGAATCCTTTGTAGCACTCTTCAGTACTTATACAAATATCTCCTACATCCATTATTGGAGAAGAAATTGCATCAAATATCTCGTAGTTAACTATAACGTCACCGCTAAAACCGGTATCTACATAAAACCATTCTTCACTATCATTTAACGTAGCCTTTAACATCATATTAAAAAATAGACTTCCTGTGGTGATTTTATAGTTATTTTTTTACCTTCTTTAGTCTTCTCTTTTACAAATTCATATAAAGAATTAATATCATCAAACTCCCCAATAACTTTCCCACTATCATTAAATACTATAAATTTCTTTATATTCGTAATCTTAATATCTTCTCCTTTATTAAGATATTTTTTTGCTTCTTTAAAGGCTTCATTAGGAGTAGAAAATTTGGAAATAATCCTATTATTGACTATTAAGAAATATTCTGAAGGAAAAGATCTAATACGTATTTTTTTACCTTCTTTAGTCTTCTCTTTTACAAATTCATATAAAGAATTAATATCATCAAACTCCCCAATAACTTCATCATTCTCTCCTAGTACAACATACATTGAATATAATATTTTAAGAATTAATATATAAATTAATACGTAGTAAATCTCATAGTCTCAAATAATGAAAGTAAACAAAAGCACGGGTTTAACTTCAAGTATTCGATAAATACCGATATATTCATTTAAACTTTTTATTTCCTTTAATTAAAAATTTCATAAATATCTCATATTTGCTATAGGTATCTATTTTCTTTACATAGAGATTCAAGCATTTCCTTCATGGACCTACTCCATGTATGCACTATAATTTTATTACCATTCTTTAAGACGGTATCCAGAATATTTAGTATCATTCTCCTATCTTCATCTATTATGTACTCCTCCGGCGCCTCGAGAAAAACTATAGCGTTCTCTTTTATGGAACTCAACTCTAAAATTATGGTAGCCAATGCCTTAATATTATAAGGGGAAATAGCTATTGATTTTCCATTATATTCTATTAATCCTCCTTCTATTTTAAGTCCAGGAAGATAGGACGTATACTCATTTTCGCTAAAATTCAATTTACCACTTCTTATTCTATTTATAGCCATTTCGCACTTATCTAGAAATATTTGAGCTACTTCCTGAGCATTTAATGCAGATTCTTCCGCATTTAACATAAAAGGCTTTGAAGGAGGTATGTACACCATTTCCTTTAAGCCTAAAAGTTCACTAACATTTTCTCTAACCCCAATAATTAATGGCTCTATTAGACTTTCTACTATACTGATCATGAATTCCTCAAATTCTGAATGACTGCCTATTGATTTTTCGTTAACTTCTTTAGCCGTAACTCTTAGAACTCTGTTTAACTCTTCTATGCTTATTTCTCTGTTTATCCCTTTATTTGACGGATAAAATTCCAAATCAATATCTATCACTATCTTTCCACTATTATATCTGAACCTGGAAATTATGTAAAAATCTCTTACGCCAGTTATCTGGTATAGATCAAAGGAATTTTTTATTTCCCTATCATTTTCGGTAACAGTTATTTCCTTATCATTTATTTTTACGTTAATATCCTTTTTAATTTCTTCTACTAAGTTAGATTCCAATTCTATATGTATAGGAGTTTTTAAAGAAATCTTATTATCTCTCCATGAAAGTTGTATTGAGGTATTTACATTACTTATGATAGAAGGTAAAGCATATGCCATGTTAATATATCTAAAATTCATTTCTCTAACTATTGAGGCTATTTCGAATATAGTAAAGTACATTTTTCTAATTTCGTCAGAATATTCTCTAGATATATGGAAATATGCAGTCCATGCAATCTTTCTTCTTTCCTTAAGGTATCCTGTAGGATCTAATATTGATAATGAATTTATCAGATCACTCAAATTGTCATATCCATAAAATACATTACAGTCGTTAAGAGTATAAGTCTTTTCAGATGTTGTTATTTTTAGCATAAGATACTCTAAGCAAGTAATAGATAATAAACCGATTTTAACAAATTTAGAAAATTTTTAGAAATATTGTCAGAAATTTCTCTAATTTAGAACATTTAAACTCTAACTAGTTAATCTTAAATATTTATATTAATTATCATTTTTTATGGAATTAACAATTACATTATATGGAAATCCTAATAACCCGCAAGTAGAAATAGGAAAAAATGTAAGTAAAGCAAATGACATATATGTTAAAAGTCCTTTAATGGCGTTCTTAGTTTCTATTCCGCATTGTATATATCTTATAACTAATGAAATTAATGAAAGAAAAGGGAAAGAATTAGAATTTAAGGTAATTGCAAGATATCAACTAGATAATTTAGCAATATTTACTGGGAATTATGTTTTTGAAAAAATTATTATTGAAATTTGTGGTAAAGATTGTAAAGAAGATTATATGGAAGATCTTTTAGAGATCGTAAAAAATAGTTGTCCAATTTATTTAAGTCTAAAAGATAAAGTTGAGCTAAAATATAAGATATATTAATTAATAGGTATGTTTGATTATGGATAATTTTGTTCTAACTTTCTATATTATATTGAAGATATTTTAATAACTCCTTATCATATTTTTTAAAATGTTCATATTAGTATTTCTAATAAAATTTTATGCTTTAATGGATCTTATTATGTCCTCAATTTCGTATCTACTTATAGTTATTCTTGTCATTTTTACTTTTTTCCTAAAGTACCTGGATCCATCAGTAACCTTAGCCTTAAACTTTTCCTTAGCTAAATTTACTAATAGAGAAACTCCTCCTTCAGGTTTTCTAAAAAGATAATTTGCAAAAAATTCTGAAGCTTTTTGTAGTCTTTTAATATAAGCATACTTTTCTTCTTGAATAACCCTTTGTAATGTTCCCATTTCATAAAGTCTTTTTACTATATATTGAGATATGGAAGAAGGCTTTGACTTTACCTTAATATTAGTAAAAGCTAATCTTATGCCAGAACCCAAAATTCTACTTAGACTACTAACATAAATGAC
This sequence comes from Acidianus brierleyi, assembly GCF_003201835.2. NCBI lineage: Archaea > Thermoproteati > Thermoproteota > Thermoprotei > Sulfolobales > Sulfolobaceae > Acidianus > Acidianus brierleyi. The sequence continues at coordinate 590,656 of NZ_CP029289.2, read as the reverse complement.
ATTATCTGAATAAAATGCTTTAGAATCTGAGAAATATCCATATATGTCATCCTCTATTATTTTAACGCTTTTGTTCTTAGCTTCCTCAAGAAATCTCTCCAACTCTTTTCCTTTAGCTACAATTCCTGTAGGATTATTTACTATAGCAAAATAAAAACATGGATTAGATAAATTCCACTTCCCTTCAGCAACTAAACCTTCGTACGGAAAAACTTGAGGATATTTAATTATACCGTCATGTGTAGGTTCTTCAGAACCTACAGTTTTACACATATTTATAGCATTATCTATTACTTCCATTGCAGAAGTTGCTAAGTTAAAATCAAAATTTACTCCTCTTATTTTTAGGAGATAATAAATCGCATCATCTATTCCTTCTACTTTTCCTTCAACATTAAGTACTGAATAATCTATTTCCTTCAATATTTCCTTTATTTCTGTAGAAGGGAAAATCTTAGGATCTGGATATCCTCTAGTTAAATCAATATACGTAGTATTTGATTCCGTTAAAAACTACCTCCCTTGCTTTTTCTTTTATATTATCAATATTAACGTTATACTTAAATGATATGTCTTTAATCTCTTCTTCTGTCATGGGCTGTATTTTAAGAATATTTAAAATTCCATTAACAGGGTTATCTTTATCTACATAAAATTCTCCTCTTTCAATATAATCTATAATATAGACATTATTTACATACTTAGATAATATTTTACCTGCTTCTAAAATTTTTTGAGAATCTGGAGCAGTTGCCCAAGGTTCTGCAGGAGGTCTTGTAGGGACCATTATGTGGACTTTGTCCGGAGAATAAGCCTTTAGAGATCTGCCTATATTTTCTAATTCCTCTTCTTTATCATTAACACCTTTTACTAGCATAACTTCTGACCATATTTCTCCGTTAAATTCTTTCCTAAATTGCTTTAATCCTTCCATAAAATCATCAAAATGAATGTCTCTATATGGTCTATCTACAATTCTAAAAGTTTTCTCGTCTCCAGCATCATTGCTAACTTTTACTACGTCTGCATAACTCATGTAACTTCTAATTTCTTCCATTTTTAACCTAGCGCCATTAGTAAAAACTGCAACTTTTTTCGGCTGATTTTCCTTACTCCACTTTATTAATATTCCTAGATCTTTGTACAATGTAGGTTCTCCATCTCCTATAAATGTTAAATAGTCATAGTCGTACATTTTAGTTGCTATTTTAATTTCCTCTTCTATTTCTTCATAATTGAAGAAATCTACTGTAGAGTTTATAAAATGGTTTGTTCTTCCTAGCTGGCAATAAACACAATTCCAATTACAATATTTTAAGGGAACAACATTAACTCCTAAAGATTTCCCAAATCTTCTAGAAGGTACAGGGCCAAAAACGTATTTAAACATAATAGAATATAGGTCAAAACTAATAATAAACTTTATACGAAAAAATCATAAATAATTATTTAATAAAAATATTTCGTAAAATCTCATAACTATATAATATCAATAATTTCTATATACTGTATAGACTTATCGAAAGATTATTGTCTGTTTTTAAAGAAAACTAATTATTAAATAAATTTTATCGTTTTAAAATAAATATTTAAGATCATATGTTATGAAATTTCGCTTAAACTCCTACCCTTTCCAGTCTCTATACCTTTAGTGAACCATATTATCGATGCTATAAGCCCTAATGTCCATATAATTAAATTAAATAACATATATTGGTATATTGATAAATCTGCTGCCAGGAATATAACAGGAATATAAGATCCTATAGATACAAATCTAACTATAGCAGTATATGTTCCTCTTTTTGGAGTAGGCCATAATTCTCCTTTTAAGGTATCTTCAGTTAAATAACCTATACTAGTGAATATATTAAGAATAACTAATAAAATCCAGAATAAAATCAAATTAGATGTCCAGTACGGTATTGTAAAGTAAATTATTGCTGTAGAAGATACTGTGCCTATAAACGATACTAGTAAAGTGAGTTTTCTAGATATTATATCTGCAAATGGAGATATTCCTAATCCAGCTAAAAACTCTGCTATACTTGCTACAAGAATTATCGTTGCAGTAAGTTCTGGAAAGAAATACGGACCTGCAACATAGGTCATTAGCCCAAATCCAATAGTATTTGCTGCGGCCATAACTATTGATACAGCAAGCCTTAATGGAATAGAAGGTAACTTAATAGTTTTCTTATCTACAGTAGAATGATCTTCTATAGACGTAAAATACTTCTTAACCTCTTTTTCTGCTCCATCTAAGTCACCCTTTTCTTCTAGCCATCTAATTGACTCAGGAATCTTAAGTCTGGCATATGCCAATATTATAAGTATGAAAATAGCTGTAATACCTATCATTAGTCTTTGAAATGTAATACTTGCATAAGCGCTACTAAGCGCTACTGCTGCTAACAATAAACCCCCAAAATTTATGAAATTTATCTCAAAAAACATAGTCTTACTTCTGTGCCTATTTGGCATTATCTCATGGTTCATAACCATTATAGTGTTCATTTCACCTCCTGCAGCGAAAAGTAACATAGCTAGAAAGAACAATATTAGATAATATTCATAAGCAAAAGTTATACCAACAGCGCCTATTGCATACAGTAACATTGTCAAGTGAACTCCTACGGCTCTTCAAGCTATCGCCTAGCCATGTTAGAGGCAAAGCATGTGGAGCCTGCCACGCCCTAACGGACGGGGCTTCCTGCTTCAAAGCCGAGGCTTGCCAAAGGTAGAGGTCTCAGCTCCACAGGCACTAAGGGTCGTTCCGACCCCGAGCACTAATGTGAACCCACAGTATCCCAATATGGGACTGTTGAATGGAGCAGAGGCGTACCACATAGACCCTCGCTTTAACCAAGGCGTCTCAGTGACGCTTACTCCGTCAGTGACTGCCATTAATAGAATATTTGAAAAATACGTATTTAAATGTAACTACAAAGGGAGCTCCTACGGCGATTTTCACGAACAACACTCCTAAACAAGAAGACAAGCCTTACAAGAGTAAAACTTTTATAAAGAGAACAAGAAAATAACACAAGCCAAAAGTGGGCATGGGGATAAAACCCCGTTGGATAGGCTGGCTATACGTCCCCGCGATCTAACATGTGGGACAACATCCCGAGTAGGAGCGTGCAAAAATTTAAGGGGACGTTCTCATAGTTAGTTCGCACTATCTCCTAACAAAATTAACAATACAACGCGTATTATAGAAAAATTCAAGAATCAGAAAAAGAGTATTACACATACAAAGTGAAGATCCTAAAGTTAACCTCTATCGAGTGGTTTCCTCGGCTCTTCAAGCTATCGCCTAGCCATGTTAGAGGCGAAGCATGTGGAGCCTATCCATCTCCACCCTTACGGATGGAGTCTTCCGCCCCCTTTGAACCCTATATAGATTAATTAGTTGGGGAGAGTAATACTCTCCAACTGGGAAACATGGTCGACCCTTTGACTGAAGCAAAGTCTTCGAACGGGGGCGTGACAAACCCCTACCATCGGACTGAACATTGTGATAATATGCACGGATATAGGTGTGATAAAGAGGTAGGGATCCTAGGAATAGACATATCAAAAGATCATCTAGTAACGAGTGAGGGGAGGGTCTACGAGAACAACAAGAAGGGTTATGAAGAAATACTAAAAGTGAAACTAAACACAATAGTGGTCGAACCGACAGGAGCATACTCAATAAAACCATGTCAATACTTCAAGGAAAAAGGGATCAAGATACTACAAGTAAGCCCAAATATACTATGGAAGGAGAAGGACTTGAGAGGAAAACAGATTTTTACGACGCAGAAAAACTAATAAACATGGCAAACAAGGCAAAGGAGTACAACTACAACCCATTGAAAGAACTAGTAACACTATATATCTTCCTAAAAGACCTTGAAGTAAAGTACAAGAACAGGGTAAAAAGAGCACTATTCCTAGTCAGTGACGAGGAAAAAATAAGCAAGGAAATGCTTGAAGAATTCTCTAAAGGAAACTTCAAAATACAATTATACAACTTAGAGTACACAAAGATCGTACTTGAAGAAATCGAAGTATTATCTAAAGCACTACTGGAAACAAGCGAGAAAATAAAAGAAGTAGAGAAAATGATACAATTACAGTCTGAAAATCACGTTCTATTAACTATACCGGGAATAGGAAAACTTTCTTCGGGAATAATAATAGGCATTGTTGGAGACATTAAACGCTTTCCTAACCCTGAGTCCTTCGTAGCCTACTGCGGTTTAGACCCAATAGTTGAGAGGAGCGGTAAAGCTACTGTAAGTAAGGGAATATCGAAGAAGGGTAATAAGTACTTGCGCAGCTTGTTCTACTTCCTCGCTGAGATGAATTACTCTCGTAATCCTACATTACTAGAATTTTACGAGAACCATAAGGAAAAGTTGAAGGGAAAGAAGTTGTACACTGCTTTAGCCAGGAAATTGGCTAGAATAGTTTGGAGTGTTTGGTATAATAATAAGCCTTATGAGCCTAAGTGATCCTCCCCAAATCGCCACGTGGATTGAAAGGTACACGTGGCAATCTTAGTTGACATTATGCTTGAAGTTCAACCGAAATATTTATTACTGAACGCCCCCTTGTTCAGATAAAACATTCTCTTTCTACCTAATTTATCGGACATAGGCCCAGTAAATATAATACCTATTATTAACCATAAAGGTGCCCAGGCTAATAATATACTCTCAAGAAATTTAGGCATAGGAACCCAGTTTGTAGCTATTGAAGCCATACCAAAAATATACGCTTCTAATGTCATACCTAGAGAAAATGCTATAAATGACCAATTATGAACAGAAGACCATTTTGCATTTTCCAAAATCCTATATAAATTCCTTTTCACAAGTGTTGAGCGAAATTCTAATATTTAAACTTCTTATTAAATAGGTTAAGAATTTTTAATCTTATTTTCTTTTTAGTCATACTTCAAAATGATTCTCTTAAATATCTGTTTTATAGCATTTATTATAAAAATTACTTAAACATAAGCTATTTGCTATGAATTTTTATATTAAATAATATAATAAAACTACTATAGTACAAAATAATGAGAAATTCCTATAAAGTATAACTGTTAAATGCTTGATTTTAAAATAATTATAAAATTATAGTTATAATATTTTATAATACTAATTTTTTGCCAAGATAGACAATTATTTAAATAGACAATTATGTTACCTATATTATGGCTCCAAAACCTGCTTCAGAATGGTTTCCAATAGTTCTAGGAACAATGGTACTTTCCTTAGTCTCATGGATAGACTCCATAGTTTTTAATTACAACGTCTTCCTGGGTATAGGAAAAATAATATATTTCATAGGAATAATCTTATTTATTTTAATTTTTTCACTATGGAGCTATAGATATATTTCTAATCCAAGATTAATAAAGGAAGATTTTAATAAATTAAATAGACTTAGTTTTACTTCCTTTCTAGGAGTATTGATTTTCGTAATTGGTTTTTTCTTTACAGTATACGTTAACGCATCAAGTGAAGTAATACACTTACTTTTATATATGTATTTTATAGGATACGCGATTGTACTTGTAGTAAATATTTTATTAGGATATAAATTATTTTCACAGCAAATTAAACCTGAAGAACTAAACTATTCAATTTTAGTTCCATCCATAGCTCTCTCTGCAAATATTATATTAAGTGCGCCTATATTACCACCTTCGTTCCCATACATAGGTAAAGAAGAAACTGAGATAGCATATTTTATGATGCTTGTTGCTGTTGGAATAACTTTCTTTCAATTTATTTTTATAGGAACTACTGCTTTCTTATCCCATGTAAACTTTAAGTCTGCACAGTCTACTCCAGCAATAATGATACCTGTAGGAGCATCAAGTATAATAGCAATAAATATTCTAATATTTCCGTCATATAACTACCTTAACCTATTTTATTTTCCATCTAATTTCGCATTAACTATTGCTATAATATTATGGGGATTTGAAATATGGAATTTAACAGTTGCATTACTGCTTGCATTAAGACACGTAAAGGAAAAAATGCCTTTAACAGTATGGGCTTATGTATTCCCTGTAGGCATATCTGATTTTTCAGATTTCTTACTTTACGAAGAGACTAAATTACCAGTATTCCTATGGAGCGTCTCAGTCATGTCTGTAGCGATAGTTTTATTGTATATATATGCTACTATAAACACAATAAATATAATAAAAAACAAATTAAATACCAGATAGGAATTTAAGGATAATTGGAGCGTCTTTTTTATATATTTCTTCATAATTTATCCATTTACCTCGATTATTAGCTATAATCAAGATAGAGGCGCTTTTTATTTCTTTCAATCTAGATATTAAAAATAAAGTTCCACTCTCCATATCTACCGCATCATCAGAGGAAACATGAGATTCCGAATAAAAATCGTCACTCTGAAAAATAGATCCATAAAAGATATTTCTTCCATTTTCTTTCATTGTTTTGTATAATCCATAGGCTAGCTCAAGATCTGGAAATAGAGAAAGTACAATGTCTCCTCTAGATCTTTGATATAATGAACTACTATAATGATGAGATACGCCTAAAGGTATGAAATAATCACCTAAGTTTTTACCATTTAGCGTTCCCGCAGTACCGTATCTTAAAATAACTTTAACTCCATTATTTATCAATTCCTCTAAAATAAATGCCGTCGAAGGGCCTCCTACTCCATGACTTGAAATAACAAAATTCTCGTTATTGTATTTCCCTATCTTAATTAGAAATCCTCTAACATTTATTGATTTTACATCAGTCAAAAACGAGGATATAATATCTACAACCTCTGGTTCTTCCACTATTATTCCTTTTGTAGGTAAGGGTTGATTAATTACAAGCATAAGTGGAGTATTTTCTACAACAAATAAGCATTACTTAATAATGAAAAGAAGATAGTCAATCTTTATTTTCTAAAATAATAACTTGACTTTATGCTCTACGGATTCTCTATTGCCTCGTTTCAATACGAAGAAATGAATAATAATAGTGATTGGTACGCATGGATAACAGATCCTACTAACCTTTTCCTAAATAAAGTATCTGGTGAGTTACCTACAAGAAATTATTATATTTCTAAATATTCACAAATACATGATTTAGCATTAAAGGTAAATGCAAATGCTTGGAGACTAAGCTTTAGTTGGGAAAAATTAGTACCTAAAAAAGATAAAATCTCTACTGAATACTTAAACTTGTATAGGAAGATTCTGAAGGATCTTAAAGATAAGGGATTTAAAATATTTGCATGTTTGAATCATTTTGTCCTACCGTTATGGTTACATGATCCTATAAAAGCTAGAGAATCCCTTATGACACAAGGTCCTTTAGGCTGGTTTGATAAATCTATTATAGACGAGTTCTTGAAATTTTCTCTTTTAATATATGATAACTTTTCAGAATATATTGATTATATATGTACTTTTAATGAACCAAATAACATGATAGATTTCGGATATTTAACAGGATATTTTCCGCCAGGGATAACTAGTAATTACGTTGCAGAAAAAGTAAGGAATAACGTTATTGAAGCTCATAATAAGGTTTACGAGGAATTGTCTAGAAAGGGAGCTAAAGTAGGTATAGTTTATATGATACCAGCCATTCAAGGAGAAGATAATGTAAAAAAGGAAGCTGAAAAAAGATTGGTTTGGGATTTTTTAGATAAAATAAAGATCGACTGGATAGGAGTTAATTATTATTCTAGAATAAAATTAGATAAGAAAGGCATACCATTGCACGGATACGGTTTCTTCTGCGAAAAGGACTCTTCCTCTCTAGATGGAAATCCTACTTCAGACTATGGATGGGAAGTTTATCCAGAAGGAATTACGCAAGTTTTAGAATCAGTAAAAAGAATAGAAAAACCAATTTATGTAACAGAGAATGGAGTTGCTGATGAAAGAGATTATCTTAGACCTAGATTTATTTTAGATCATTTGAACGCAATAAAATCGTCTAGAGTAAAAGTAGAAGGATATTTTCATTGGTCTTTATTAGATAATTATGAGTGGAATTTTGGATATAATATGAAATTTGGCTTATATGATATTAATATGAATCCAAGACCTTCTGCGTACATCTTCAAGGAAATTACTTATATGCCGTAAAATTAAAAAGATATATCGAAAACTTTTTATTAAAGCTAGAATGAAACATTACACCATGGACATTAAAACAAGAACTTTACTTTTACTTTCGTCAATGCTCTTAATCGTAAATTACGTAGAAACTATGGTTATACCAGCATTACCTACAATAGAAAGCGATTTTTCAATTTCAGCTACATTAGCTGGATGGGTAACTTCTGCTTATATGATAGTAGCCGCAGCAACGTCACCACTAATGGGTAAATTAGCAGACACTTACGGTAAGAAAAAAATGTATGTAATTGCTATAGGTTTCTATATAGTAGCAGTTTCTTTAGCAGGTTTTTCTCCGAATATATGGTTTTTGCTAGGAGCTAGAGCCATACAAGGTGTAGGATTTTCAATTTTTCCTATAGCAATAGCTATAATAACTGATCTTTTCCCAAGAGAAAAAGTAGCATTTGCACAAGCTATCTTAAGTGCAATTCTAGGAATTGGACCAGCTCTAGGACTTTTAGTAGGTTCGTATGTAGTAGAAGACTTAGGATGGCCTTATGCTTTCCATACCGCCGCAATATTATCAATAATAGTATTTGCAGCTTCAGTAGCATATTTACCTCATACTGGACACAGAGTAAAAGAAAAAGTAGATTACGGTGGAGCGACCTTGATAGGATTAGCCACAGTCATGGTATTAGTATATATAACTGAGGGGCCTACATTAGGCTGGTTAGCCATTAACAATTTGGCACTTTTGATTTCCGGGTTAGTACTATATGGAGTGTTTATAGCCTATGAACAAAGAGTTAAAGAACCTCTACTCCGTCTAGATCTTTTCAAGATAAGAAACTTCGCAGTAGCGAACATAGTTGGTTTAGTTTCAGGAATAGGAATGTTCATGGTATTTATATTCATGGTGTATTATTCTCAATTACCACGTCCATATGGTTTAGGATTATCTATTATAGAATCAGGATTATTAATGTCGCCAGTAGCTTTCGGAATGGTTATATTTGGACCGTTATTTGGTAGGCTAATGCCAAAAATTGGACCAAAACCAGTATTAATATCCGGAAGTATAATATCAGCATTATCGTATTTCATGCTATTAGTAAATAGGGCTACTCCAGTAGACTTATTGGAAGCAGGATTTGTAAGTTCAATAGGTTTAGTAGCTGTAATTTTACCTCTTGTAAATATGGTTGCTCTATCCTTACCAGACGAATATAGAACTACTGGTATGGGTATGAACACAATGTTAAGAACATTAGGAGGATCTGCAGGACCAGTAGCAGCAACTGTCTTAATGGATAGCTATCAAGATCCAGTTATAATGATGTATAATAATCAACCATTAGTTTTAGGTTATCTACCGTCAGCTACAGCTTTTGACTATATCGCAATTTTAGGAATATTCATAATGATTGTAACATTAATAGTTTCTTTATGGACAAAGAATTACACATTTAAAGCAAATAAAACTGCTGCAACTACTTAAAGTTTTAACCAATAATTAATAATTTTTTCCAATAATTCTCTTAGCTTAATCTCATTTTTTGAAACATCGGTAATCAAATTTTCGTCTCCTCCGTATTCCTTTAACCAATCTTTAACTATACTTGAATTAACCTCTAAATGAAACTGCAGACCTAATGCTTTCCCTAGTCTAAATGCTTGAAAATATTTCTCACTATATGCTAAAAGTTCGGCATTTTCTGGCAAAGAAAAAGTATCGCCATGCCATTGAAATACATTAGCGTCCCCAAGATAAGAGAGATCTCCAATAAATTTTACTTTTTTTATACCTATTTCTGAACCGAATTGTCCCTTAATCACCTCGCCACCTAATGATGCAGACAATAACTGAGAACCTAAACAAATACCTAAAATCCTTTTTCCTTTTTCAAAAGAGGACCTTATAATTTCAATTTCTTTCTGTAAGAAAGGAAACTTATCCTTCTCGTATACTCCCATTGGACCGCCCATAATAATTAATGCATCAAAATCTTCATCATGAAGATCTTCTGCCATAATCTCTTTTATTTCACCTCTAAGTATCTCCTTAAGTACTCCAGGTCCTTCAATAGGATAATTCTTTACTATTAAGTACTTCATATATTATATGATGATAAAAATAATTTAAGGTTTATTATAGAGTCATTATTCTATAATTTTTAGTTCTTTTTAAAAGTAAAAAATATAAAAATTATATTAAACCCTTCATATTGTCTATTATTTCCTCAATAGCTTTTGTTTTAATTCCGCTTTTTACTGCAATATAATGGAAAAATAGACCTATAACTATTAGTACCATTAGATCCTGAGGAAAAGGTATTAATACGTCAAGCCCAAAACTACCGAAATAAGATAGAGCAAGAACACTAAATATCAGCGCTGGCATCCACGCTCCTGACTTTATTTCTTGTCGTGAAGTAACACTCTTTAAATATATTATAGCCATATCTGAAAATACCAAAATACTCATTATTATTAAATAAATCATAAAAGCAAAAGTATTACTCATGCTTAATCCGTTAGTTATCATAAAGAAATAAAGATCTAGAATGCCAATTATAAGTGCGTTCGCTACACCAAGCAGAGTAGCTAATCTAACTGATATATTCCAGTTTCTTCTAGCATAATATCCGAACAATATTGGAAATCCTGCAAATATTATGGTGACTACTTCAAACAAAGTAACGAAGCCAGCCCAGTATACTATGAGTAGAGCTACGAGAGTTGAAATAGGAGAAAGAACTCTAGCTAAAGGTAATCTATAAGGTCTATGTAGTTCTGGAGCTTTCTTTCTTAAAACCTCTAAGCTTATTCCACCCATAATATATGTAAACACTGCTGCTGAAGATACTATTCCAACTAATGCTATCCATGCAGGGAAGGGAAGAAGAAATATCCCGCCTAATACTGTAACTGTTATTAAAGAAATTACAGGAACCCTAGTTTTCCCTATTTTAAGGAAGATTTCTGGCAAATATCCATTTGAAGCTAGACCATAAAGTACCCTAGTTCCAGTACCCATGCCAGTTACTGTAGTGCCTGCTGGACTTACTGCTGAATCTATCAATAATAGTATTGCAAAGGCATCAAAAAGTAAAAGAATTGAGCCAGCAACGCTTGAACTTTTAAATATCTCATAAAATGGACCTGAAGATAAGGAAGAATATTGCAATCCTGTCCAATTTCCGATTTTCACACCAATAGATGACCAATTTATAGCCCCTGTAAACGCAACTTGAAGTAATGTATAAAGAACTATAGATATAAGTAACGCGCCTACTACTGCAAAAGGGATATCTTTCGACGGATTCTTAGCTTCTCCTCCATATTCTATAGCTTGCCTAAAACCTGTATAAGAAAAAAGTATTCCAGTAGTTGGAATGGCATAAAGAACAGAAGACCAGCCTGAGAATCCAGATGCTAAGTATTTAGAAGGAGGAAAGAATCCATTAGCATAAAAATTTGAAGGATGAAAATAAAATACTAATAGCATAATTACTGTTAAACTAGGTATTATTAACTTCCACCATCCTACGCCATGTGCAACTTTTCCAACTAACCCAACTCCGAGATAATTTATAATAAAGAAGGAAAATAAAAGCCCATAGGCTAGACCAAGTCCAGTAGTAGTTAAATAACCATTAATAGTTAATGATGGAAAAAGACTAGTTAAATAGGTTACAATAGCAGTAGATTCTATTGCTGGTACAGTAGCTCCTGCAGCGAAATACGACCATGCAATAATATAACCAACTATACCACCATGCGTATAATGAGGATATCTTACTACTCCACCAGACTTTGGTATTGAGGAAGATATTTCTGAATAAGTCAAAGCTATAAATATTAAGAGAATTCCTCCTATTATCCATGATATTATTCCTGCTCCACCTACATATGCTGCAGTGTATAAAGAAGCAAATAACCATCCAGAACCTATTATACCTTGTAATGAAAGAAAAAGAAGTTCTAATCTAGATAATGTTTTTCTCATCATTTTATCCGATTTTATTCCTAAATCTTCAGCCTGTGCCTTAGATCTTTCCATAAATGACTAGCGAAGAAATGATATTTATATGTAAATTTCTAATTTCCATGTAGAGATAGTTTAATATTCTTATATAATGCTTAAAATGTTTAAAATATTATAAAAATTAAATGTCACTTAAATGAACTTCCTATTCTACTAGAAATATAAACAGAAAAATTGTTACTAAATTAGATATAATTGAATATTATTAGTTGAGTAAATAATGAAAATCGACTATATACTATCTTTCATTTAATCATAGTGATTTACCAAGTTTAAAGATTAATTAATTATATATTAAAATCTATATAATTATATTACAGAAAAACTTATATTATATGTACTAACTAAAAAAGTGATTGAAATGCATATAAGAGGTGTAATACTAATCTTAGCCACATTGTTATTTTTTCTACTTTACCTATATCATATACAGCCACACATGTTCCAGTAATGTCAAAGTATACCTTTTATTTTGGAGAAGAGTCATTAAATTGGGCAGGATATGTTGTATCGTCAAATTTTAGTAACCCAGAACCGGAGGTAACAGATATAGACGGTTCATGGATAGTCCAAAGCGTTAAACCTACAATGTTTCCTACTTATTCTGCCCAGTGGATAGGAATAGGCGGATTCTTTAGCGGTGACAAGTCATTAATTCAGACAGGAACATTATCTTATTCTGAATTTGGACAGACTTACTACTGTGCATGGTACGAAATTCTTCCAGCTGCTGCAACACCAATACAAAATTTTACAGTTAAACCTGGAGACACAATTTATAGTTCTATAATACTGCTAAAAGTTATAAATTCTACAACCCAAGAATGGAAAATAACATTAGATGATGTTACAGAACATGAGTACTTTAGTATAACACTAAATTACTCGTCTTCATTATTATCTGGAGAATGGATAGAAGAAAGACCAGAAGTATTCGGACATTTAAGTACATTAGCTGATTTTGGAATAGCGTATTATGGAGAAGGATATACTAATATAGCACTAACAAACTATGTTACAATAGACGGAACTATTGGACCAATAGGAGCATTTCCATATGAATCTATTACCATGACAAATGACATTGGAGAGCCTATAGCAGTTCCAGGTAACTTATTATATAATGGCACATCATTTAATATAACATATGAGGGTTTAATAAGGTAATTTTTATAAATTAATATTTAAAGATAATAAATACTACCTCCTTATTAACAACCTTAATATATCTCACTAACCATACGCAATGAGTTAAAACTTAGATGATATAATTCTCACTTTCAAAATAATAGAGAACTTAATAAATCTAGTAATCATGGCATACCTACCTTTTTAAATGGTAATATAAATTGGGCAATTCTTTAAAAAGTAATTTTACATTTTCCTAAAAAAATATTATGTAAAACTTTATAATATGATAACTATACGAAAACACTCTTATCAATAATGTAGAAAAAACTTCTATTATTTTCTAGATTTTTAATTAGAATAGTATATACTACGCATGTTAAAAATTTTTAACAAAAACCAATTAAATAGTTAAAATCATTATAACTAACTATTCTTGGTATTATAATATATACTCATTTAGTTAAGTAAATTATTTAGAATTTTTTAACTTTTATTCTTCTATAAAGGTGTATTCATAGCAAAAACATAGAAAATCTAGAAAAATGATTCTAACAGTTTTTAATTTAGACCATGAATATGATTGATATGAAATAAAAATTTTCTATCAAACGTCTAACTATCTATATATAGTGAACAAGAAATTCGTTCAAAATATTTTTAAATAATCACTTCATCGTTTGGCTTGGAACTATAATGAAATCTAAATTTAAAGGATATTTAAAAATAATGGTAATATTATCTATAATGATATTAGCTACTATATCATTCATAAATATGGCAAATGAAACACAAGTTAAAGCAATGATTCCTAGGGTTTCCAGTATACGACAAATTTGGAAATCAGTATATACCTTGTGAGTATTTTCCATATCTTTTAACAGTAACATACGAACCAATAAACACACCACCACAATTAGGATTCCCTGTAGATTGGTGCGTATTAGCATATACTCAAGCACATGACGGCGTAGTAGGAACGTCTAATTCATTATTGATAAACGGAAAAATAACTTGGGAACAACCATTAGTAGAATATGTAGGAGGTGACGCTATACCATTAAATGCACCATATAGCGAATTACCTGCATATCAAGTTGACGGAGATAGAGGTGCACCGGCTAAACTAACTCAATTCGATGGACAACCTCTAGGAGTAACATTAGCAGATAACATGTTATATGTTGAATTTGATAGCGGAGGATTAGGAAGTATATTTGCTGTTAATCCATTAACTGGAAAACCAGTATGGTATGCGTCTGGACTAGCAAGCTATGCTATGGGTAATCCAATAGTATATCACGGTATATGGTTTTCGTGACAGTAGGTGATGTAGGATTTACTTTCTCAGCAATTGCTAATCTATTAGCAAATGAGCCTCAAAAAGTTTTTAGAGGAATGGGTTACGGAGCAATTTATGCTTTTAATGCACAAAATGGGCAACTCATATGGATGATGTATACTAAAGGAGAATTAATGCCAAGCCCTGCAGTGTATGGAAACGAATTAGTATTTGCCACAGGAAACGGAACTATAGAGGCAGTGAATCCGTATGACGGGGAAGAATTATGGCAAGATAATTTACAAGGATATATAGATAGCATGTCAAGCCTTGATTATTATATATTACCTAATGGTATACCAGTATTCATTGCTGGATTCACTTTATTGCAACAACCTTACGGAGTAGTAGTAGCAGTAAATGGAGAAAATGGAGACATATTATGGATAAGCACTCCTACAGATTGGAGTATATATGATACAAGCGGAGGTGATGGACCAGTAGCTGTAGATCAACAATCTGGAATTGTAGTTCAAGAGAACGTAGCAAACGAAAGTAACAATTACGTATATACAATAGTAACAGCATACAATGCGTCTAATGGAGAGGAATTATGGACAACTCCTATAGGATATGGATATTTGCCGGTAGCCTTTAAATCAGCAGTACCATACATAGATAATGGAATAGTATACATAACCAGTCCATCTACTGCCAGTGTAACTGCGCTAAATATAACTAACGGTAATGTAATATGGAATACTAGCTTGACTCCATATGTAAAACCGGCTTCTCCAGATACTCCTGGAGCACCTAGAGGAGCACCAGTAATCTATAACGGATATTTATGGTTAACAGCAGGACCATATGTATTAGCATTAAATCCTTCTAATGGACAAATAGAGGACTCCTATGATATTGGCGGAGGATTCGGAATAACTAATCCAGTAATAGCTGGCAGTACAATGTTTCTAGCTAATTCATTTGGATGGGCTATAGCTATACCACTACAAGATATAGTCCCTTCATTACAATAAAAAATTTTTAAGAAAAAATTTAAATTTTTTCATATTCGTTATAAAATTCGTATGCGTGTTCTATGGCTTTATAGAAATTCTCTATCTTTACGTTTTCATTAGGAGCGTGAGCATTAGATGAGGGAGTACCTACACCTATAGCGCTGACTATTTCCTTTATTCCAAGATCAAAGAATAAACCCATAGGCTGAGTCCCTGCTGCATTAGGAATAATTAATGGCTCCGTAGAGTAAACTTTCTTTGCTGAGGATACCATAGCTTTAGTGACTGCAGTATTAGGCTCAGTCCTTACTGGTTTCTCTAGTCCCATCTCTATAATTTCCACGTTAAATCCTTGATTTTTTACGTGTTCTAAAAGGGACGAAAAAATCTTTTTAGGATCCTGATTAGGAACTAATCTAAAATCAAGTTTAACACTAACAGATGATGGAACTATAGTCTTACTTCCTTTTCCTACGTAACCAGAAATAATACCGTCTATGTTACAAGTAGGTTCAGTAAACAGAGATCTTAAATCATTATTTTTTAATTTATATATACCTAAAGATTTTCTTAATTCCTCTGGGTCTTGATCATATTTATCTAAAAGCTCAGTCACTTCCTTACTTAAAGGTGTTATATCATCATAAAATCCTTTCAACTTTACCTTTTCACCATCAAAAATAGAATTCAAGAGCTTTATCAATTCCCATACTGGATTATAAACTATAGGAGCGTTAGAAGAATGAACGTCTCTTTCCCCAGTTCTCAAGTTTATTTGAATGTATACAAGTCCTTTAACACCTAATACTATCATAGGCCTACCTTTAATATCTAAACCAGAACCCTCCATTATTACTGCATTAGATTTTAGTTTTTCTGAGTTCTTTTCTACATATTTCGATAAATTAATACTTCCTCTTCCTCTTCACCTTCAAATAGGAATTTAAAATTTAATTTTCCATTATACTTGGAAAAAGCAATTAATCTTGCCGTTAATGTGCCTTTATTGTCAGAAGCTCCTCTAGCAAAAATATAACCATCTTTTATCGTTGCAGAAAAAGGAGGAAATCTCCACTCATCTAATGGATCGACGGGCTGAACATCATAATGATTGTATACCAAGAGGGTTTTATTTCCCCCATTATTAACTTCACCATAGACTACTGGATTTCCTCCAGTCTCCTCAATTCTAGCACTAATACCAAGATCATTCATAAAATCCTTTAACCAGCCTGCAGTTTCCCTTATTCCTTCTCCCGTTGAAGAGATTGAAGGATGTCTCAAAAACTCTATATATTTATTAAGAGAATATTCCTTTTCTTCTTCACTTAGCATAAGGAAAATATATTAATGGACTTATAATCTTTCCGTTTGATATATGATTCATTAGATTTTCGATATTACAAATAGTAGTTTACGGAAATTTCTCTTACTTAAATATTTCCATTCTTTTATACAATAAAATAAATCTTATTTATTTTAGATGATAGTATTTTAGGCTTTACAGTAAATAATTTAACTTCTCTTCCATTATATAAAATTATTTTTAACGCTACGTAATACTGCAAGGATTTTCGTAGAAAGTCTATACAAAGATTGATTTATGGACTAGTTGAATTTTCTTAGATCTTGAACTCATTAGATCAAGATAAATTCTAAATTCAACTTTAATTAGAAGTAAGTTTAATTTTATTTTTGAGAAAAATCGAAGTAACTCATAAAGCATTTAAAAATATAACGAATAGAAATATATAACTTTTTATTATAATATTTTAAAAAATTATGTAGTGTAAGTATAGTTACTATAATACATCATATTATAATAATATCCTACAAATTCATTATATTCGAATCCATGGACATAAGGCTGAACAAAGTAATAATAATCGGTAACTGGTAACCACATGTAAGGAGCCTCATGATAAATTATAGAGTATGCTTCTGCAGTTAACTTTTTCTGAAGAGTAGAATTTGTAATAAATGGTAAATTACTATATATTGACTGAAGCTTAGAAGAATTTAGCCAAGCATGATCCAGGGCTCCAAATTGTATGTCGGTTATAGGCATCAATTGCTGGAAGACAGGATCAGGCCAATCTGGGAACCAGCCTAGATCAAGCAACTGCGGACTATTACTTGGCGTATTAAATGATGGAACTATCGATGGTAGTACGTAGTAGACTGTAGTAGATATTCCTATTGCGCTAAGATCGTGAGATATTATTTCAAGCTCGTCCTCCTCAAGCTCATTAACAGGAGACAAGGCATACAATGACAAGGGAGGCAATTGAGTACCAGAAGAATCACCCAAAGTACTACCATTAGGAAGAACGACGTAAAAATGACCAATGTAACCAGCCTCATTAAGATAATGCATAGCTAAAGAAGGACTATAATTATAGTCAGGAAGACCACTAGGATCATAATAACCAGGAAACTGAGGAGATATAGGACCCAAAAACTCAGAAGCCAAAGGCTTACCATTATAAGAAAATATTGACAATAAAGCAGAATAATTAACAGCATACTCCACAGCCAACCTAAAATCAGTAATATTAGTAGGATACTTTTGAGTATTTAATGCAATAAAGTTAACACCAGGTTCAGAACCGAAGTTAATGAAGGAAGAATTCATCGGTATAGTATTATATGGGTAGGCACCAAGTATTTGGGACAAGTAGGGTATTGAAATGTAAGATATTTGAGCATCGTTCTTCAAGAAATCCTCAACCCTATCATTATGACTCAAACCATAATTAATAACAACGTACTTAATGTGAGCAGGCTGAGCAACTAGAGGAACGTCATGACCTACAGCCCAATAATTAGGATTAGCCTCCAACTCTATGGTAGAAAACCCAGGAGAAACCTTAACTATAACGTAAGGACCAGTACCATTCATACCATACTCATCAAGGTAAGAATTAACGGAATTGGGAGAAACTCCACCATGCTCATCAACAATTACAGGATTAACAATAGCACCCCACCAGCCAGCTAGATCAAATGGCAAATATCTGTAAGGCTCTAGCGTACTAACCTCTACTTCATACGGTCCTTTTACTACTACTGCTTGGTTTGGGTATTCCATTATCTTTTGTATTGTTGCGTTGTTCGCGTTGAAGTGTGAGAGTATTGATGCTAGTACTTGTGCTGTTAGTGTGTAATTATTTGCTGTTGGTAATCCTGTTGCGTTCTGTATTGCGTAGTTAACTCCCCAAGGTATTGCGTATCCTGTCATTCCGTAAACTGTTGAGTTGAATAATAATCCGATGTAGTTTGCTACTCCGGGTCCTTGACCCATTAGTATTGTTCTGTATAGTGAGAACCATACTGTTGACGAATTGAATTGTACTCCGTCGGCGAAGTGAACGTAGTCCCTCAAGTTAAAGTAATAATTCTGGTAATTTGGAGTAGAATAATTCTCAGCTAATACTGGGACTACCTCGTGATAATTAGTACCGTTAAACTCTACAAGCTCTTGAAAAACAGCAGTAAACAATGGACCGTCCTGTACGAAAAAGCCTGTTGCTGGGTCTAGTGCGTCTGGTGGTGCTGTTTGTGCTACGTCTGTTAGTACGTTTGTGTTTGATGGTGCTAGTGAGATTGCTTTAACGGTGGGAGTTGGGTGTTTGGTTATTACGAATTCTGCTCCCACTGCGGCTATTATAATAATTACTAGGACAATTAAGATTATAATAGTCCTGCTTATACCAATATTTTTTCCATTCATTTAGACATCTCATTAAAACAAAAATTAACAGTTAATAAGGATAATGATTGATAAATTTTTAAATTTTTAATAGTTATAGATAAAGCACAATTGTTAATACTGTTCTATTTTCATATTTACGTCAGTAAATATTATAAAATGTATATAGAAAAGTATATATAAAACTATTATTATAACTCAGAAAGTTGATAGTAATGAGAAGTGGAGAATCCGTTAAAAATCTAGCTAAGAAAAATAAAAAATTTTATGTATTAATGATAGTTCTAGTCTTAATACCTTGGTTTCTTGAGGCTTACGATTCTGAGCTATATTTTTTCGCTTCTCCTTATATAATAAGCACACTAAAGATAAGTTCAGCATATATAGGCCTAACAGCGTCTATATATGCAATAGGTATAGCTGTTTTTAGTATGGTAGGTGGTTATTTATTTGATAAAATATCGCCAAAATATACCATAGTATCGGCTGTAGGACTCTTTACAATATTTACTATATTAACAGGATACGTATCTAACGGATTAGAATTATTGATATACAGATTTTTGGTTGGTGTGGGTGTAGGAATATTCCAACCAGCTACTGCTGCTTTTGCTGGAGATTTATTAAATACAACAAGAGCATTAAGAATAGGAGCTAATAGTGTAGCTTTTGGAGTCGGGCTTTTTATAGCACCGTATGTTATCTCACCTTTTTTACCTAAATTTAGTTTACCATTCTTGATATCAGGAATTTTATCCATAATAAGTTTAGCATTATTCTTTTATTTTGTTCCAATAAATTATAGAGAGGAAATAAGAGAAAAAATAGACTTGAAAAAAATTCTAAATGTAAATACCATAATATTAAGTATTGCAATATTATCATTTGGGATAGCATTATTTGCGTTCTTAGGATATTATTCAGACTATCTCTTGTATGGTCTGAACTTAAGCAAGTCTAATGCTACAATAATAGCATCTATGAATGGTCTCGGAGAACTAGTATTTCTACTCCCAATAGCACTATTAAGTGATAAGATAAGTAGAAAAATAAGTTTGCTACTAAGTAGTACAATATTAACTTTATCTTCTATAGGCCTTTTTATAGGATACTTAGGGTATTTACCAATGATTTTACTTACTATCGCATGGGGAGCTGGATATGGTGGCCTAATAGTGAGTATAATATCTTTCTCGCAAGACGTAGTTCCAGACGAAGTAGTAGGCTCAGTTACTGGTTTCATGTTTCTTACTTTCAACATAGGCGCTATATTTGGCGCACCTATAATGGGTGGACTTATTTCATCCTATGGATTCGAAAAAGCAGGCTTGCTAGCAATAGCACTACCTAACTTTTTAGCACTTCTACTATCAATTATTGTTAGATCTAAAAAAATTGTACAGAAGTAAAAATAATTAGTTTTTAATTTTTCTTTCTTCCACTTCAATTTTTCCGTCTTTAATAACATAAGAGACCTTCGATATATCTTTAATATCTTCTAAAGGATTTCCGTTTATTATGATCAAGTCAGCTTCTTTACCAGAATCTATTAATCCAGAGTTAATGTTTATTGCTATTGAAGAATTATATGTTGCAGCACGTAATGCCTCTACTGGAGTTAAACCACCTATTTCTATTAGTAGAACAATTTCCATCCAATTCTTTCCTATATCTATATCTTCAAGACCAGTCTCAAAACCTAAATCAGTTCCAGTGATTATTGTTATTCCATAGTCTTTAGCCTTTTTTACTACTGAAGAGATACTGTCTCTTACCATTGCAATCTTTTCTAATCCCCATTCATCAACTCCTATCTCTTTACCATGTCTATAAATTACTTCCTGAATAGATAATGTAGGAGTTAAAGTAACCTTTTTCTCTATCATCAACTTTAACGTTTCGTCCTGAAGCAAGGTCCCATGTTCTAACGTTTTTATTCCAGCCTCTATTGCAATCCTTGCTCCTTTATCTCCATGAGCATGAGCTGCAACATAAGTTCCTACTTTTTCTGCTTCATTTACGATAACCTTTATTTCGTCATAAGTTAATTGAGGATTTTCTGGTTTATCTCTCTGAGATAAAACTCCTCCAGTAGCGAATATCTTAATGAAGTCTGAGCCTTCTCTCAAAACTTTTCTTGCAGCATGAATACATGATTCCGTACCATCGCAAATTTCTGAAAATCCAGTAGTCTCAGATACTTCTAATGGTATATCATGGCTCAACTCTCCATGACCAAAAGTTTGAGTTATAGGTCTGCCTGCAGCAATTACGTTAGGTCCTTTAATTATACCTTCTTTTACAGCTTTAGCTAATGATATAGAAATAGGATCTCCACAATCTCTAACTGTTGTAAAACCAGCTAGCAGTAGTTTCTCTAACCATTTAGTAGCTCTTATAGTTCTATATTCTGGTCTTTCAAACATTAGTTTTAATAAACTTCCACCCTTAATTCCTGATATGTGCATATGAGCATCAATTAAACCTGGCATTACAAACATATCCATTGCGTCTATTTCTTGTTTGGCATCTAGTTCCTCTTTGGATACTTTTACTATTTTACCGTTATTAATGTAAATATTGCTTTTTCCTATAAATTCTTTTCCATTAAATATGTTACCATTTTTTAACGCTATATCGAAAGCCATTTATTATAATGGAAGATTAGGCTCTATATATTTATTTTGTTTGAAATTATGCTGCCAGTTATTTCAAATTTTATTAAACATACTTTAAATTTGCCTTTAATCTAACGTTTAATTTGAATTTTAACAGTCAATAAGATTAAGATTAGGGAAACTCAAGAATTCTATAAAGAAGTTTATATATACGTTGTGGATCGCTTCAGAATTATACAAAAATTTTAAAGTAATTATGAAGAGTATTACCCATGGAAAAGAAGAACACTAGGGACTGGAGCAAGTACGATGAGAACGTGGTAACAAGATACAAGCTAATGTTCCCCTTCTACGTCTTCGAGAGAGTGTCCCAAGCGCAAATAATTGAATAAATATAGTATGATAGAAAAACAATTTTATAATTAATTAAGAATAAAATATAATTATATCTTTCAGTATAACGAGAGATTAAGCTTATATTGTAATGGAAAATAATCAAGTATAGAGAAAAACAGAATTTCCAACATAGTCCACACTACCTTGATCAACTCTCGCGGTACAAGTTAGTGGGCGAGTTGACTCTCCAGAACACGCGATAACACAGAAGTGTAGATATAGAAGTTGTAAATCAACGCGATAACGTAGACAAAGAACTCGACCATACCCTTTTCAGTAGCGTAAGGCCTCCAATACCTCCTCAAGAAGATCCCAAAGAACTCCACTCCTGAAACTAGAGAAACCTATCAACCAGCTCGAGGACTTCCCCACGAAGCCCCTATCCACTACCTTATAACCGCTGCGAGAGAAGCCAACCTTATTGTCCGGAAAATTGGCCAGTTCCACTTGAATCTCGTGAACTATCATTGTAGGCGACATGAGGTTGAAGACCTTGAAGCCGAACTCCTGTTCCTCTTCTTTGTAAACTCTCCCTTGAACCTCCTCACTTTGCACTTAATGTAAAGGAAGAGCGTGTTAGCCGCCTCCCTGTACTTCCTCTGCCTTAGGTCTAGCTCAAACTTCTTCTTCAATGTTTCCTTGTTCCTCTTCCCGAAGGGTACCTCGATTAGGAAGGAATCCACGATCCACAGCTTTCCAACCTTTCCGTATAACGCACTGCTAGGTAAGTAGTCAGCAAGTCTACTCATCTTCCCCTCCAACTCCTTGGCGTACTCCTTGAACAGAGTCTTTACCTCTCCCCTAAATTTCTTTGCCCTCCTATGGATCTCCGACTTAGACTTGTACTCGCCTAGGAACCACCTTACCACCACGTCTGACTCGTAGTAGCTCCGCACGTCCCTGTAGGAGCACGTCCACACAATCATCACTATTAACGCTCTCAATATGAAGAGGTCAGAGAGACGCGACAGCACTTCAGACGTGATCAGCATGTAGTTCATTTTCACAAGTGTTTTATGCCTTGCTGATAAATGTTCATAGGGGACCGGGCCGTTGTAGTATTCTATCCAATGTTTCATGTGAATCGGTACTACATCGTCCCGGTTCCCTTTAAGTATTACGCGACTTTTTGCTTCAAGCGAAAATTCAAAATTTCTCAGTAATTCACAATATCTTTTGAATTATTATCTATAAACCTTTACATAGATTTATTCAATTATTTGCGCTTGGGACACTCTCTCGACATATGATAAATATGTAGCTTAAGGATAACATCATGGACATGCCTTGTCGTCGCTTAGCTATGAGTATTACTTAAAGGAGATACATGATAATTAGAGAGGGTATCTCTCGTCCTTCATTTGGGTCTCATAATCTTGCTAAGCGCATACTTTCCACTACTAACATAATTATCACAGTAACGTGGGTCTCATAATCTTGCTAAGCGGGTAAGCTTTTAGGTAGGGCATGGGAGGGCTTTTAACGAGGTTAAAAGATATGTGCCTGAAGAAGGTGGATTAGTGGCGATTACAACCTATACTACTGGTTTAGAGGATCTCACACAGTGATTCTCCGGTAAACCCAAACGAGTATCTTCGCTCCTCACTTTAGGTTCAAGAGCCAAAGGCTTTGAATAGAAGCCTGGAAATGATCAAGTACTCATTTAACCATAGGATTCAAAGCTCATCAACATCAACAATCCTAACGGTCATTCACTCGAAGTTCACACTATAACTTACAAAAAAATGGGGGTTAAGGAGTGGAAAGCCTAGCCAAGGGGATGGATAGACCGTGTTTAAATACTTCTTTGCCAAAGTTTCTCTTAGTGATGCTAATGAAGCTCCTCCCCAGTTTAATGGGACTGATGGAGGGGGTAATTAGTATCTCCTTCCTTCATTGAAGGGACTAGACGTAACGGATGAAAGTCCCCTCTTTTCATGTCGGTAGACCCAAAATCATATTAGAAAAAATATTTCTGATAGGATAATATCGAATTTATAAAAGATAAAGAAATTTATAAGAGTATAAAGAATTGAAGAAAGGGTTTAAGGTGAGGGAGATGGAGTATTACTACGTGAGATAGGAAGATGGTAACACCCGGTCTCCCTCACCAAAATAACATTCAACAAATAGGATATAAATTACTTTCCATGTTGAACTTCAAAGGGGAAAAGGTAGATGAGGTAGCAAAAACTCTCATCTCCGCGTGTTTGTGGAACGATTCAGTAGAGAACAAGTCCAGAGCGTATGACGTATCCCCACAGACCGTGAGGAATTACGTAGAGAAACAAGGGATGGAAGTGATTGAAAAGCTATTGGAAAGAGCTAGGAAAATATCCTTGGAGATATTAAAGGGAGTGAATGAGATAGATCTTTCAATAGACTGGACAACCAAGACGTGGTATGGGAAACCAGTGAAAGGGCTCGGGAGCTCTGAAAAAGGAAACTCGTGGAACTACGCAACTGCAACAACCAAGTATAAGGGGAAAGTACTTTTACTTGCCTTTATTCCGCAAGTGAACGGTATGACTAAGGACGAGATAGTGAAGATCCTCGTGGAGCAAGTAATGGCAATGGGATTCAAGATAAGGTTGATAACTCTTGACGCTGGTTTCTACACAGTTGATGTGCTCAATTTCATTTCACAGTTTAAGTATATAATTGCTGTGCCTGTTGGGGACGTGAAGGTGTTTGAGGAGTTTGACGGGGATTACACAACTAATAGTAAGAGGCATAGGAGGGATGAGCAGGTCAAGTTCAGGCTTCTCGTGTATAGCAAGGAAAAAGTGAGGAGAAAGAAGAAGAGTCTTGTTTATTTTGCTAGGGCTACTAATCTAGATCTGCCCAAGAGGGAAGTGTTGGATTTGTACAATAAGGTAAGAGGTCCCATAGAGACCTCTTATAGGAACATTAAGGCTTTTCTTCCATTTACTAGTTCTACTAAGTTTGTTTTCCGCACGTTGATCTTCGTGCTGGCCCTTGTGCTCTACTCCTTATATACCATATTCAAGGGGGAGGTGGGGAGAGAGGAATTTAGATTATTATTAATTCTTTTATTTCCTGATTTATTCAATCCAGAGAATTTTACATTTAATGTAATTGAAACACTTATTTACACTATAGATTTATTTTTAAGGAGGTGATTTTGGGTCTACCGTATGTGGGGGGAGCTCTGATACCCCCTACTGCCCTCAAATGAGAAATGTGGTCCCGAATCGATGGTGGGAACGATGAGATGGGAACCCTCACCCTTCCAAGATGAGGAGGAGTCAGCGATATCACAAGTCCTAAATCTGAAACTCCGCCAAAACATCCCTAATACCCCACCTTTTCATACTTATGAATAGTTTTTCTTGGAGATTGGAGTTTGTCATGGTTGCAAAGGCTCTGAGTGTGTGTAAAGAGGTTTGGAGCAATTTGATGTTAGTTATGGGGGAAATAGGTACGTTAGTCTCTTATGTCTTGAGCATAATTCTAGTGCTTATCTAGTTATACTCGAGAGGGGAGACAACATTCTTGGTCAGAGGAGGGGCATGAGTGTTCAAGGGGCTGTTGATTTGGCTACACCGCCAGAATCCCTATCAGCGAAGACCATGTCCAGTCTTAGTCTCTCGTTGTCCAACTCGTCCTTAAGGACTTGCATTATCTTCTCGAAGTCATCAGCAGCTTTTTCCCTTCTTGGTGAAAGGGTCCCATACGACTGGAGCACAAAACGGATGACAAGCAATGAAATTAGGCTCCAAAAAATTAAACATATCATCTCCTTCGTATAAGATTCTATACTTTGGTTCTATTAATGTATTATCTATACTTTCCATTTTTGATCCCCTGACTAGTTTTTACACTTAAACTTCTTTTTTTTCTTAACTCTCCTAATACCTTAAAAATTATTAAATATTGGCGTACTAATTATATCTAAGAATATTGAAGATTTTTAGTCTTCTATTCCACTTAAATAAACATTTATAAATAATTTGTAATGATAAATACTAGGATTACGTTTCTACAATATTTATTATTTTTTCTTCAGATCTTAAAAGTTAGTATGGAATCTTTTTTTCACATAAAAGACTATGAGTACCCTTGTTTCCATAACACATTCTTTCTAGACTCTTGATCACCTTTCTTGCTTCCTCAGTTTTGGTGTAATTTAAGGCTCTTCTCCCTCCTTACACAGTTTTGTCAAGTAATTTCCTCCTTTGAATAGGATCCTTAGCAGTTGTTTGAGTTCGTCAAGGAAAATATTTGAGCTAAAGATAAAATTAATGGGGGAATTACCTAAACCTCTTGACTTTATTCATCCCGTGGCTTTAGTCCGTCTCATATAATTAGGTACTGCTTCCCTTATACAAACGTTTCTACCAAAAATCCCATTCTTTAGACTTCTTATGTATTTTCTTATGTGAAAAAAAGATTCCATACTAACTTTTAAGATCTGAAGAAAAAATAATAAATATTGTAGAAACGTAATCCTAGTATTTATCATTACAAATTATTTATAAATGTTTATTTAAGTGGAATAGAAGACTAAAAATCTTCAATATTCTTAGATATAATTAGTACGCCAATATTTAATAATTTTTAAGGTATTAGGAGAGTTAAGAAAAAAAAGAAGTTTAAGTGTAAAAACTAGTCAGGGGATCAAAAATGGAAAGTATAGATAATACATTAATAGAACCAAAGTATAGAATCTTATACGAAGGAGATGATATGTTTAATTTTTTGGAGCCTAATTTCTGTTTCGGCTGTGGAAATTTTTGTAATCCAATTTGTTTTGGAGGAGGAGGAGGATGTTTTACTGATGATTTAGTTTTAATAACGCCTAACGGGCCTAGGAAATTTAGGGAATTGAAAGTAGGAGACTTAATACTGACGCCAGATGGATATAAGCCAATAGAGGAGATTTATTATGAAGGTGTACAAAGGATATACATATATAAGGGTTTAAAATTATCGCCTACACAGCCCATAGTGCTGTCTAATGGTAATCTGCAAAGTTTAGCTTTAGCAAAAGATGTAGGTGTAGAAACAAGCATATATGAACATACATGGGATTTAAAAGTAGAAGGAACATTATTTTATGCGTTAGGCGAGAATGATGAAAAGATAATATTAGTAGATCTGCCCAAGAAATGCAGTTTTTAGCTGATGAAAAGATAATATTAGTAGATCTGCCCAAGAAAATAGCAATGATTTAAAAGGATGTGGTTTTCTATGAAAAGATATTATTTATCTCCTTTTTTAATTTATTTTAATAACAACGACAGTATTATTTTATTTAATCAGATAAATCATGCTATAATAGAAGTTAATAAAGATTTATGGAATAAATTGTTAGAATATATTAATAATGCTAACGTAAGACTGGCTGATCAAGAACTAATTGAACTAATAAATGATCTGCAGAGATTAAATATATTATTTGATTATGATATAAATAGGTATAAGCATAATATCATAGAATTCAGATTTAATACATTAACCAATTATAACGGAATGGAAATTTGGTTTGCAATTTCTGGTAAATGTAATTTTGTTTGCCCTTATTGTTATCAAACATATAGAAAGGACGGAGAGGTAATAAATGATAAAAGAGCTGATAAATTTATAAATTTTGTTAAGAAATACGTTGATCAAAATAATATACGTAAAATACATTTGGTTTATTATGGAGGTGAACCATTATTGGCCTTTAATGAAATAATAAAAATTCATAATGAATTAGTTAATATAAAACTTAATAAAAATATCTCTTTGGAAGAAGTAATCATAACCAATGGTAGCCTTCTCACTGAGGATAAAATAGAGAAGCTAGTGGAATTATCAGATTCTAGTCCTATAGGAATTCAAATTACGATAGATGGTATGAAAGAAGTTATGGATAAGAGAAGACCCTTAGCAGGGGGAGGTAGCAGTTTTGATTTAGTTTATAATAATTTTATTAAATTAGTAGAGAAATATCCATTTGATATATCCTTAAGATCTAATATAAATTATGATAATATTGAATCAGTAAGAAAATTATTATTGAAGATTAAAGAGGATTTGGGTGATTTAGTCGATAAAGTAGTCTTTTCCCCTCATTGGATATATGAGACTCAAGAAGTTTATATGAAGAATGAATATTATTTACCAGAAGTTTCACAGACTGAGGCTATGGAATTAATAAAACTTGAGTTGTTTGCTCAAGAATTGGGCTTTAAGACCAGTCCAGCATATCTTCATGGCCCTTGTACTTACGTAGCTAAACATGGTTATGCAATTGATGAATTCTTAAGGGTTTACAAATGTCCCGGGTATCTTTATACTCCGAAGTATTTTGGAATTATAACTGATGATGGAGGCATTAAAATAACTAACTCTCAGTATTTAATAGAGGCTTTTGGAGAAATAAGGAAATGCTACCTTAATTGTCAAGTAGGGGCATTATGCTATGGTGGTTGTAGGGCAATGAAACATTGCCCCAAAGACGAAATACTAACTTATGTTAATACAGACCTTGGTAAAAAGGTACTATTAACACATTTTCTAAAGAATTATGGTGATGATAATGGACGAGGTAAGAAAGTTAATAATATTTAAATTTTTATTAATAGTTGCTGAGAATTCTCTAGGTTATTTCTTTTTGTGGCATCTTCTTGGGATAATAGGTCTGGTACTAACATATACGTTATTCAGTATAACTAATTACATATTTCCACACATACAACTGTTTGAATCCCCTTTAATTGATAAATATAAAGATATTGTCAAATTACTGAAAATAGGTTACGTACTAGACATAATTACTATTATCTCGCTTTACCCTATATTTTTATACTTAGTCAAATTAAAGTTACTTTTCTTCACCGTGTTGCTCATAGGTATTCCATTTAGCAGTATCATAAAAGCTCTTGAGTCAACTGCACTTGATAAACTATTTAAAATTCTTATGACTGATTACCAGAGGGGAATTTATTTAGTTAGAAAATATGAAATCGTAGCCTTGGCTACAGGTCAAATTTTAGGAACTTTATTACTCGCTCTAAGCTTATTCAAAAACCTAACGTTAATCGTGATCATTACATTAATCGGCCTAGCGTTTTTGTTAAGCGTTAGGAGAGTAGATAATGAGGTGGCTCAACAGTCATATATAAGCACTTTTAAGGTAGGGTTTTTAAATATAATAAAAAATAATGTATTAAAAACAATTTTAATATTCAATATAATTTATTCCTTACCGGGATCCTTAATAAACTTGTTTATCGTATATCTAGTTTACTACGCTTTACATCTACCGCCCGTATTTATAGGCTTATGGAGCATTATTTTCATTATCGGTAGCTTAGTTGGTAACAAATTAGGCTACAAATTTAGCATAAATAGCAAAGCCTGGATGACGTTCTTATTTGTGCTTTCAGACGTCTCAGATATTTCTTTAGTATTTTTCACTAACGAGCAATTATTACCGATAATTTATGTTATTCTATTTCTATCAAGTATAGCCGGTTCTTTCGCAAATTATTATTTTTCTTACTTAATGTATAGTTCGATCCCAGAGGAAACTTTCGCGACATCTTCCTCTATAATGGGCTCAATTTCCTCGGTATTTGACGCTGTCTTTACCATCATAAGTTCATTAATAATTTCTCTGATATCATATTTCTGGTCCGTATTAATAGCCGTAATTATCTTTGTTGTTCTAGATATATTATTAGTGTCATCAATATTTAAGTTGAAGAAAATCGATCATTAAAAAACTAGGAACAAATTTGTTCAACAGGGAAATATATGACTTTTTTAATATATAAGACTGTAGATATTTTAGTTTCTACATCAGCTAAAGAATAAAAGAAGAGAATCACAACAAAACAAAGGATATACGTAGATATCTTGGCCTGTCAGACTATAACACGAGCAGGGAGCTCATTAATCTTTAACCTTGAACTAACTGAAAAATGGTTAAAAGAAGGGATACCTTTCGAGCTACCGACTTCTGAAGACTTATTAAGGGAAAGGGAATGAAATATTATATCGATAGCAGTATTATAATAGCTCTAATTAACGAGAAAGATCCGAACCACGAAAAAGCTATTGCAAAATCTCCCAAAGACGGAGAAAAGGTAATAAGCAAGCTTGTAGTTACTGAACTTTATTCTGTCTTTTCACGAACTCTTAAACTCTCAGAAGAAGAGCTTAATGCCCTCGTAGATTATGCTCTAGAGAAATGCGGTTGTAAAGTAGAGGATGTAGAATTCAATAGAGTATTCGACCTTGCCTTGAGGATGAGTAACAGAGTGAAATTAAAGACATTAGACCTCCTTCACCTTTCAGCGAGTATCAGCATGGGATGTGAAATATTAAGCCGTTGACAGCAGTTTCCGATAAACCGTAAAGTTTATATTATTTCATCATAAATTTTTATATAATGCTAAGACCCAAGGAAGTGTGCCAACGCCTAGGAATATCCTATGCAACACTCAGAGAATATGTTAAGAAAGGGTACATAAAACCCGTGATACTAGAAACTGGAAAGTGGAGGTTCAAGGAAGAAGACGTCGAAAGACTGGTGGGGATTGTTAGAAAGAGGAAAGTGATACTTTACGCAAGAGTATCATCAAACACACAGAAAGACGACTTGATAAACCAAGTAAAATACCTAGAGGAGAACGTTAAGGACTACGACCAAGTAATAACAGACATTGGATCTGGATTAAACATGAAGAGAAAAGGATTCCTCAAATTACTAAGAATGATACTAAACAACGAAGTATCGAAAGTTGTCATAGCCTACCCAGACAGGCTTGTAAGGTTTGGCTTCGAGATAATTGAAGAAGTATGCAAAGCACACAACTGTGAACTCGTGGTATTAAATAAGGAGGACAAAACACCAGAACAAGAACTAATAGAAGATTTGATCTCTATACTGGTATCATTTAGCGGAAAGTTGTATGGTATGAGGAGTCATGAGAAGGTGAAGAAATGTGTCGAAGAGCTTAAGGCTTAAATCATTCCAACCAGAGGAGGAATACGTTTACCTAACTTACTCCCTAAAGAACGATAAGAAGGAGGAAAGCAAGATATTACTAGAGAACTACAGAGTCCTAATGCAGAAAGCTCTAGACTGGTTATGGGAGAGGACTAAGATAGAGAAAAAAGAAACGAAGAAAGGCAAGAAAGTCAAAATAACCCTGCCTAAGAAAAAGGAAGTGTACAAGGTATTAAGAGACGAACTTGAGAAGATTAACAATCTAGCTTCCCATTACGTTGACAAGGCAATAAATGACGCTTACTCAATATTGAGGGGTTGGAAGAGGAGGGTTGAGAAGGGAAAAGCATCGCTAAGGAAACCTAGATTGAAGAAGGTTTACGTTAGGGTTAAGTCTACTCTTAGGAAAGTTGAGGGCGAAGAAGTTAGGATTACTGTAAGGCCGTATGAGTATATTACCTTCTCTTGGTCTCACAAATGGTTTTCAAGGAGGGTTGAAGGACTTGAGTTAGGTGAGCCCATAATTAAGGAGGACAAAGTATACCTACCATTCCGTTATAAATTACCTTGGTTTACTCCCCTAGATTTCCTAGCAATTGATAGTAATCTTTACACATTGGACGCTTATGATGGGGAGAAGTTTGTTACATTTTCCTTGAAGGAGTTGTATAGTCTAAAATTCGGTATGGAGTTGAAGAGGAGTAAAATACAGTCTTTTGCTTCAAAGCACGGTAAGAAGGGGAAGGTGTTGTTGAGGAAGTATTCTCATAGGGAGAGGAATCGCGTGCTGGATTATGTTCACAAGTTTGTGAACAAGTTGCTGGAGATGTATCCTGTGACAATGTTTGCTGTTGAAAAATTGAATAAGCAGTCAATGTTCCAAGACGCTGATGACAAGCTGTCTAAGAGGATTTCAAGGACTGTGTGGAGGACAATTCACAGTGTCTTAAAGTATAAGGCACCACTTTACGGTTCTTTCGTTAAGGAGGTGAACCCACACCTTACATCTAAGTCCTGCCCCAGATGTGGATGGGTTTCCCGAAAGGTCGGCAGGACTTTTCATTGCGTAAGGTGTGGGTTCACTCTGGATAGGCAATTGAACGCATCATTGAATATTTACCTCAAGATGTGCGGGTTTCCCCACCTCTTTTTTACTCCCACTGGGAGTAGGTGGGTTGGGGTTATCCCGCTAAAGGGGCGGAGGGGTATGAACGGGGCAATGCCCCGTGACTCTGGTGAAGTCCAAGGGCTGAGGATTGATATTAAATATTATGAAATCCTATGAAGCCCAAACCCCTTGATAAGGAAATAATAGAAGCTAAGAAATTGGTATAAGAGCTTACGCCGAGTTTTATGAGTGCGATAGTGTCGTCATTAGGGTATAAATTTATTAAACGTTGATTCTATATATAAAGAATTAACAATAAATTCGAATATTATATAAAGTCTAAAAATTATAGAAATATAAATAAGCAAGTGACGACACTATCGACACATTCACTAGATAGATGGAAGGCCTCTTCATATATAAACCGCTTGAAAGAACACTTTAATGACGATAAGCTGATATCGTCTATGGCTTTCTTAATTGCGTCATCAAAAGGGGATAATTTGGAGGTGTTCTCCCAGATGTTGACGGTATAGTATATACAGACAAGTTAGAGGACGTTAAAGGAGAGTGTGATAGTTACGTTAATTTGTTTTCCAATTATGACGCGACTGTTATAAAGAGTGCAAGTAGAAAGCTGTGGTATTATTACGTAAATAAACCAGTGGAATTCACCGCTGAGGAAAAACAGCTTTTATCCAGGCTGGGTATTAAGCTCTACTAATATGAATGTCAAATTCTTTTTGGAAATATTCGAGAGAGTGTCCCAAGTGCAAATAATTGAATAAATCTATGTAAAGGTTTATAGATAATAATTCAAAAGATATCGTGAATTACTGAGAAATTTTGAATTTTCGCTTGAAGCAAAAAGTCGCGTAATACTTAAAGGGAACCGGGACGATGTAGTACCGATTCACATGAAACATTGGATAGAATACTACAACGGCCCGGTCCCCTATGAACATTTATCAGCAAGGCATAAAACACTTGTGAAAATGAACTACATGCTGATCACGTCTGAAGTGCTGTCGCGTCTCTCTGACCTCTTCATATTGAGAGCGTTAATAGTTATGATTGTGTGGACGTGCTCCTACAGGGACGTGCGGAGCTACTACGAGTCAGACGTGGTGGTAAGGTGGTTCCTAGGCGAGTACAAGTCTAAGTCGGAGATCCATAGGAGGGCAAAGAAATTTAGGGGAGAGGTAAAGACTCTGTTCAAGGAGTACGCCAAGGAGTTGGAGGGGAAGATGAGTAGACTTGCTGACTACTTACCTAGCAGTGCGTTATACGGAAAGGTTGGAAAGCTGTGGATCGTGGATTCCTTCCTAATCGAGGTACCCTTCGGGAAGAGGAACAAGGAAACATTGAAGAAGAAGTTTGAGCTAGACCTAAGGCAGAGGAAGTACAGGGAGGCGGCTAACACGCTCTTCCTTTACATTAAGTGCAAAGTGAGGAGGTTCAAGGGAGAGTTTACAAAGAAGAGGAACAGGAGTTCGGCTTCAAGGTCTTCAACCTCATGTCGCCTACAATGATAGTTCACGAGATTCAAGTGGAACTGGCCAATTTTCCGGACAATAAGGTTGGCTTCTCTCGCAGCGGTTATAAGGTAGTGGATAGGGGCTTCGTGGGGAAGTCCTCGAGCTGGTTGATAGGTTTCTCTAGTTTCAGGAGTGGAGTTCTTTGGGATCTTCTTGAGGAGGTATTGGGGGCCTTACGCTACTGAAAAGGGTATGGTCGAGTTCTTTGTCTACGTTATCGCGTTGATTTACAACTCCTACATCTACACTTCTGTGTTATCGCGTGTTCTGGAGAGTCAACTCGCCCACTAACTTGTACCGCGAGAGTTGATCAAGGTAGTGTGGACTATGTTGGAAATTCTGTTTTTCTCTATACTTGATTATTTTCCATTACAATATAAGCTTAATCTCTCGTTATACTGAAAGATATAATTATATTTTATTCTTGATTAATTATAAAATTGTTTTTCTATCATACTATATTTATTCAATTATTTGCGCTTGGGACACTCTCTAGAGTCAAATACTCCAGTACCTATAAATCCCTTCCCAAGCTTCACAAAAAGATATTGATCCTCAGTAGGTATTTGAGCGCCCATGTAAAAAGCTATAGAATTTTTACTATATTTCTTTATATTTCTCCTAATATATGTGGAGAGTACACTTAAAGCATTGTCCAAATCAATTTCCTTACCGTCCAATGTAGGGTTAATAAGCCTTTTAGATTTCAGAGTGTCAGGAAGCAAAGCAGCCTTAATACACATCATTCCTTTATTAGTTATATATTTAGTAGGAGTTATCCTATCTTTTTCAAACTCTACTCCGCAACCAATTCCACAATAAGGGCAAATTGTTTTCATTTAGCTTTAATGTTTTATTAGTTAGATTTAAGAATTTTGCTCATAAAAATAAAAAATGATTAATCTTCATTATAATTATAATTAAAAAGATCTTTCTTTTTCCCTCTTTACGCTCCTCTATTAGATAATTTAGACTCACGTTAAAAACCATTCATGGGTATCTCATAATTATAAAAACTGAAAACCATGCTTAAAAGATTGTGAGACTTACCTTTTAGTGCATGTGGAGAAAGCCTACGTTGTGGATCGCTTCAGAATTATACAAAAATTTTTAAGTAATTATGCAGAGTATTACTCATGGAAAAGAAGAACACTAGGGATTGGAGCAAGTACGATGAGAACGTAGTAACAAGATATAAGCTAATGTTCCCCTTCTACGTCTTCGAACACTGGTGGGAATTACTCCAGGAAGAGAACAGGTACGCTAAGACCAAGTACAAGGCACCAAAGGAGTTCAACGACTAGCATTCCTACACTTATTCTTACCCTACAGAGTAGAAGGAGTACTAAGCGCACTAGCAGAAATGAAGATAATCCCAACAAGCCTAGATTAACAATATGGGAAAGGGTAAGAAACATGAATATTAATTTCCCTGAAGCGAGTGACGAACTTGAAGTAGATGACGGTACTGGAATAAGCACAACAAGGGGAGGACAATAGTAGCAAAGTGGGGCAAAAGGAGGGATTCAAAATTCCTTAAGATTGAAGTAGTTATGGAGAAGGGCGAGTTCAAGATAGTAAGCGCTGAGGTGACGAGTAATGAGGCCGAATCTGCTTCAAATACTGTAAAGGACTTGAAGGAAAAGGGTAAGGAAGTTAAGAGGTTCTATGGCGATAAGGCTTATGATACTAACGAGATTTATAATCTTGGTGTTGATGTTGTTGTTCCTCCTAGGAAAGACGCTTTAGGCGTGGTCATCCTGCTAGGCGTAAGGCTGTGCGCGAGTTCAAGAAGTTGGGTTATGAACGTTGGCGGGATGAGAAGGGTTAGTTAAGGTGGTTGGTTGAATCCTTGTTCTCAGCGGTTAAGCATTTGGTGAGTCTGTTAGGGCTACGAGTTTTGCTGGTCAAGTTGTTGAGGCTAAGCTAGTTTGGCTTATGCTTGGATGATGTACATGGCCAACCTTGTTGTTGGTCGAGCTAAGGGCTTTGAGGTCAAGAAGTAGTATAGTAAATTATTTAGGAGAGATATTATTTTCTATAGAAAACATATTTTTACTGTATCATCCTATTGAAATATATTGAACGAACCCACAAAGCAGGATGAAAGAATAAAATATGTTATATATTTAACAATGGATGAAATAATACTTCCTTTTATAGGAGAACAAGAAATGGACACTTTGTCATTTGATATCTTAACAGAATATAAGAAAAGAATTTCAGCGCCATATTTAGTCAATAATAAATAAAAATCCTTCTGAAATTCAAATATTAAAAAATATATTATCTTTTATATTTATCAAATAATTTTGTTAATAATAAATATAATGGTATTGACATAAGAAATCCGCTCATCCACGACATTTTGTAAATGTATATTGAAAAAGGTATAGGTATATGTAACTGTGTTGAGAATATAATCGGAAATATTATAATCAATGTGAGTATAGCACTAATATTAAACCCTTTATAAAATGTATATTCTCCCTTTCTAACGAATACATCGTGTAAGTTTATTTTGAATTTCCGCAAAATTGCGTAATCTGCTACTATAATTCCAGCTATAGGACCTAATAGACCAGATATGAACGCTATCCAAGTGTCAAAGTATGTATATGCTCCCTTAAGATACAAGGACCAAGCGCCTACTGCTATACCAAGTATAGATACTATTATAACTCCTCTTATCCATGAAAGTTTTGAAGGAAAAGTATTAATTAAATCGTATACTGGAGGAACTACATTGCTAAAAATATTGGTATTAAGCATTGTAAAAGCATAGGCTATAAGTATAGGGATAGCAAAGAGATAAGTAGTAAATTTTACTACGAGGAGAGTTGGATCATAAGTAACGCTTCCAGTTATTTCTTTTGAAATCCCTGCCATTATTGCTCCATAACCTACCACTGTAGTATAAAATATAGGTAAACCAATTTGACCTACAATCATAATGCTTAAAGGATTTCCCAAATCTCATTAGATCTGGCCAACTTATAACTTGAGTAGCGTGGATATTGGAATTTAAAAATAGAAGAAGTAAAAGAAATTCTGATATGTTTATAGGAGCAGGTGAAGAGTAAATAACCTTATATAACGCTGAAGGATATAGGCTTACAAAATAAATAAAAACCATAGTCAATGCTATTAATGAAACAAATGGCATTATATATCCTAGAATTTTTAGAGAAGGAGAACCCAAGATAGGTTTAGCGAATACCAGGATTAAGATCTGTAATATTATAACTATTGCAAAAGAGGTCCAGAACAGTATAGGGAATTTGCTAACTAGTATAAATGGAGTTAATGCTTTATACGAACTCAATATTGCGGCTTTCCCTTCTATCTCTAAGAATAAGCCAACTATAGCCTCATTAATCAAAAACGTCTGTACGCCAAAAAAGCCTATAGCTACAAAGAATCTAATCCATGAAGGTATGTAAGTTCCGTTTGTCCCTACACTTTCATTTCATTCATTTTATGTTCATTCATGATCAAGCGTAGGGACTTAGCCCTCAACCACCTACCAGGCTTAATGATAGGTGGGTCATGGGACTCCTTCGAGCCCAACTGCACGGGGCTCACATCTCCAGCCCTCCTCCTTAGATTATACAGTGAGACAACATCCCTATGCCACAACTCTCTCCCTTTCTCACAAACACCAACCCTTGGGGCAGTGCCCCCATCGGGTTGGTAAACAATCTTTGTCTCGTGAACTGGGCATATAGTAGAAGTGTGAGACGGGTTAACCAAAATCACTGGAACTCCAAACTCCCTA
The DNA here is from genome assembly GCF_003201835.2 of Acidianus brierleyi. Lineage (NCBI taxonomy): Archaea > Thermoproteati > Thermoproteota > Thermoprotei > Sulfolobales > Sulfolobaceae > Acidianus > Acidianus brierleyi. The sequence goes on along the minus strand of NZ_CP029289.2, from coordinate 552,939 downwards.
GCCTTCTCAATGATAGTATTCTTCATTGAGGAAAATGCTGATCTATAAATCCTCAACCTAAGCTGAGAGTCTTTCATATTCTTAACCATATGCTCTGGAACTCTCTTTGGCAAGTCCTCCAAGATTATGGCACTCCTACTTTCGTAAGCTTCTTTAACGATTAGCTTTGCTAACTTCCTCCTAACATCAGCCTTTTTATCCCTCTCTCTCAAGTTCCTCAACTTCCTCTTAACTTCTCTATCCTTAGTTGACCTACCAGTAGTTATTGACTTCCTTTTATACTCATAGCCCAGAGTAATCCTCTTAGTGTTTGTTTCAAGCAATACGGGTTTACTATTGATAAGTACAGAGACTGAATTCTCGTTGAGATCAACTGGGATAAAACCTTTAGGCTCGTAAGGTTTAGGCTCGTCCTTCTTAAAAACTATGAAGAATTCTACCACGTTCCCCTTCAACAATTTAAACCTAGCCTCACTCGCAATTAACCAGCCCTTGTTATAATACTCCCAGAAAATCTTAGGGAAGATTGGAGAAATGAAAACCCTACCCTTCTTGGTAGAAATTGAAATCCTGTCAAGGTTGAACTTCAACAGGTGATCATCTAGGTGGACAGTGACTCTCCTCACAGACGGTTTCTCAGTATAAGTCCTACCTCTCTTCCTCAACTTCTCGAAGCTATCTAGCCTCTCGCTAGCGTCCTCACAAGCGGTGTAAATGTAGTGTGAAGGTAAGTCCTTATGCTTCTCCCTTTCGGTCTTATAAATTCCAGCTTTAATCCTAGTGAAGGAAGTAGTTTTGTTTAACAGCCCATAATTTAATGCATCCTCTAGAACCTCTCTGTACTCCTCCTCAACTTCCTTAAGTGCTGAGTAGGTAGTGTAGTCAACCTTAACCCTTAACTTCACTGTCCTCTCCATTTAGCTCACCTATCAACTTTTTTACACCCTGAACTAGGACTGTCTTCTTGTGACTCCTCATTCCGTAAATTTTCCCAGCGAATGACGTAATAATGGAAATCAGATCTTCAATTAGTTCTCGTGTAGCATCCTTAGATTCTTCTCCGAAAACAACCTCAATTCTAACTCCCATTGTTGAAAAGAATTCCTCAAGGTATTCAAACCCGAAACGCGTTATCCTATCCTTGTAGGTTATAAGAACGACGTCAATACTTCTTCCCTCAACTAGTTTGAATAGCGTGAGTAACCCTTTCCTTTGAGTGTTCAACCCGCTTGCAATATCTTTTAACACTTCAACTACTTTGTAACCCTTTGCTGTTGCATAGTTCGTCAAGTAGTTTATTTGTATCTCCAAGTCCTCTTTCTGGTCTGCTGATGAAACTCTTGCGTAAATTACTGCTCTTATTTCTTCCCTCCTCTCTAAGTACTTTTTAATCTCACTGTAAGGAATCCTATACTTTCCTCCTTCAGTTGTTACTACCCTTATTTTATCCTCCCTAATCCACCTTAACAAGGTTGAGTATGAAATACCGAGCAGTTGGCAAGCCTCCTTAGGCCTCAGTAACCTCTCCACGAAATTAGTTGATGATAAATGAACATAAAAAGATCTCTATTATTATGAAAAAGATTCAGCCCAATTTTTTACTTTAGGATCTACTGGAGCAATATCTTGGTTCCATAATCTATTATCCGTTTTTGACATTTTGATCTCTCCTTAGTTCATCCTTAAATTATTTTATTAAATCTAAAATCTTATTCTTATCCCAGTGTTCAGCATCGGTAATATCTAATCCTATACCAATTGTCTTAGGTATTTTAAGACCAGATTTTTCTATCTCTTCCATTAATACTTCCATGAAAATTCCAGGTTTATTTATCATTTCAGCATTCCACGCATCTTCATCCCTTAAAGTAGGAGGACCTCCTCATTTCTTACTAGTTGGAGATAAATTAACTCCACAAGAAGGGCTTCCATCAACGCCTATTAGCAAAACGTCATAACCTTCCTTTTCATACTCCTTTAGCATAGTTATTATAGGTTTTGTTAACATTCTACAATGTTCCCTATAACCTTCAGTATCGTACTGATCTCTTACTTGCCACCATCTTCTAGCGCCTGCAAAAAGGGTCTCAGGACAAGGCAATTGAAGAATCCCATAGTCGTATTCATATAGTAAATCAACTATTTCTTTAATAATTCCCCTATATTTTGCAAATCCTATAACCTTAGAGTTTTGATTTAAAATACAATTAGATATTATAGCTACCTTTTTAGATCTAAAGTCTTTCATTCTCACTTCACCTTAAAAATTTTCAACGTGTCCTCAGAGAAGTACCCATGAGTTAAGGATCCCTTTAATTCTGGTTGATACTTTGGTATAACCCAATATTTCATTAATGGTAAATATATTGCACCAGAGAGTAAGAAGGATAGTACCCACGCATTGCCTAATGCTATACTTTCCCCTGGATATGGTAAATAAATTATTGCTGAAACTATTAAGAAAGTTATTGCTGCAGCTGGATTTATTCCTTTCCAATATTTAAATCTTCCATTACTTAAAAATATGTCAACTAAATCAAATTTAAATCTTCTAATTATAGCATAGTCAAATATTATTACTCCCTCAACACTACCTAAAAGTCCACCATAAGTTAGTAACCAATTCTCTATATAGCTATATGCATTGCCATAATAGCTCCACGCTCCTAATGCTAATCCTATTAATATTAATATTAATGAACCTTTAAACCAACTTAAATGTTTAGGAAAAGTATTTGCTATGTCATAAGCAGGACCTACAGCGTTAGCAAAGACATTTACTAGAAATGTTGCCAATATAAACGCAAATAATATTAGAATACTAGCAGAAGAGGACATATGTAATGTCACTAGGACAATTGGATCCCATATTGGCGCTCCATAAAGTTTTAGTGCAGCTGCAGTGGTCATAGTACCCATTATAGCTACTATTAGCATTAATATTGGCATAGGAATTTGTCCTATAGTTTGCGAGAATTGATTTTTTGCTAATCTAGTATAATCTGGCATAGTTAACGCCATTGTTGCCCAATAAGCTATATTTGCATTAAGGAAAGCTAATATTGAGAGCATTGAAGCAGATGACGTAGAAGATAAAGTAAATATATCAACTGACCAACCAACTTTACTCATGAAATATAACCATACTGCAAAAAAGGATACTAATATTATTGGGCCTCCAATTCTTGCAAGCCATTTTAATAGTGGTTGAGATTTCATTATAGGAGAATAGTAGAAAACTAATATCTGTAATAAAATGACTATAGCGAAAGTTCCCCAAAATACTTGAGGAAAATCTTTACTTAAAATAAAAGGATAATCTGCATAATGACTTACAGTATAGGCTACTACGCTTACTTTTCCGGATAATATAGCGTATATTGCAGTAGCTGCTTCAGTAATAATGTAACTTTCAATTCCCCACCAACCTGCTCCTATTATAGCCCTTATCCAACTAGGAAATATTGCACCGTAAGTTCCCCACCTAGATCTGGTTAATTGAGGCTCTGCTAAACCATATCTTGCTCCACCGTGAGATTGAATAATCATGGGAATAAGAACTATCAAATTCCCTAAGAATACCATTGATATCGATTGAATAATATTTAATCCGAATACTAAACCTACGCTAGCTAGTGTCCAACTAGGAATTATAAAAACCATTGAGACCCATATCATAAAATATGTAAGTGAACCCCAGTTTCTATTTTTAACAGGAATTGGGTGTACATCTGCGTTCCATAAAAATTTCTCGTTAGGAAAAGTTTCTGTAAGTTCTACTTGTCCTTTTTCTGGATAAAATTTTGTTATGGACGACCTATCTATTGTTTTTTCTGCCATTTAGAGTCACATCATTATGGGAGTTTTGCCTGGTATATATTTACCGCTTCCTTTTTTACCTATTACTTGACCTTCTTCGTAAACTATTTCTCCTCTTCTCATAGTCATTACGTTCCATCCTTCTACCTCTACACCGTCATATATTGTATAGTCAATATTACTGTGAAGGACATCAGGGGAAATTCTCACTTTCTTTTCTGGATCTATGATTGCAAAATCTGCATCAGAGCCAGGCATAATTGTACCTTTCTGCGGATATAATCCAAATAACTTAGCAGGATTTAAAGACGTTACTTCTATGAATCTCTCCATAGATATAATTCCCTTTTTAACTCCAAAATAGTAAAGTAAAGGCAGTATTGTCTCAGTACCTGGAACGCCATTAGGTATTTCATTAAATGGTGGAACCTTTTCCATATGACGTTTCTTTTGTAAGTCTGAGTATACGCAATGATCGCTACCAATTGTAAAGATGTCACCTGATGCTAATCTATACCATAGCTTTGTTCTCTGCTCATCGCTTCTTAATGGTGGGCTCATAACATACCTAAACGCATCGGGTCTTTTCAACATCTCAGTATTTAATGTCAAATAATGTGGCGTAGTTTCGTTAAAGAATTTATATCCCATCTTTCTATAGTTAGATATTATATCAACAGCCTCTCCCGTAGATGTATGAACAATATACATTTTAACATCTTTACCTACTAAACTCGCAATAGAAGCTATTCTATTAGTTGCCTCAATTTCTAATATGTCTGGTCTAGAATAATAATGATATATAGGCTCGACTTTACCTTCTTTAAGAAATTCCTGAATTAGTTCATTTATTATTTCGCCATTTTCTGCATGTATTCCAGTTACTCCTCCGAAATCACTTATCTTTTTTATCAATTTGTATAAATCTCCATCTGGAAGCATTAATTCATTCTTATATGCCATAAATAGCTTAAAACTTACTACTCCTTTATTTATTACACTAGGTATTTGTTCCAAGACGTTTGAGTTTATCTCTCGAATTATCATATGGAGCCCATAGTCGGATACAACTTTAGGGTCAGCATTTCCCCTCCATTTTTCGTAAGCAGAAATTAAATCTTGACCATGTGAAGGAGTAACGAAATCAACTATAGTAGTTACACCGCCAGCAATAGAAGCTTTAGTCCCATAATAGAAATCGTCTGCAGTTATCTCGCTCATAAACGGGAATTCCATGTGAGTATGTCCATCTATTAAACCTGGGATAACATATTTTCCACTTAAATCAATGGTCTTTATATATTGTTCTTGTATATCTCCAATCTTAACTATTTTTCCATCTTTTATTCCAATATCTCCTTCTATAGGACCTGAAGAAGTGAATATCTTAGCGTTTTTTAATACTATGTCTAGGCTCATAAGTTCTTTAGTCCTAATATATTTATAAGAAATTTCCATTTTAATATTAAAAACTTTTTAACGCCTAAAGAAATTCTTTTTATAAAATTTCCAAAGTTTATATCTAAAAGTTATCAAGAGTGAAACAGTTTCTGTATTGAATATTTTGGAAAATATTTAATGTAAAATGGATCTATACTTAAATATAGTTCAATTACAAGCTTTTCTATGAAAGATATATCCGTAAATTTTGGTGATGTCTCTTTCCCTAATCCATTTTTTGTAGGTTCTGGACCGACATCAGGAAATCCAATAAAAATCATATCAGCGTATAGAGCAGGATGGGGAGGAATAGTCCTAAAAACAATTGGAGATTCGATAGTAAGGAAGTCTGTAAGGCCTATGTATGGAACAATGAGAAGAAATAAGGAACTTATAGCATTTGAAAATTTAGAGTTAATAACTGAAGATCAATTAGATACATGGGATAAATATATGAAAATAATTAAGTCAGAAGTAAAAATTCCTATAATAGCTAGTATAATGGGTGGCTCAGATTTTTCTGAATGGGTAAAACTAGCTAGATGGGCTGAAGATAGAGGGGCTTCTATGCTAGAGCTTAATTTTGGATGTCCGCACGGAGAACCAGAAAGGAAAACTGGAGCATTCATAGGTCAACATCCCGATTTGGTTTATAAGTATACAAAAGAGGTAGTATCTTCGGTTGGAATACCAATTGTAGTAAAATTAACGCCTAATGTTACTGAAATTAAAGATATAGCAAAAGAGGCAGAAAATGCAGGTGCTAAAGCGGTAACTGCAATAAATACTGTTAGTGGAGTTATAGGTGTTGACATAGAAAGAGGACAACCATTACCAGATATTAATGGATATTCTGGATATGGAGGAATATCTGGACCTGCTATAAAGCCTATAGGACTAGCTGCGGTGTCCAAGATCTTCTCATCCACATCTGTAGAAATAAGTGGAGTTGGCGGTATATTTGACTGGAAAGATGCTGTAGAATATATGATGATGGGAGCTAAAACCGTACAGTCAGTAACATACACTATGATTAGAGGTTTCGAGTTTATAGAAGAATGGAAAAAAGAACTTTACTCTTTCATGGAAAGAAAAGGTTATTCTAACCTAGAAGATATGATAGGTATAGCTTCTAAAAAAATGCGTGAATATGAATTTTTGGAAAAAGTAACTAAGAGGAGAACTAATATAGATGAAGAAATAAACGTAGTCAGAGGTGAGATATATGGTTAAAGTAGCTATGATACAAATGGGCAGTATAGAATCAAAAGAAGCTAATATAAAGAAAGCCTTAGATTATGCAAAAAGTGCTGTCAAAGACGGCGCAGAATTGATAGTATATAACGAGTTATTTACCACTCAATATTTTGCTGCAACAGAAGACCCAAAATTTTTTGATTTAGCAGAACCAGACGATGGACCTACAGTAAGAACCTTTTATGAATTTTCTAAGCAATATAAGGTAGGTATGGTTATTACGTTCTTTGAAGAGGACAAAAAAATAAGGGGAATTTATTACGATACATCAGTATTTATAAAAGATGGAAATATTTTGGGAAAATATAGAAAAACACATTTACCTCAAGTTCCTGGATACTATGAGAAATTCTATTTTAAAGCAGGGAAAGATTATCCTGTTTTCAATTTTGGAGACTACAAAGTTGGAGGAATAATATGTTATGATAGACATTTCCCTGAAGGCGTAAGAATTCTGACATTAAAAGGTGCGGATATAGTAACTATTCCTACAACAACTAATTTTTACCCAGAAACATGGGAATTAGAATTGAGGGCACATGCAGCGTTTAATACCATATATGTAGTTGGAGTAAATAGAACACCAGAAGTATTTCAAGGAAAAGAAATTGAGTATTTTGGAAAAAGTTTAGTTGCAGACCCTGTAGGTAAAATAGTTAAAGAAATGGATAGTATAGAAGGCTATGAAATAGTTGATATAGATTTGAATTATATAAGAGAAAGAAGGAAAAAAGCTCCCTTCTTAAGGGATAGAAAACCTGAAAATTACGAAGAAATATCATCGATATATATTGAAAGCTTGTAAATGCTTTGTGGGTTCGTTCAATATATTTCAATAGGATGATACAGTAAAAATATGTTTTCTATAGAAAATAATATCTCTCCTAAATAATTTACTATACTACTTCTTGACCTCAAAGCCCTTAGCTCGACCAACAACAAGGTTGGCCATGTACATCATCCAAGCATAAGCCAAACTAGCTTAGCCTCAACAACTTGACCAGCAAAACTCGTAGCCCTAACAGACTCACCAAATGCTTAACCGCTGAGAACAAGGATTCAACCAACCACCTTAACTAACCCTTCTCATCCCGCCAACGTACATAACCCAACTTCTTGAACTCGCGCACAGCCTTACGCCTAGCAGGATGACCACGCCTAAAGCGTCTTTCCTAGGAGGAACAACAACATCAACACCAAGATTATAAATCTCGTTAGTATCATAAGCCTTATCGCCATAGAACCTCTTAACTTCCTTACCCTTTTCCTTCAAGTCCTTTACAGTATTTGAAGCAGATTCGGCCTCATTACTCGTCACCTCAGCGCTTACTATCTTGAACTCGCCCTTCTCCATAACTACTTCAATCTTAAGGAATTTTGAATCCCTCCTTTTGCCCCACTTTGCTACTATTGTCCTCCTCTTGTTGTGCTTATTCCAGTACCATCAGCTATTACTTCAAGTTCGTCACTCGCTTCAGGGAAATTAATGTTCATGTTTCTTACCCTTTCCCATATTGTTGAATAATCTAGGCTTGTTGGGATTATCTTCATTTCTGCTAGTGCGCTTAATACTCCTTCTATTGCTCTGTAGGGTAAGAATAAGTGTAGGAATGCTAGGAAGTCGTTGAACTCCTTTGGTGCCTTGTACTTGGTCTTAGCGTACCTGTTCTCTTCCTGGAGTAATTCCCACCAGTGTTCGAAGACGTAGAAGGGGAACATTAGCTTATATCTTGTTAACACGTTCTCATCGTACTTGCTCCAATCCCTAGTGTTCTTCTTTTCCATGGGTAATACTCTGCATAATTACTTAAAAATTTTTGTATAATTCTGAAGCGATCCACAACGTAGCTTGTAAAAAGTGATTTATTATGGAAGACGATGAAAGGAAAAGTGAAGAAATCTCTTCAGGAATTCCAGAGCTTGGCAAAATAGGTAAAGAAATAGAAACTATTGGCGTTTTACCTGTTCCAGAAAGAATGAGAAAAATATCTTCTATAGATATTTTTATTTTTTGGGCAATGGCTAGTGCTTCTGCTGCAACGCCTTTAGCGGGATATTTATTATTTGGAGTTGGAATACCTAATTTTCTTATAATAGTTTCTCTAGCTACTTTAATTGGAATAATTCCTGCAGGTCTCTTCTCTGAAATAGGAAGACAAAAACCAATAGTTTCCCTTACACAAGCTAGAGGCACTTTCGGTTATTATCCAGCAAATATGTTATCTCTCCTCTACACTTTTGTCAACATGGGTTGGTTCGGTTTAAATCTTGCTGTAGGAGCGGAAATACTTTCTTCTGTTAGCGGATTATCATTAGCTTTTTGGTCAATAGTTCTTGGAATTTTACAAATAGTTCTAGTAATATTTGGTGCTAAATGGTTAAACTATTTCTATAGATTTACTTCACCGATTCTAGTAATAAGTTACGCTATCTTAGCTTACTATTTATTCTCATACTATCATCCGAATATTTCAGCTATGATGTCACCGTCTACTACAGTAAATTGGGGATTATCAATTAATCTTATTCTAACTTTCTCTATTCTATCATGGGCTTATAAGATAACTACCATAACCAGATTTGCTAAACCATACAATAAATTTTCCTTATCTTATTTCGTTTCTCCTGGAATAGGGATAATGCTTCCAGTTTTCTTGATGGGATTATTAGGATATATTTCTCAAGGCGCGACTGGAAATTGGAACTTAGCAGCAGTTTATAGAAATGGAGATCCAATATGGGTTCTAGTAGCAGCTATAGGAGCGTCTATAGCAATAATTCATACTAATTCAATGAACTTATATCCTGCAGTGGCTGATCTATTAGTCTCAATGGAAACGTTTATGAAAAAAGCTAAATCATATATGATTTCTCAACCATTAGCTTCAATATTATTAGGAACAGTATCAATAATCCTTGCAATACTTGGGATATTAAACTATATTGAAAACTTCCTTTTGCTAGTTGGAGACCTAATATTGCCTTTTACTTTTATATTGATAGTTGATTGGTACGTAAATCTAAGAAATAATAGTGTTAGTTCCTTCTATTATAATAATGGAATTAAACTAAAAGCTATTATAGCTCTTATTATAGGTTTTATGCTAAATTACTATAACTTTTATGGAATTTTAAGTGAATACTTTCCATACCAGGTTCTTGGAAGCCTAATAGATTCAGGCATATACTATGCTTTACAAAAAATACATTTCTAATATATTATCTCACTCAGTCTTTTTATTCCTTCAACTATTTCTTTTTCATTAGGATAACTATAGCTCAGCCTTATGGTATTATATCCAGACATGTCGTGATAAAAGTATTTTCCAGGTAGATACGCAACATTATTATTTATTGCTTTTTCTAATAACTTCTCGGTATCAATGTCTTTTAGCCATAAGAAGAAAAACATTCCACCGGTAGGAGAAATAAACTCTATTTTATCTCCCAGATTTTTCATAATTTCATTTTTCATAATTTCGCTTTTTAATCTGTATATATTTCTAGCATTTATTATATTTCTATCTATAACTCCTGACCTTATAGCTTCAGCTGTTAATAGTTGATTTATTGTTGGAGAATGAGCGTTAATATTTTGCTTTAATGCCTCTATTTTTTCTATAACCTTTTCATTAGCTATAATCCATCCAATTCTAAGGCCAGAAGAGAATATCTTACTCATACTTCCAACGTAAATTACTCTATCTTCGTCATCTAGAGATTTCATTGATGGAACATAATTATCAAAGAGAAGAAAACCATATGTATCGTCTTCAATGATTGTTGTATTATTTTCGTGTGCTAGTTCTATTATCTTCTTACGTTCTTTTAGGCTTAGTGTGTAGCCTGAAGGATTTTGAGCTGATGGTACAGTATAAAGTAGCTTAGCATTACTTTCTCTTAAGCTATCCATTTCGTAACCATTATTTGTAATATTTATCCCTTTAAAATTAGGATTTAGGGTTCTAAGAGTTTCTAAGGCTGATATATACGTTGGATTCTCTACTGCTACACTATCTCCTGGATTTATAAAAATAGAGAAAAGCATGTAAAGTGCCTCTTGACTTCCGACTGTTATGCAAATATTGTTTTCATTAACTCCGTATATTCCTCTATTCTTCACAAGTTCTATAATTTGATCTTTTAATTCTTTTATACCGCAAGTTATGCTATATTGGAACGCTGTAACAGAGTATTCTTTTATGACTTGATTTAGAATCTCTTCTATTTCGTTTACTGGAACAGTTCTAGGATCTGGTAACCCATTTACAAAGTTTATTATATTAGGCTTTTTTGAGATAATTTTAAAATAACGTAATAATTCTGATAATCTTAAATTATCTGCGTATTTTGAAAACATGTTGTACAAAAGTGTCACCTAAAGTATAAATCTTCTCGTCTTTGATATAGAACTGGAAGAGTGTCCCTAACTTCTTTTATTCTTTCTTTATCAATTTCTGATGTTATTATACCTTCTTTTTCTGTAGCTCTTGAAATAGGTACACCTAATGGATCTATTACCATACTATATCCAGTAAATATATTTCCTATCTGAGCTGATAATACTAAATAACTAGTATTTTCCAATGCCCTTGCTTTAGCTAGCGTCAACAAATGGTCCTCTTTTAAATATCCTTTTACCCATGCAGCTGGAACAATTAGTAAATCTACGCCTTTTAATGCATATGTCCGAGATATCTCTGGGAATCTTAATTCGTAACAAAGAAGTATTCCTGCTTTTAGTCCATCAATATTTATTGGAGAATAATACTCTTTTCCAGGCTCTATTCTCTCTGATTCCATAAAGCTAAAAGCATCATATAAGTGAGTTTTTCTATATGCATATTTCAAATCACCAGTTTTATCAATAAATACTGCAGTTAAATATACCTTTTTGTTATTACTTCTTTCATATATTCCCAAAATTACATTAATTCCATTTTCTTTAGCAGATTTTTTAACTTCAGTTATCCACGGTCCTTCCAAATCTTCTGCTTTCTCATATAATATTTCTGGTGACTCGTCTGGGGGAGAGAAAAACATACTTGCTTCTGGAAATACTACAAGTTCCGAGTTAGTATCCTTAGCTTTTTCTATATATTGCTGTATTTTTCTCAAATTTTCTTCTTTATTTCTACTCGTTATTAACTGAACAGTTGATATTCTCATCTTTTCTCCACCTCTGTTTCAAGGTATTTTGCTAGGTTATATTTGTATACTATAATAGAAATTACTATGGAAATTACACATAATAAAATTTGATATATAGGATAAAATAAGTAATTAAATGTACTTAACCAAGTAATTACATAAGGTTCTATTCCTCCTAAGAAAGCACCAGCAAATTGATATGACGCAGAAATCCCACTGTATCTTACATTTGTTGGAAATAGTTTAACTAAAATTACGGCTACTGGAGAGTACATTATACCATGGGAAATTCCTAATAATGTTTGAAATAGCAAATAATTTGTAGGAGTTTTTAATAAAAACGCTGGATAAAGAACAAATATGCCCAATAAGTTACCTATTACAGTAAAAATAATTATCTTTTTCCAATTTGAAGAAAGAATACCGCCAATAAAAACGAATAATATATCGATTATTCCAAATAACATTATACCATAAAAATATTGAGTAGGAGATACTATTTTATTAAACTCATATAGATTTGGAATACTTACCGAACCTATAAAATATATAGCTAAACCTCCTACAATTAAGATTCCCAAGACTACTTTTTCAAAATGATTCTTGAATAAGCTAAGTCCTGGCTTTCTTAATATTTCTCCATTTTCTAATGCTTTCTTGAACATTTCAGTTTCTCCTATTTTTAATCTTATTATTAAACCTATTACTAGAAGTAAGAACGATATTAAGAAGGCTATTCTCCATCCAAAGGAATACATTTCAGAGGATGGTAGTAAAGTTTCCAACGTAAGAAATACTAATGACCCCACTATTAATCCAATACTAACTGATGATTGAAAGAAAGAAACATAAAATGGATTCCTATGATATGTGTTTTCTACTATTAATAATAATCCTCCGCCCCATTCTCCTCCTAAGCCTATACCTAATGATATTCTTAATATCGATAAAAGAATTAAAGATATGAATCCGATATCTATATAAGTAGGTAGTAATCCTACTAATCCACTTGATATTCCGGTTAATGATAATGTTACTATTAGCATTCTTTTTCTACCTAATTTGTCACCAAAATTCCCAAATACAAAAGCGCCTAAAGGCCTAGTAATAAATCCTAGAGCTAGAATAAGGAAAACGTCTAATAGAGCAATGGTAGGTGTTACTTTTGAAGGTAAAAAAGCCTTAGCTATATATAGTGCACCAGTTGAGAATATGAATACGTCGTACCATTCCATTATATTACCTATCATTGAACTTAAAACAATAGTTTTTAGACTACCCATATAATGTTGTTATAAAAAAGGTAGTATTATATGTAAAAAGTATTAGATTGTAGTACACTGTTTATAGAGTATCGTTGTAAGTTACTTTACTATAGGAAATTATTGGTTCATAAAATCCTAAACCTTTTATTCCGTCTATATCCTTTAGCGCCTCAAACATTTTACTATTATTTTTATCATTAGTATCACAAAGTAATATATATCTTGGAAGATCTTCTGGCTCTTTATCAAAGACATCCAGCTTAAGGCATCTTTCCATTTTTTCTTTTTCAATAAGTATAATATTTAAGATATTATTTAAAATTTTATTATCATCAAAAGTTATAAATATCTTATTGTTGTCTGAAATTTTTTCATCGCCTACTATAATTTCCTCTACTGTTGTATAGTATCTTTCACCTTTAGATAATTTACCGCTCCATCGTTTTATAGTATCTGATCTTACGTATTGCATTTCTTCACTCTTTTTACCTTCTATTAGTTTTTCTTTATCTGGAAATTCGTATAGGGAGAGATATTTAGGAATACTCGTATTACTAAAGAATCTTCTGGAGAATTCTAAATATTTTATCTTCATTAGGTCTGGTAAATGAACGTAGCTGTACCATTTATTGAAACTACTTTCTATACTACTATCTAAGACGTCAACCCGGACTACATATATTCCTTTCATAGTTTTCCCATTTTCGAAAACATTTATTTTAACTTCTCTTAGATTACATTGTAATACTCTGAAATACACATTATCAATATATTGCAAGCTATAAAATTTCTAATTAAGGTAATATTTTATGATAGAAAAAAACGATATAAACAAGAATAAATCTGATTACGAAAAAGAAAGACTCATTGATGAGTTAGTAAAGGTAAGAGAAGACCTAGAGGAAAATCATGAATTACAATTATGGTGGATTGCTGATGAGAGAGTGTTCGAACTAGAAAAAGAAAGACTATGGCCAAATATATGGCATTTTGTAGTACATGAATCTGAGATTCCTAAGCCTGGAGATTTTGCAGTAAGAGCTATAGGCCCCACAGATGAAGTTCTTGCTATAAGAGGGCAAGATAATAAGATTAGAATTTTCCTTAACATATGTCCTCATAGAGGGCTTCAAATAGTTAAAGCTGAAAAAGGAAATTCAAAGTTTATTACTTGTCCGTACCATGGATGGACATTTAATGGTAATGGAAAACTTATAGGAGTACCGCTTGAATCTATAGCTTACGGAGAATTAGATAAAGAAAGATATGGCCTATTAGAGCTTAAGAGCGAAAGCTACGCGGGTTTTATTTTTTCTACTCTCAATGAGAATCCTGAACCTCTTGAGAATTATTTGGGAGAAATAAAATGGTATATGGATATATTATTTAGAAGAAATTCTTCTGGATATCAGTTTTTACCTCCTGAAAGAAGAATAATAAAATTTAACTGGAAAATGGGTGCTGATAGCTTTGTACATGATGTATATCATTTTGTTATTACACATAAATCTGCATCATCTCTTTATTCTTTTGAATATATTAAAAATATAATATCTGGATATCAAATAGCCTCAAAGAAAGGGCATAACATTAGATTTTTAGGTAAAGATGGGAAAGGACGAGGATTTCCTGCAGAATTTTTCCCGATCTTATATCCAATTTGGGAACCTGCTGTAGTAGAAGAAGCTAAAAAGCTATTGGAACCAAAGCAGTTTGAATTATTTAGCCTTTCTTACCATATGAGTGGACTAGTATTTCCCAATCTAGGATTTTTTAATGGTATAAGAAAATTACCTGACGTAGATCTAGATTATCCTAAATCCGTTGGAATACCACATATTAGCTTTAGGCTATTAAGGCCTATAAATACTGATACCACAGAGTATTATAATTGGTTTGTAGTAGAAAAGGATGTGGATGAGGAATTTAAGGATCTATCCTATAGAACATTTATGAATGGGTTTGGTGCAGGTGGGGTAGTTGAAACTGATGATATAGAACATTGGACAATGATAACAAAGGCTTCTAAGTACTCGACGAATTTAATGAGAAAAATTAAAGTACCTTATAAGGTTGGAGATCATTTAACTTCCTTAAAAGACTTTATGGGACCGCATGGAGAAGAACTAGATATAATTCCCACAGGACTTACAGAGAAATCTGCTAGATATATGTGGAGAAGAATTCTTGACTACTTGATAGGTGAATGAAATGCAAAGCTTAGAAAATATCGAAATGTATCTGAATTATGATAAAAACGAAGTTAGTGAGAATGAATATATAAAAATTGTTAGATTTTTAAATAGGGAAGCAGAGCTCTTAGAATATCATAATTACATAGATTGGCTAGATCTTTTACATCCAGATATGGAGTATATCGTCCTTGTTAGAGAATTAAAAGACAAAAAGGACAAATCTATGTCAAATGGATTAGTTATCTATGATAAAATAAATACAATAAAGATTAAGATTGATAGACTTAACTCTAATGATGCTTGGAGTGATAATCCTCCGTC
Source organism: Acidianus brierleyi (assembly GCF_003201835.2). Lineage (NCBI taxonomy): Archaea > Thermoproteati > Thermoproteota > Thermoprotei > Sulfolobales > Sulfolobaceae > Acidianus > Acidianus brierleyi. The sequence continues at coordinate 537,491 of NZ_CP029289.2, read as the reverse complement.
CGTATCAAAATATCTAATTACTAATACATTAGCTTATAATTTTCTGGATTATTATCTAGCTAGATCTAATGTTCTCTTTATAAAATATAGATCTACTGATTTAATGTACTTATCCTACAAAAGAGTCGATATTATTTCTAAGAATATGAAACTAGTTAAAAGAATTGTATTACCAGACGTTCATTCAATCAATTTGCAAGATCTTACTTATTTCTTGTAATACATTGAAATACATATTTTTTATTAGGAACCAAATCTCTTTATTTGTTAATGGAATATACAGATATTTTAAAAAAATTAAAATCAAATGGAGTAGATACTCTAAAGATAGACTTCGTTGATTATGGAGGGTTTATAAGAAGTAAAGCCGAAGATATAGACGAATTAGACGATATCCTAGAAAATGGAACTAGTACTGCAATGGCTATTATGAATTATACACCAGCTGGAAGTTTAGCTAGAAATGGAAATTTAGGCGTTAACTCAGATGATTTTATAATAATTCCTGATATTTCTACTTTGTCAATAGTACAGCCATATGCAATAACTATTGGAAAAATGTATGATAAGTCTGGTAGACCATGGGAACATGACTTAAGATGGCAACTCACAAACACTCTAACTAAAATTAAAAATGAGTTTAATATAGATTTTATTTCTGCTTTTGAATATGAATTCTATGTAACAAAGGAAAATAAGCCACTTAATGACGTATCTTGTTATGAAGTAGGAGGATATTATGGTTCTTCTATAGATAAATTTCTTATTGAATTAAAAAATACCTTAAAAGGCATAGGTATAGGAGTAATGAAAACATTAAAGGAATGTGGACCATCACAATATGAATTCAATATAAGGCATTCCGATCCAATTAAAACATCAGATTCTTTAATATTTTTTAAGGAAATATCCAAAATGATCTCTGCAAAATATAATTACGATATAAATTTTATGCCTAAGCCATTTAAGGAATATCCAGGTTCTGGATTACATCTAAATTTAAGCGCATGGAGTAATGGAAACAATATATTCTATTCTGATAAAGATGACCTAAAAATAAGCGAAATTGGATATTCTTTTATAGCAGGCATAATTGAGCATGCTAAATCACTAACTGCCATTGCGGCACCTACAGTGAATTCATATAAAAGGCTAGTAAGAATTCCAGATATGTGGGCTCCAGTAAAAATAGGTTACGGATCGAATAATAGATCTACAATATTAAGAATTCCAACTCCAAGATTTAGCTCCATGTCGAGAGATCTAAGATTAGAATATAGAGTTCCTGATCCAGCTACAAATCCTTACCTCTTATTTATAGCATTTATATCTGCAGGACTTGACGGTATAGAAAGAGGTCTAAAAGCTCCAAAACCTGTAAGCGATAATGCTTACGAAAATAAAGAACTAGAGGAAATTCCCAGAGATCTTAATGAAGCATTAACTGAACTTAAGAAGGATACTAGACTAGTCAATTTAATAGGAGATAAGATAATAAACGAATTTATAGCTGTTAAAAAGCAAGAATTAGAAGAATACAATAGTGTAATTACAGATTGGGAGTTCAATGTATACAAAAACTTGTAATTTTTAGCTATTAACAAATATATCTAATTATTACTTTATAATCTCTTCTATATCAGTTCATTACTATTTTTATTAACTAAATCTTGTATACTAAAGAACGCTTAAATAGGGTAAAAAACATGGCATATTAATGGGAACATTAGATTTAAAACAAGTTGAAAGTAGAAATAATTCTAAAATTACAGTTTTAAAAACTATAAGAATACCAAGATATATAGCTAATAAGTTAGAAGAAATAGCATATGAGAAAAATATGAAATTTAATTCGATAGTGGCTGAAGAACTAGAGAAGTATGTATATTATACATATAGAATTGAAAAAGTTAGTCAAGATAATATAGTGACGATCTCATACAGATTTTTTAGACTACTCATAGATAGTATAGGAAAATCAGAGAACGATATTATTAGTATTGCAAATTCTGCAGGAAAAGATTGGGGAAGAGAATATATAATGCTTTGGTCTGAAATATGTAAAAATTGTGAAAAAATAGATATATTTATATTTTTACTTAAATATATCGCCAAGTATTCTGGATTATATAGCATTACAATTCTTAATGCTCAAGAAAAGGAGAATTACACAGTACTGTTGCATCATACATTAAATAGAATGTACTCTTTAATTCTAGCTCATTACTATAGTGGAATTTTAGAATCTTTAAACCTAAAGGTAAATTTCGAAATAAAAGAGAATAGCGTAATAATGAATATTCATAAATAAAGTTCCTATTAGATTACACCTGCATATTTAGCCAGTCTTTCTGCTTGGCCCTCAGTTAAGCCTTCTTTACCTAGTATCGTATACCAATTTCTCATTTTATGAGATATTGATAACGCTTTTATTATTGTCTCCTTATTAATACCTAGCTCTTTAACAGTAATGGGGAAATGTGATTTTTCAAATATTTTTCTAGCCTTGTGAGATCCAGTTTGTAGGAAGTGCATAATTACCGTCCCGATTCCACATAATTCTCCATGTAATAGATTTACCCCAAGCGTCTCCATTGCAAAAGAAAAAAGATGTTCACTACCAGCAGCTACTCTAGTAGTATTCGAAATCTCCATAAGGTAACCATCAGTAACTTCAGCAAGAAATAAAGTTTCTATACCTATATAATCACTATTCAAAATATGATTTAACCTTTTTATAATCAACTTAGTAGTATATGAAGCTAAACTATATGCAAAGTCATTATATTTTTCTTTTGCAAGCCAAAAACTTAATCTCCAATCATAAAGTGCAGAAAGTTTGGAAAGCATATCACCTATACCTGCTTTTATAAACCTTTTATCCTCCTTTTTCAGTAATTGGTAGTCACCAATGACTAGCGATGGTGCTACCGTCTTTATAGCTATACTAGAGCCTTTTCTCCATAGTACTGAAAAACTAGTAGCTATTGCATCAGTTGAAAGAGAAGTAGGAATAGAAATTAAGGGAGAATTAGTTTCTGACGCAATATATTTTCCTGCATCCAATACTGAACCGCTACCTACAGCTATTATTGTATATTTTTTATCTTTAGGAAACTTAGAGATTTGATCATCTATAGTATCCTTATCTTTTCCTACGCCTATAATATCTTTAATAACACGAAAATCACTTTTCTGAATTTTATCTAATACTTTGTTTCCAAATAATTTAAAAGTATTTTCTCCTGAGATAAAAATGATATCCTTAGGAAAGTTCTTAGATTCCATTTCACTAGGAATTGAGCATATAACATTATTACCAAAAACAACGTTTGATGAAAAATTTATTAGTTTAAGCATAAGAATTCACGTATTTCCAATTTCCTTAATACTATTCTCGAAAACTTCTAAACCCTTATCTATAAGGTCGTCTTCAATTGTTAATGGTGCCATAAATCTCATCACATTACCATAATGTCCACAAGTATGCATTAGCAATCCTTTTTCAAATAGCTTCTTCTTTAGTTGAATCGCTACATCAGTAGCAGGTTCTTTACTTTTTCTATCTTTAACTAATTCTACACCAATCATAAATCCTTTACCTCTTACGTCTCCTATATAATTCGAAATATAACTCATTTCATTAAATCTTTCTACTATATATTTACCTTTTTCTTGAACTCTATTAAGTATTTCTGAATTTTGTAAGTAATTTAATATTGCATTACCAGCGGCCAAAGCTAGAGGATTTCCTCTATATGTCCCTAAATGAAATCCTTGAGGTAAAAATTCATCATACTCTTTTTTATACGCTATCATAGATGCTGGTATTCCGCCACCAATACTTTTAGAAATACACATTATATCTGGAGTAATAGACCAATGTTCACTAGCCCAAATCTTTCCTGTTCTCCCTACTCCGCTTTGGACTTCGTCTGCTATAAGTGGAATAGAGTATTTCTCTGTTACTTCTCTCAGCATAGGCAAGAAATCATCAGGAGGTACTATATATCCTCCTTCTCCTTGTATAGGCTCTACTAAAACTCCGCCTACAGGTCCTATTCCTGAATAATTATCCTTTAAAATATTTTCTAGCATATCGATTACAACCTTGCTTATATCCTCATCATTTACTTTTATTGGAAATCTGTATTTATAAGGATATGGCAGATGATAAAAATTATGATAATCTAGATTCTCATATTCTCTATAATGATAATTAGCAGTAGCACTTGCTATTTCTCCTGCTATTCCATGATATGATCCACTAAAAGCGATTATGATTTTCTTCTTTGTTATATATCGCGCTAGGCTTACTGCGGCCTCACATGCATCTCCTCCAGTTACTGTAAACATTATCTTAGCATTGTTCCTTAGCTTTCCAGGTAATGTAGATTCAAGAGTCTTTAAAAATTGAACTCTAGCCTCTGTAGGTACTTCATTTATATGATCTATTTTATTAAGCTGATTTTGAATAGCGTCTATAACTATAGGATTTGAATGACCTAGATTTAAAACGCTAATTCCAGAAAACCAATCAATGTAAATATTTCCATCAACGTCTTTAACAGTAGAACCTTTAGCATCATCAACAGCCATTCTAAATATCTGAGTGTAAATCCTTGATTTAGTTTCGTACTTGTCTTGGATATCTAATAGTTCTAATGATTTTGGACCTGGTGGCTTAACTAATATTCTAGGGGCGTTCTCATAACTTAATCTATTCATACACTGGTAGTGTTCTGATAGAATTTAAAAGTTTAAGAAGTAATACAAAGTGTTACTACAGATTACAAAATAAAAATATAATAAACAAGATCAATTACGAAAAGTATGGAAGAAAAGGATTTTCCAAATTCACAAATTCAAAAAAATGAGTATAAATTAAAACATAATGCAGTAGGTTTAATGCATGGAGTATTTCAATCAATATCACACGTTTCTCCAGCTGGCGATGTGGCAATACTTTTAACCGGTACAGTAGCTTATGCAGGAGCATATACTGTAATAGCTGTATTAATAGCGTGGTTAATTTATGGAATGTGGATGAATACTCCTTATCAATTTTCCAAGTTAAGGACAAATGCTGGAGGATATTATGCTTATGCATCATTAGGATCTAAAATACTCTCCATACCTACATTTCTATCTTACACTGAAAACGAAATGTTAGGAGGACCTGCCTTTGGAATATTAGGATTCGCTAGCTTCTTTTATTTAATTTCTCCTTCTATTAGTTCCTTACCGTATGTATGGGTAGGTCTAGCAAGTGTAGTAGCTGCTTACGGTTTTATAATATCTTATCTAGGTATAAAGGAATCCTTATCTTACGCATTTTATACTGGATTAGCTGAAGTTCTTTTCTTAGGTTTAGCCTCAATAGCAATAATATTCAAACTTGGATCATTAAATACATTTTCCGTATTTTCTCCACCAACATACGCATTACCTTTAGTATTTCTAGGAATGGTCTTTTCAATTCTTGATTTTACAGGATTAGGCACAGTAATAACGGTATCAGAAGAGATAAAGGAACCTAAAAAGAATGTAGGAAAATCTATACTATACGCTTTCCTTTTAACAGGATTCGCTTTAATACCGCCAGCATATGCATTAACGGTAGGTTGGGGATTGGGAAATATATCTGCTTTTGCATCATCTCCAGATCCTGGTCTAATAGTATTTGGTAAATATTTAGGAATAGCCGGATTCGCATTATTAACAATATTTGTGGCAAATAGTTATTTATCATTTATAATAGCAAATTCTAATGTAGTTAGTAGAATATCCTTTTCCGCAGCTAGAGACGGAGTAATAATTCCAAGATGGTTCTACTATACACATCCAAAAAGGAAAACACCAGTCAGAACGTTAATGCTATGGTTAGGAGTAGGTTTCGGATCAAGCCTTGCGGCAGGTTTACTACTAGGACCTTTTAATGGAGCCTTATTACTATTGACCATTGCAGGTATTGGAGTAATATTTGAACACATGTTTGCTAATATAGGACTTACGATTTATGCTAATAAACAGAGACAATTTGATATATTCAAACACGGAGTAGTTCCTATAATATCTAGTATCCTAGGTGTAATTGTATTATATTACAGTATGCAGGGATTATTAAGCACTGCTATATCTTCTCCTTCTTTACTTAACTATGCATTCTTAGGCGCAGGGATATTTGGAATTGTATGGCCTCTAGCCGTAGGCTTCCCTCTAGGGATATATTACTTGAAAAAACATCCAGAGAAATTGGCTAAAGCTGGAGAATATGATATAGCAATGGAAATAAGACCACAATCAAAAGAAACATAATTCCTTTTTTTATTCCTAATTTTAAATCTTGTATAGATTCTGCAATATCTTAGTCATTATTTGGAATTATTTTCACTAACACTAGTAAGTACTAAACGATCAGAAGTATAAGATATATAGCAACTAGTTAAACGATAAGTTCATAAGGATTTATCTTATTACCGTTTAAGATTACTTCTCCGCTCTTGTTTGAATAAGCTATTATTTTACCCTTTCTAATCACCATAAATCTTGGAGAAAGAGTAGAAAACTGCTCCCTTAAACTTTTTGCATCTAAAATAACAATGTCCTCTGAAGGTTTAAGATAACTAGATAATATCCATTCCTTTTCAGCATTCTTTGTAATTAAGCCTATCCAATCTTCAGTATCCTTTAAGTTTGCCTGCTCCATTAGAATAGCCATCCATAGAGCTTGAATTATATCTCCAAATCCAAAGGGAAAGAAAGGGTTTTGAAAGTCGTCATGACCTAATGCTACATTAACTCCTTCATCCACTAGTTGTTTAATTCTTGTTAATCCTCTTCTCTTAGGATATCCATCAAATCTACCATTAAGGAATACTGTAGTTAAGGGAGAACTAATTACTGAGGCATTCCTCTTTTTTATTAATTTAATTAGTTTTGAAACATACTCGTCATTATCAGAATGAATTGAAGTAAGATGAGAAAGGGCTACGTGATTATTTCTTAATCCTAAAAGATATTCAGAAAACCTTGTGGGTTCATCTCCTTGATCTATATGAGAGTCTATACTTTTATTTAATTTTAAGGATAATGAGGAAATTAACTCTAAATGTCTTTTTCCAAGATCCTCATTATCCTCACCATCTGGCTTACCTCCTATTATATCAGAAATCTCTACAGCCTTCTTAAACTCCTCTTCATTGCAGTTAAATATTCCTTGCTCAGGAAAAGCTACTACTTGAATGTCAATAAAGTCCTTCATTTCCTCTTTAACCTCTAAAGAAGCCTTAACAGAATTAATATTCTTTGAGCATGTATCAGCGTGATTCCTAATATGTGTGATACCATTAAATATCTCTAAGATTAGAGATTTTTTAATTTTATTTTTTATATCTTCTAAAGATAGAGAATCTCTAATTTTAGCCCATCTTTCTACAGCTTCTTCTAAAGTTCCACTTTCATTTTCGCCAGTATCTTTTAAACTTAAAGAATTCTCTAGATGTACATGCATATCAAAAAAAGATGGAAACGCTATTCTACCATTAGCGTCAATTATCGTATTAGCTTTATCATCTAAGGTTATGTTAGTTCGCTTTAAGCCCATCATATTCACATTTTTTATTATAGTCATTATTCTACCTTCTCTATCTCTTCAGCATCTCGCCTTTAGATCCTTTTACATCCTCTTCAAACGCTAATTCTCCTTTAAGGTAAGTTCTTATAACCTTAGCCTTAAATTTTACACCTTCATAAATTGAATGATCCATTTTACCATGCCAATCTTTAACTATCCATTCTTCTTTCTTTATTAAAGCAAAGTCTGCATCAGAGCCTACACTGAATCCCTTGTTCTTAATCCCATAAAGCTTTATTTGGTCTTCAGAAGTTATCTCAGCTACATGTTCTGGCGAAATAAAACCGTCAAACATTAAACTCATTATAGTAGGGACTAGGAATTCAGTTGACGCGACACCGTTTGGTACTTCTATATAACTTAATGCCTTATCCTTATATACTGACATGTATCCAGAGTAATCACTGCCTAAAGTAAACATGTTTTTTAAACTATCTACTAACTCTTTCCTCATTTCCTTACTTCTTAAAGGTGGGGACATTATGAACCTCTTACCGTCTGGTCTATTATAGTAACTTTCATCAAACATTAGGTAATGAGGGCAAGTCTCTGCGTAAACTTCTGTACCCTTTGCTCTCCATGACTGAATTATTTTTAATGAATTAGGAGAAGAAACGTGTACTATGTAAGCTTTAGCTTTAGTTAAATAAGCCATCATAGATACCCTATTTACAGCCTCCTCTTCCACTTCTGAGGGCCTTGTCAATGCATGATAAATTGCTTCATCTTTATCACCATATTCCTTTTGTAATTCATCTATTACGTCACCGTTCTCTGCATGAATTGCCATTACCCCTCCTAACTCCTTAACTTTTCTCATAGCCCGCATTATATTTTCATCGTCTAATTGCATACTTCCCTTATATGCCATGAAAACTTTAACGCTCTTGATACCAAGGTTAAATATCTCGTCCAGATATTTTATATGATCTCCATTTCTTACTATTAAATGGAAGGAATAATCTGTCATAGATTGAGTAGCGTTTTCGATCTCAGTCTTCACACTTTTTATTGGATCTTCCTTAGCAGGATCTATAAAATTTATAAACGAAGTTACTCCTCCTGCTAAAGCTACTTCACTACCACTTTTATAGTCGTCTGCAGTTGGTATAACTTCTCTAGCTCCTAAAAAACGGGAATTAAAATGAGTATGACCGTCAATAACACTTGGAAGAACATAGTATCCTGACAAATCAATTACATTATCTTTAGGTATAATATTCTTTTTTATTTCCTTAATCTTACCTTCTTCTACTCTAAAATCTGCATCAATAATTCCATTAGAGGTAATTATTCTGGCGTTCTTAAATATCATTTTACTAACCTACATGGAACACTATTACATTCTAAGCCTAAATCATTTATTGCATTTATAAAAGAGGCATAACCTCCAGAAATACTATTCTCTCCTACTCCCCTAACTCCAGCTGGAGTATTTGAAGGGGTATGTAATAATTCTACCTCGAACTTAGGCGCTTCTACTGCAGTAGCTATAGAATACTCAATCTCGTCCTCAGTATTTTCTAAGAACGATCCGCTTATTGCTTGTAGAGCTCCACCAATTAATTGCCCTTTAACTACTTCGTCGTCTCCTGTAACTCCGACGTCTGCAACTATGTAATTATACAAGGGTTTAACATTTCCTAAATCGTCTTTCATAACTGCTATTATTTGACCGCTAACTGTGCCTACAAATTCTGGAGTTTCGTAGCATTCTTCCACTGAAAGTTCCTTTAATTTCCAAGGTTCCTGTCTCATTATTCTTGAAATTTTTTCCCAGTCAACGCTTTCATCTATCTTCTTTGCAATTTCCTTTAGTTTTCTAACTGCTAATATTGAAGCATTTCCTGCAGTTAGCATAGATCTACTAGCCCAAACTCCGTAACCATTAATATTAGTCTTAGCTAGTTCTACTTTGACTTTATCATAACCTAATTCTTTGGATACCAATTTCCTTATGGAACTATCCATTCTCTGTCCTTGATTAGTTAAAGTAGTCTCTATTACTATCCAACCATCTAAATCTAACCTTGCTCTTACGCATTCATAGCCTGGAATTAAAGATCCTTCATGCTTTACCATTATTTCAGAATTTGGTGCAGCATATTGTACATAAAGGCTTATCCCTATTCCTTTTCCATAGACTCTTCTCATTTCCTCATATTTTTTATATAACTTATCTATTACACCGTTTAAGTTACCTACGTCACCTTCCAATTTTTCTTTGATGTTAACCTTCCTAACTTCTATTGGAGAAATTTTAGTCCTTTTAGCTATTTCGTCCATTATCCTTTCCATAATTAGTATGGCCTCTGGTCTCCCAAAGCCCCTATAAGCTCCTTGTGGCGGTTTATTACTAACCTTAGCTTCTGCGTCGTAATAAAATTCAAAGTTGTAAAGACTTTTCATTGTATTTAATGTTACAAATAATGGCGAAATTCCTGTAAAAGGCAAAGGATGTGCTCCGGCGTTATATGTTATTTTATCTAGAACATAATTTAGTTTTCCTGAATCTGTGTAACCTACTTTTAATTCATGAACTTGATCCCTAGCTTGAGAAGTCAGAATGCTCTCAGTTCTTGTTTCTACCCATTTTAGGTTTTTATTTAACTTAAAAGCTAAAGCTATTACTGAAAGTTCCTCGTAATTAATATCCTGCTTTAGCCCAAAGCCTCCGCCTACATTAGGCACCACTATCGATATTCTGTTTTGAGGAATTTCTAGCATTTCAGATACTAACATTTTCACTACTGTAGGGATTTGAGTAGATAAATGAATAATTAATTGATCTCCTTGGTTTTTTACAGCTATAACCCGTGGTTCCATGCTATATTGAGAACTCCTATTAAAATCTACCCTTAAGCTGAATTCTTTTTCAGAACTTACTTCACCTTTTTTATAATCTCTATAAATTACGTTATCTGGAACTTCCTCATATAATGGACCATCGTATGGCTCGTATTTAGCTTCAACTTCCTCAGCTTTGTCGAAAGTATCATATCTATCCTTGCCTATAACAATAGCAAGGGGTTGGAATTTGTAAACTGCCTTATATTTAGGCAGTAGTGGAACTTCTGGAATCCTTAAGGAACTCTTATCGTAAACTGTAGGTATCTTAAATTCCTTAAGATCTTCATAAGTAAATGCTTTACCTGATATAGAGAACTTTGCGTGATCTAGTTGGGATCTTATAAACGCTACATATTCGTAGTTATCACTTACAGTTATATCATCCACATAATTTATTGTCCAAACCATATTAGAATATTTTTATTTTAAATCATCATATATATACTTTGCTTATAGTATATTTACATACACAAGTAAGAATTTAAAACAAATTTATTCTTATGTATTTACATGACTAAGTAAAATAGAAATCTTTATTTTAATGATAAGTTCTCTTATCTTATGCGTATAGCTCTTGTTCAAACTTATATGACGTGGGATAAAAAGGACAATATAGAAAGGCAAGTAGAAATGGTTAATAAGGCTGCAGATAATCAAGCTAAAATAGTATCTTTAGACGAACTTTCAAATACAGTTTATTTTCCATTTGAACAAAATCCTAAATACTTTGAGCTTGCTGAAGATGAAAGAGGTTACACTATACAAAAATTTAGAGAAGTAGCAAAAGAGAGGAAAATAAATATAATTGTTCCAATATTTGAGAAAGATTTGCATAATCTCCAGTTCTATAATACAGCTTTTATAATAAATGATCAAGGAGAAATTATAGGTAAATATAGGAAAACACATTTACCTCAGGAAGACAAGTTTAATGAATACTACTACTTTAAAGTAGGCGACTTAGGATTTCCAGTTGTTAATTTAGATAGTGCTACTATAGGAACAGTAATATGTCACGATAGACACTTTCCAGAGACTGTAAGGGCAGAGGTAGTTAAAGGAGCATGGATAGTTTTTATCCCTTCAGTTGCAGCATTTAAGGAGATCTGGGAATTAGAATTAAAATCTCATGCAGTATTTAACACCTCCTACATTGTAGGTATAAACAGAATAGGCAAGGAATATCCTGAACAAAACGATGAATACTTTGGCGAATCTATGATAGTTTCTCCAATGGGAGAAATAATAAGTAAATCAGGGAAAAAGGAGGAAGTAATCTACGCTGACGTTAATGAAGATGAAGTAATTAAAGCTAGAATAAAGAGGCCGTTCTTAAAAAAGAGATTAAATTCTTATGGACTCTAAATAAGAGTTCTCATAGACTATTTTACCGTTGCTAATAACCATTCGTCGAGGTTTTATTCCAACTAAAACGTCCTTAACATTCTTTCCTTCGAATACTACAAGATTAGCTTTCATACATTCTTTCAAACCGTATTCTTTTATATTAAGTGCTTTAGCTCCATTATAAGTCATAAGGTTAAAAATATCTCCAAAAAACTGAGAAAAGTACATATAATCTCCTATCATTAGAGCAAAGCTAGCCTTCAATAAATCTCCATCGCCTATAGGATTTAGCTGGTTTTGAATGTCATCGTGACCTAAGGCTACATTGACTCCGTTATAAATCATCTCCCTAACTCTTGGAATTCCCCTTCTTTTAGGATAATCTTCAAAGGCCCCAGACCCTTCAAGTTCTGTAATGGGAGAAACAATAACGCTAATGCCTGATTCCCTTAGCCATCTCATTAGCCTTAAAGCGTAATCAGAATTATAAGAATGCATAGCAAGAAGGTGACTTAACGAAACCTTATTGAAATATTTTCTCTTCATAGTCTCTGAAGCTATTACTTCGCTAAACCTAGAGTTAGGATCATCGGAATAATCAGCATGAAAATCCATTAAAATTCCCTTTTGCGTGGCAATGTCGAATATCTTTTTTATCATTTTTATTCCGTCTTCTAAAGACGGTTGTAAATGTGGCTGTCCACCTATACCATCTACTCCAAAGTCTATTGCCTTCCAAATTCGTTCTTCTGTCTCATCGTCAAAATAATCATAACTTTGAATAAAACCTATAACTTGAATGAATATTTTGTCTTTGAATTCTTCTTTTAATTTCATTATACTATCAAGCCTTTCTCTCCATTTTTGACCGTCTATCATCAAGTGAGTTCTGACGTAAAGTGAGGCAGATTTTATATAATATAATACAGATTTTTTCATTAAAGAATAAATTTCATTTTCAGACAAATTCTCTTTACACTCCATTAGTACTTTCAATGCTTCTTCAAACTTTGGAGTTGGAGCTTCTTTACATAAATCAAGGAGAAAATTACTATCAATATGCGCGTGAGAATCTATAAGAGCTGGAGATATTAGTCTTCCTTCTAAGTCTATTCCTTCTCCATCCAGCGTATCAGCTATTTTTACGATCTTATTATCATTTATTTCAATATCAATTTTCTTTCCTTCTAAATTTCTAGCATTTTTTAATATCATTTGAACACCAACTTTCCTGGATTAAGTAAATCCTCTTCGTCTACTTTCTCCTTAAACTCTATCATCTTCTTTAGCCTATCAACCTCAACTCTATCGTTAACCTTGTAAGAATGAAGATTAAAATTATAACCTTCAATCTCTGGTAACTTATCATAGTCCAAAAAGTAAGTATGTGAAAATAATTTTTTCCTAGATCTAGATAATTCACAAGATATCATAGCCCTTATATTATCAACGTAATTTAGTTTTTCTAAAGGTATGTCTAGAGAATTATAATTAACCTTAGTTTTGTTTACTGCAGTAAAATATGTTCCAGCAAAGGTAGTTACAACGTCCTTTAGCGAAACTTCCTCGCCTTCACCGTAAATTCCCGCTATAACGTTCCACTTCTCCCAATTTTTCCCAGGCTCAATTAACTCAGCCATAGGCTTATTCCTTATACTAATAAATTCTGCATCGTCAAGTATTTTTAATGAAAAACTTAATGCATCGGTCAAATAGTTGAACGATTTCCTTATTACTCTAACTTTTCCTGGCCTTTTTACGATTCTCATTTTTATTTTACTTATAATTCCAGTAGTTCCAGCAGATTGTACTATTGAATATACTTCCTCACCTTCAAGAGAGAAAAAACCCTTAGGAGTATAAACTTCGACTTCTTCAACATTATCCCAAACTGCGCCATTTCTTAAAGATCCAAAGCCTAAAGATCCGCCTGCTACGTAACCACCGATTGTAGCCATGTAATAACTTGTGGGAACAGTAGGTAAGTCCTCTATACCAACATCGTTAAACTCACTACCAGCTTTAGTTATTAAATAGCCCCCTCTCCTTTCAAACCCCTTAAACTTAGTAATATCTACTACAATAGTATTTTCCTTTATAGGAATTGTTTCACCTAACGTGTTACTACCTGCTCCTCTTACGATTATTGGAAAATGATACTCGTTAATTATATCCATTAGTATTTTTATCTCATTCTCGTTCTTTATTTTTATTATAGCAGAAGGTAACTTTCTAATTGACGATAATACTGGAGATAAGTAACCATAATCTATAGAATATTTTTCTAGATTCTCTTCATCAGAGTATACTTCAAAATATTGAGATAAAATTTTCTCTACTTTTACCATACATAAATTTATTATTGCAACTTTTTATAAGCTTTACTTAACTAGCTTACCTGTGAAGAACTCATCTTTAATTTCCTCATTCTCTATTGCAATCTTACCATTAATTATAACAGTTTCTGGTTTTCCTATAACTTCGTAACCTTCGTATGGAGTCCAATCAGCCATATGAGTATTATCAACAGATATTTTCCATTTCTTCTCTTGGTTATAAATTACCAAGTCTGCATCATAACCTTCAGCTATTTTACCTTTATTTAGACCATTAAGCTTTGCAGGGTTTTCACTTAATAACTTCACTGCAAGACTTAAAGGTAATTTTCTCTTCATAAATTCTGTTATTATCATAGGAACTCTTAACTCTACTCCTGGCAAACCTGGTACGAGATCTGGAAACTCCTTATGCTCTTCTTTTATAGCCCTATCAAACCAGTTATGATCAGTAGCTATCATATATATTTTATTTATCCTTTTCCACAATTCTTCTGGATCCCTAACTGGAGGTGATGTAACAAATAGATGCGAATCACTTCTCTCATAAACTTTCTTACTTAATAAAAGGTGATGAAGAACTACCTCTCCCAAAAGTTTTCCTTCAATTAAATCTAAAGTTCTACCACAACTTACGTGGGCTATTATACCATTATCTACTATAGCTCTAGCTCTTAAGACTGCTGAGAGTTCTGTCTCTTCTGGTCTTGTCAATAAGTGAAGTTTAGGATCTCCCTTTTTACCTTCGGATAACGATTTTATTAACTCTTCGTCTTCTGCGTGAACCATTATATATCCATTAAACTTTTTCAACAAGTCATTTATTCTTCTCAATCCACTTAAGGAACTTTTAATTCCTGCATATTCTATCATCATAAATTTTACTGACTTAAATCCAGATTTTAATGTATTAATTAAATTATCAGTAATATCAGACGCAAATATATGAAAAGAATAATTAACGAAAGAATCTTTAAACTGTTCAATTCTTTCCTCAACTTTTGGAGATCTATCTGAAAAAGCGAAATCTATCACTGTTGTTGTACCACCAAAGGCTGAAGCTATAGTACTTCTTCTAACAGTGTCAGACGTAGGAACCTTTAAATACTTTTTAAAAATGTGAACATGATTATCGATTCCTCCAGGCAAGAGTAATTTACCGTTACCTCTAATTATATCTTCTCCTTTTTCGTGAATAATTTTACTAACTTTAGTAATTTTGTTATCTTCAATTTTAATATCTGCTTCTATTATTCCATCGTTTGTAATTATCTTAACATCTTTTATAATCATTTTGCAATATACCCAATTTATTTCTCCTATAACCCCTTTTAAATAGTAAGCATTAACCATGGAAACAATATTAATAATGCCCTATCTACTAAATAGTATTAATTAATGTATCCCATAAAGCTACAATTACCTATGTTTTCAGTAATTGAAGAGGGATCTCATTTCTCACTACTTTACGAAAGGAAATTATTGTGCTTTCTAAGGAATTCTCTAAAATATTAATATTATAGAGTTCTGTATATTATAATTTAAAGATTTATAGTTAGTATACATATTTTTATGTAAAAAATGCTTATATAATATTAACTATTGTGACTATATTGATATAAATGAGCCATGAAGATAAGAATAAAGAAAAAATATTTATACGAGAATCTAGCGGATTAATTAAACAATTTAGCAGTCTAGATATGCTAACGCTAGTTCTCTCATTTTCTATAGGTTCTGGAATATTATTTTTTACTGTAGGCATTACCTATGAATATCCAGGGAGTTTTCCATTATTGTCGTTACTTATTGATGCTATTCCTCTTTTTGCTGCGGCGTCTGTAATATATTTTTTAGGTCTTGTAATGCCAAAAATCGGTGGACAATATGTTTGGATAAGCAGAATACTTTCTCCAGGATTAGGCTATTTTATAAATATATTTACTTGGTTAGGATACTGTATTATAATCGGAGTTGTAGCTTACATCGGAGCATCGTTTCTCTCAGATTCTCTAACTATTGCAGGACTAGTAACGCATTCTCCGAGTATTGTTAACATAGGTAAATATTTCGATTCACCTATTCATATAGTAATTGTTGCAATAATTATAACTATATTATTTACATTATTAGACTCTTTCAGCATACGATTATCTAAATTATCTATTTTTGTAGCATTTTATATTCCATTAGCACTTCTGTTAATACTTGATTTTGCAATGCTTTTTGAGAATCCATCATCTGCACCAGCATTATGGAATAAGGTTTTCGGTCCTTCTTCTTATCAGAATATAATCTTACTTAGTAATCAAAAAGGCTGGTCTTCATCATTAATATCTTTTAGCTTAGCTTCAACGTTACTTGCTGTAATACCACTAACATCTTCTTGGAGTGGATTTAGCCATTTTGGAGGGTGGTTAGCAGGAGATGCTAAGTCTCCCAGAAAAAGTTTATTTTTTGCTACAATAGGTGCAGGATTAGTAGCATTATTCTTAATGGCATTAACGATATATTCTTATCAACATCTTTTTGGATCCGCTTTTATTTCTAGGCTAGGATATGTATCATCTTCCTTAAGCATAACTCCTTCAATACCTCTTTTAGGAGCAGTAGCATTAAGTAATTTCTCTATCTTAGCAATAGCTGTAGGTTTTATAATGTTCCTATTCCCGATAAAGGACATACTACCTTCAGTAGTTGCTCAATCACGACAAATATTCGCAGCTTCCTTTGATAGATTATTACCAGAAAAATTAACTCATATTTCAAAAAGTGGTATTCCAATAGTTAGTTATGCTGTAACTGCTACTGTAATAGCTATTTCAATTATAATGGTAAGTCCATTATTTCCTTTAGGGCTCTATGTTGCTACCGATCTTTTTAGTATAGCACTAGGTTTCTTACAAATATTTACTGCAATATCAGCAATAGAATTTCCTATTACTAAGCATGAATTATATGTTAATGCTCCTTCACCAGTAAATAAAGAAATCCTTGGAATACCTTTAATTTCCGTTCTAGGTACTATATCATTAATAGGATGGATCTTTCTCTTATCTGACTCTTTCTATGGCGTTATAAGTTCTAAAGTAGGATTTGAAGTAATGTTCATCATTGCACTAATTATGGGCGCTATATTTCTTCTATATAGCTACTTTAATTCAAAATTATCAAAAGAAGGAATAGATGTCGAACTTATAGGAAAGGAGATTCCTCCAGATTAAAGAGAATTTTTATTTTATCATTTTAGATTATGGCAGTAAAAACTTCTTATAAAAAAGGTTCATGACATTAGGTAAAATGTGAAAATCTTCCAGAATAATATTAAGAGTAATAAAAAGTTTCTAGTTAATTTAAGGATATTTTTAAAATATTTTCTTCTAATTTAGGATTTTAGATAAAATATTAGAAGTTATATAAGCATATTAATAGCTTATATCTAACATCTTTTCATTATAATTTATGATAGTAAATAAGGAAGACCTCTATAGTCTTGTTTTTTCTATATTTCAGAAAATAACTTTCGATGAATATGCTAAAATATTGGCAGAAGAACTAGTTAATGCTAATTTAGCTGGTCATGAAGATCATGGAGTACAATTAGTTCCTTATTACGTAAAACTGGCTAAAGGAGAAAAAGTAAATCTAGGAGGTACAATAATTCCTCCAATTAACCCTAAAGCTAGAATAGATATTCAACGTAATGATTTTCTCATAAAAATAGATGGTAAAATGACTTTTGGACAAGTTATACTGCGAAAAGCTAGTGAGGAAAAAGTGGAAAACTTCAAGATATTTTTAGGCAGAAACGTATCGCATATAGGAAGATTATCCTCTTTTACTGAAAACTTTGCAAAAAAAGGATTTATAACACTTTTAGTAGCAAGAACTCCACCACTTATTTCTCTTGAAGGAATGAAAGGAAGAATATTAGGAAATAACCCAATAAGCATATCTTTCCCTGGAGATCCGCCTATTACAATAGATATGGCATTAAGTAAAACTTCTTTTGGGAAAGTAGTAAGTTCATTATATAGAGGAGAAAAAATAGAAGAAGGTATGATTCTAAATGCTGAAGGTAAAGGAACATCAAAACCTGAAGACTTAATAAACGGTGGCTCACTTTTACCTATAGGAGGATATAAAGGATTTAATCTAGCATTAGCTATAGAAATTCTTACATCATTATTCTCTGAAGACGTAGACATAAATCCGTTCTTTGGCATTGTGATAAGAGAAGATCTTATTGGAAATGAGAAAAAAATTGAAAAAATTAAAGAAAGAATACCAACTACTCCTTTCTATCATTTTCCTGGTTCAAGAAAAGTTGAAAAAGAAAACATAGATTTACCAGATTCTCTCTGGGATCAATTAATAAAAATTAATGATAGTATAAGTTAGTTAGTAATATGTTTGAGTTTTTAATAATTAAGAAATTTAGTCAGAACTAACTAGAATTACGTGTAATATATATTTTTTATCCATTAGAGACATCATTTTTCTAAAAGGACCTCCTTTAACATGGCTCATATGAACTTTTGCGGCACTTCTCATCCACTCTTGTAAAGAAGAAAACCCACTCTTATCTACATATTGCCTCATTATCATTGGATTAGCATCAATAACTTTATCAATAAAGCATTCGACAGTATTATTATTATGTTTACATAGGTATTTTCCAGGCTGTATATTACTAGCTCTAATAACGTATACTTCCTTATTATTTAGTAAAAAATTCCAAACATTATCGTAATTTATCTCTATCTCATTTTCCATAATTTTTTATTTTATAATCGATATTTAACCTTTACTACTAACAAATGAGAATCTACGCTCGATATGAGAAAAATATGTAGTAGGTTATTATACGGTAATAAAAGTTTCCTGCTAAGGTAAAGAAAGTTACTACATGAATTTTTCTATCTAAAAATAAAATAAAATTTAAAATCTTTATTGAATCTCTAATGGAACTTTTATTTTAGAATGCTCTGAAATCTTCTAAGTTAAACGTTTAACTTTACGTAAGTTAAACTTTTATACATTAAAGAGAAAATATATTCATGGAACGATATAGAGTAAAGGTCTATAAGAAAGGAATTATAGTTATTCCTAAAGAGATAAGAGAAACGATTGGGATAAAGGAAGGAGATATAGTAGAACTTATAGTTAATGAAGGTAAGGTAAGCATAGAGAAACCCGAAACTCTCCTAGACCTATTTGGAGTAGATGGAAATAGAGCCGTAGAAGTTGCGAAGGCTATAGTTGAGGAAAGGAGGAAGGAAGTTGAAAGAGAAGTACGTCATTGACGCAGGACCTTTATCTCTATTTTTCGCAGGAAAAAAGGACGTAAAAAAATTCTTCGAGGAGATGTATAATAATAACGTAATAATCTACATGAATGAGGTTAATCTTGCAGAATTTATTTATAATTATATTTCAAAAGTAGGAAAAGATATTGCAATAGCAAGACATAGGTATATTAGAAACTCGCCAATAAGGATAATTTCGCCAAACGAAAATATAACAGAGACTGCTGCCATATTAAAGAGTAAATATTCTTACCTTTCATTGGCTGACGCTTATCTTATAGCTACGGCGAAAAAAATTGGAGGAAAAGTTATTACTACGGATGAAGATATTGAAAAAACCAAGGAGATAGAATATATAAAAATTTCTTTAGATTAGAAATAGTTCTTAGATAAACAGTGTTATTCAATTTTTAAAATCAACTCATAACTTACATAGTCTGATAGTGACGGAAAAAGAATCCAGTACTACATTAAAGAGAAAAATTAATGCGCTCCTATTATTTGAAGAAGAACGTAACTACTTCTGATCTACTATTTTTATCTTTTTAATAGTATCAGTAAATAGTGTAAGTAATACTATTGATGATATTAACAATGCTATTCCTATATAAGTAAATGTAACTCCTATGACAGTTGCCATTATTGAGACTAAAATAACCATTATAGATCCGAAGATCTGCTGTAAAACTCTTTGTGTAATAGAAATATTCACATAAATATCTTTGCTCGTAATATACTGATAAATAGAATTAAGATGTATGTAAACGTACGCTGCCACCATAGATTGCAAGAAAGTTAGAATAGTAATAGGTATTATCTTACCAGAAATAAATGGAAAAATTAAGTCAAATAATGTAACAGGAAAGACTAATAACAAGAGATTCCTCAGAATTTCGGTCTTCTTCTTAAGGGCTATAGAGGCACCAACGGCCTGGGCTATTAGACTTATAGTGAAAACTATAGTATAATATTCTGAAAATGTTGTATTATTAACATATATAATTTTAATAAATAATATAGTTAATGCACTAGATAATGCCGTGATGGAATAGAAACGAGTTTCTAAAAACCTAAATATATAATTAGTTTTTATATATTTAATCCATACCTTAAAGGAATTAGCAGAAGAAAGGGTTATTTTAATGTTGTTTAATCTTGTAATTAATAAGAGAATTACTATTTGTAAAGGTAATATTATTAAGAGTAAATAAAGGTGAGATGAATAATTATTCAAGACACCTGCGGTTATTAATGCTAGAATAGTCGCACTTAATAAGAAAATATTTAGAGTAGAATTATAGTTTATAAATTCATTATATTTGTTTAATAGAGTTCTAGCATAATATCCTAATGCTCTGCTGGGTATTGCAATTAAGAAGTTAAATATGGAGACAAGTAGGATTTCCTCTAAAGGAGCCAATTCCTGAGCTAAAGCAAGGATTACAAAAGATATTAATATGGAAAAAATTATTACATTGATTTTCACGCTTTTTATTTTCATAAAAATGTATGGCAAAGGTAGTGAAAAAATATTACGTGCATTTGATAACATCCAAATTAACGCTGAGATTATTAAATTCTTATAAATCAAATAGGTGTCTATTACGAAATAGTATCCTACAAACATAGTTATGAAATCAAAAAGAGTAAGTAGAGCTATTATAATTTTTATCTCATTGGGTATATTCAAATCACTGTCACTGTATGCTCAAGTTTCATATTTCTTATTTTTAATAGAGGCCCTATAATAGGTGAATGCACCGAGACTTCTTTATTAGTAATATTAGAAAGTTGAATTAATTCCATTTGATCAATTTCCGAAAGATCTCCTAATAGATCTCTAAGTATATATTCGCCTACTCCGCCTATAATCATCTTAAGAGAAAAAGTAAGTTCATGCTTATTAAGAAAATCAATAATTCTAGTCATGAATTTCTCCTTAATATTATAATAGAAATTATATACTATCGTATATACATTATTCTCATTTAAAGTATTAAATTGATAGGAATCAGTCTGTAATATATTTTTTATATCTTGCAAAATTTTTTCATTATTAATATTATTTTTATTTACTAAATAATCAGTAAAATATGTATAATAAAACTTGGAAAAGATTTTTAAAAACTCCATGGTTTTAACTGAGACTTTCTCAAATTTTTTAGATTTTATAGATAAGAATAAATATATTATAATTAACAATAATTCGCTTTGAAAAATTTTTGAAAGTCCTATTGGAATATGATAATTGTTATAGAAATACGAGATATCTGTAAATAGACCTAAGCTCATAAAATCTAAATCAGATAATGAGAAATCACTAGTTAAATTATTAGAGAAGAAAATTCCAGTAGACTGAGTACCCATTTCAAAAATTAGACTTTTCCCTCCCAAGCCTAATAGCTCAATAAGAGGTAGAATTCCTGTTTTATGTGAAAGTAAATATATAGTGTTATCTATCTTTTTGAAATTATTATTGGTAATATCAATAAATGTATTTAATAGTGTAAAGTAATAAATCTTATTATAGTTATTTCCGAATATTTTCCTTATTATATCAAGGCTTTTATCTAAGGGATTCTGCAAAAAATTAGTAGCTGAACCAGAAACGATTATATTATCTATTTGATCGTCTATGTTGAAATTTTGACTTATATATTTTCTTATTAACTCTAATGTAGAATTTTTTGTAGAATTATGATTATAATAAAGATCTATTTTAGGATCGTCTCTATAATTATTATCCAATAAATTAAAAAAATAAGGAATTAAGGGAATTGTAGTCACATATATTTCCTTTTTATCTACATTATGCATTCCTATTTCCAAATTTCCTCCAAAGTCTATGTAAATATCAATCATAAATATCCTCACCAGTAAGAGGACATCTTAGTTCTCCTAAATTACCTGTAAAAAATCCTCTAGCCCAAAATCTTATTTTATCTTGATCTAACACCAAATTTTCATTGCTATCTAAATACCCTACAATATTTCTATCTGAATACAAATCTACAGTACATTTGGATATTTTTCCGTCTGCTCTAATAACTATAGAATTTGGTAGAGAAGCATAACAGAAATTACTCATATTTCTGTTTAGGACAATATTAAGCCCTCTTGACTTAGCGTAAGTTATTGCGTCTTCCACCTCTTCTCTACTCGGTAACATTATCGCATTATCATTAGGTCCTCCAAGTCGCGATATAGATCTTAAAAATAACACGTACCTTTTATCATCAGCTAAATAATCTGCTAATAAATCAATTAGTTTTTTTACTGACGAAAAATTATTTTTATGCATATGTATTCTTATTGTAATTCTAAAATCTTCCTTTAGATCCTTATACGATACGATATTTTTGAAGATCATATCAAAAGTAGGAGTCTTGCCTATTGTTATTCTAACTTTATCATGATAATCCTTATAACCGTCAAAAGTTATTTGATATTCTCTTACGTTAAGTTTTACTAATTTTTCAAATTTTTCCTTATTAAGCAAATATCCATTTGTAGTCATATCGCCATGTGTATTTATTATGGAATTACTATATTCCATAATTTTTATAATTTTATCATAGTATAACATGGGTTCCCCACCAAAAAAGGACATATTAAGCCTATCTATATTGTAATAATATACTAATTTATGAATAGATTTTATTATTCGTTGATCCAAATCATTCACTTTGTTATTGGAAAATTTTTCATAACAATAAATACACCTAAAATTACATTGTTCCGATAACATAAAAATAATATGAAAAAAATTATTATCTAACTTATTATCTTGTATTATCATAGTGTATTACCTCTTGTTGACGCTTTAATACACAGTCACAATTATACACAGTCACAATTATCCAAACAAACTGCAGTTTGCCGACTAAACTTATTCTTACTTAGTTTTACAAGATCCAACCAGCTTTGATGAACCCATTTTTCTGAAATACTCTGCATTTCTTTATTACCTAATTGTATGGTATGTAAATGGTTTCTTTTTTTTAACTATTAATAATTTTTTAATATGATATTATACAATTTAAACGTATTAGTGTAATGTAACATTTTATGACATTAAAATTTAACATTATTTAGCATCAAAACTAAATAGTTTAAAGTAAAACTTTATATATTAGGGTCATTTAGGTTTTCTTTGTAAGTTCACTTTGTTTTTATAATCTGAGAGAAAATATTACGACTTTAGCCTTCAAATACGTTTTGTTGATGTAATAATTTGATTGAATATCTCTCTTATAATTCTCTATTATTCCATTCAGTAATAGAGTCGTGAATTGCTCATATATTCGGAAAGTGACAATAAATAAGATGATAAGTAAAGTATATTGAAGATATACAAGATTTTTTATTAAGCCCATTCCTATAATAAACTCTCTCCTAAAAATTATAATACATTAATCTATTAGAAGTTAGAATTTTCGATATGAGATATGTTTCTTTACTTATCTTGACATAATTCAAATAGTTTCTATTGCACTTATTAGTTCATCTATGAATAGATTATAAAGACATATTAAATATAAAAGAGCACGGCATAAAATAATATCTAAATAAAATTGCCAATATATATAATTTTATATAACGTGATATATCATTTACTTAGATTATGTTTTTTTATAAACATATTATTAACTGGCTGAAGATACTATTATACTTCCTTAGAATATAAAGGACAAAATAATTATTAGTAAGTTTACGATACCTAATTTATAATGAGTTTTACATATTTCATCTTGTCCCATAAAGCATTAGAATGTATAACTTAATTATTTTAAAATTCAACATTATTTGATCATATATTTGATAAACTATATTAACTTTTTAACCTTAAACTATAAAAAATTTTTTGTATAAAAATGGAAAATACTTATATACAATTTATTGAGTTGCTATTCTATGGCTGATAAGTTAAACATAGGAATTAAGGATAATCCAAATTTTAGAAAAGAAGCGGGAATTTTCTCATTAATAGCTTTTTCATTAGGAAATATAATAGGTTCTGGAATTCTTCTTTTACCTGCAGTAACTGCGTCTTTAACTGGACCATTAAGTCCTATAGTATGGTTAGTAGGCGGTGTATTATTATTGCCAGTAGTAATAGTTTATTCTAAATTAGCCAATATTTTCCCGTTTGTAGGAAGTAAAATAAGGTTTATTAACGTTACTCATGGTAAAGTCATGGCTTCCAGTGTAGGTTGGCTTTATTTAATAGGTACACTTTTAACTATACCTATAGAAGCAGAAGCTACTGCAAATTACCTTTCGTATGTTTTCCCTTCAATAATGTATAAAGGATATCCTACTCCCTTAGGGTATTTAATTGAAGGAGTTATAGTTATTTTAATATATTCATTAGTTTATCTTGGAATAAAGGGATTATCAATCTCAGTAAATACAATAACTTATGCTAAGCTTGGAATTTTGGCATTATACATATTGGCAGTAGGATTTCTAGACTTTCACGTATCTAACCTTACGATGAATTTTTCTCCATCTTTTTCTAACTTCTTTTATGCTATAGCCTTAACTATGTTTGCTTATGGCGGATTTAGAAGTGCCATGGTTTATGCTGGAGAATCCAAAAGCAATACTGGAAAAGCTATAATGATAGCGTTCATAATTTCGATGATTATCTATACTTTAGTTCCGTTAATTTTTATAGCTTCTCTATCTTCGTCTGTGCTTTCAGCTGGATGGAGTAGTTTAGGAAAAATGAGCGCACCACTAGCTGAAAGTGCTATAATAGCTGGGATACCTGCCCTGGGCGCTCTGTTTATTTTAGACGGAGTAATATCTCCTTCTGGAGCCTCTCTAATAGGTGCTGGAGATATGATAAGATATTCTTATGCCTTAACTAAGTCTGGGAGCTTTCCTAAAGCTTTAGGTAAGGTAGATCCTAAAAGAGGAATACCAGTATTGCCTGTTATGTTATTTGGAGTGTTTTCTTTACTCACTCTCTTTCTTTCATCTACTTTTGAGCAATCTATAGGATATTTAGTAGCTACAAGAATATTAGCATACTCAACTGGTCCTGTTAGTCTATTTGTAATTTCCAATGATAATAAAAATAAATTATTATCTTTCGGTTCCTTCCTAATAACTGGATTAATATTTAGCTTTGTTGGATTTCCAAAAACTCTTTTTGGTACTATGGTGATCCTTTTATCTATTATAGCAATGTTACCTTTTTCAAAGAATTATATTCCTGCATTGTGGTATCTAGGTTTTAGCGGAGTAGTTACATTAATAACTTTAATTTCTCTTCCTACTCTTTTGTCTTTACCAATTGTTATAATTACATCAGCTGCATTCTTTTATTTAGCTACTAAAACTGCTAGAGGGGATGGTGAAGTTGACGTATAATCTAGGCGGAGGTTTACCTGATCCTAGTATTTTTCCTAAAAAAATTTCTGATATTCACTTTGAACCAGAGATTAGTTTTCAGGAATTAGATAAGGAATTACTAAAAATATTAAATTATAGAGGAATTAATGCAAAAAATGAAGAGCTACTTTTAACTACAGGCAGTATTCAAGGTATATATATCTTCTCTTATTCTTTTATAGATCCTGGAGATAAAATAGCAATAGAGTATCCAACGTTCGCTGGTGCAATAAAGGTTTTCAAAGCTAGAAATCCTGATCTTGTTAAATTACCAGTTATACCTTATTATAATATAGAAGTAAAAGAAAAGATAAAGGCAATGTACGTTATACCTACTGGGCAAAATCCTACAGGAATTAATATGAAATTAGAAGATAAAAAAAGACTTCTTGAATTAGCAGAAGAAAAAGATTTCATTATTCTTGAAGATGATGCCTATGGACTTCTAACACCAGAGCAACCTACTTTAAAATCTATGGATAAAAACGGAAGAGTGGTTTACATAACTACACTAAGTAAAGTTTTCTCTTCAGGGATTAGACTAGGAATAATGGTAGCAGATAAAGAAATTAATGAAACATTTAGAAAGGTAAAAGAAAATATAGACGGAGGGAATAGTACTCTTTCCCTGTCATTACTTTTTGAATCTCTAAAGGATGGAAGCTTCTGGGAAGGACTAACGAGGGCCAAAAGAATATATAATGAAAAGAAGTCAATAATGTGTGAAGCATTAAACAGATATTTACCACAAGCAGAATGGAATTATCCAGAAGGAGGATTATTTTATTTTATAAAAATTAAAGGTATAAATTCGGAACAGCTTTTAACTAAGGTTAAGGATAAGGTAATATTCTCTCCAGGCAGTAAATTCTTCTTCGATGGCTATGGTAAGGAATATCTTAGATTAAGCTTTTCTTATTCTTCTCCTGAAGAAATAGAAAAAGGAATAGAAATAATATCAAAGGAAATACAATAGAATTAAATATTAAAAATCTGAATATGCTATCTTATAAATTTACAATCTAATGATTCTAATAATGCCTATATTTCATATTTTAGAATGTTTTTAATATATCTATTGCATAGTATTTTATAGTAATAATAGATGATCAATTATACAAAATTTGAGAGAAATTTTGTATAAGCATGAAATTCTCATGGTATTGATCTATTGAGTTTTTATTGAAACGATTTAGTTTATGTTCACCTTGGAGAACATCCTAGGATTGTTAGAGGCGAAGCATATAGAGCTTGTTGAGATCGGCACTTTGTTGTGAATCCCTAGGATAGTAGTAACTCCTCGCATTATGCATTAGGAATCAGTATTACTTTAACATCCTTAACTTTACTAAGCTCGTGATCGCTGGTCACGGCAGTTGAATTTGTGCTTTTAGCAGATGCTAACAAAAACGCATCTCCTAAGGAGAGGTTTATAAATTCCCTCATCATCAACTACAACATTAACTTCATCACGATATTTTTAAACGAGAATAATTTGAGTTATAATTAAATACTTTTGTTATAAAATAAATATATGAAAATAGCATTATTAGGCGGTTCTGGCTTAATAGGAAGAGTAACAGCTAGAGAACTTCAAGCTTTAGGAATAGATTTCGCAGTAATGGATATTGTAAAGCCCGAATATAATGCTGAATATGAATTTTTGGATCTAAATGATATAGAAATGACCTCGTCTAAAGTAAAAAACTATGATTATGTAATTAATGCCGCACAATATTATTTTAATTTAAATGTGATGAAAGCATGTCTAAAATCTGGAGTGAATTATGTTGATTTAGGAGGACTTTTTTGGATGACTAAAAAACAATTAGAATTGCATAAAGATTTCGAAAAAGAAGGATTATTGGCAGTTATTGGTATGGGAGCCGAACCTGGTATTACAAATGTTATAGCTGAGTGGATTTATGAAAAACATGGAATTCCTGAAAGAATAAAATTAAGGGACGGTTGGATATCGACTACCGATAATATCAATTGGAGTATAGATACACAACTTGATGAGATGACTATGGATGCCCCAATATTCGATGGTGAACTAAAATACTACAAACCTTTATCTAAATCTGACGAAGTTGATTTCTCAATAGGTAAAATTAAAACGTATTTAACTATTCATAGTGAATTAGCTACTTTTCCTTCTTCTTTTCCTGGAGTTAAATATGTGGATTGGATGGAAGGAGGAACTGGATTTGAGAATATTATATTTATAGGGAAATTATTTGGAGATAATGATGAAATTTTAGGAATAAAATCAAGAAAGTACTTAAGGGAACTTTTGAAGAAAAAGGGACTTTTAGGATATTCTTCAATACCGGACGAAGTAGAAGCTGCAAAAGTGATATTTGAGTACGAAAAAAAGATAGTGTCTGTTGAATTCGTAGCTAAGCCAATGGGTTTATTTGATGGAACACAGTATGTTACTGGTATATCACCAGCAATAGCAATCTCTGTCGGTATTAAAGGAAAAGGCGTTTTACCACCAGAAAAGGTTATAAGTAGTGAGAAATTTATTGAAGAATTAAAAAAGAGAAAAATAGATTTATATTATGCGGTAAACGAAAAGTTATAAATATCATTTATAGTAGACTACTATTTATATTTTTTATTTAATGATGATTATGACTAAAAAATTATGAAAAGATTTTGGAGTTAATACTAAATAAAAATAAAAAGTATTCATGATAATTACGTATAAAATATAAAAATAGTTTATTTGTAGATTATCTTATGTCTGATAAAAGAATATTCATTAGAGAATCTTCAGGTCTAATTAGGCAAATGGGAGCTAAGCATGCATTTGCAAAAGTCTTAGCTCTTATTGTGCCTATATCGTTATACTATACATTAATTTATTCCCCCTCAATACCTGCAGCTAATTGGTTTGTAGGAATAATAATTGCTCCAATAATGGCTTTGCCAATATTTCTTACTTATCTAAAATTAGCAGAATATATTCCCAGATCATCTGGAGAATATATCTATATCTCTAGAATACTTGGACCATTGCCAGCTACCATTCAAGGTATAGCTAATATAATCTCAACACCTTTACTTGCTGCCATACTTTCCCAGATAGAAGTTGCGGCAGGAATAGCTCCTGCACTTCAAATAATAGGTTTAGCTTTAGGGAATACAACTTTATTCAATATAGGCGTAAATATATTAATTAATCCTACATATTACTTTATAGCTAGTTTAGCTTCACTAATACTAATGTGGATTGTAAGTATATTGCCACAAAGAATAATGGGTAACTTTTTGTTTACTATAGCAACTATGCAAGTAATTGGAGCACTAATAATAGTAGGTTTATTTGCTGAAGGAAATTCGGCTTTTGCTGCAGATTTTAACAAATTCTCTTCAATGTTTTCTGGTCCTACATATTCTACTTTATATTCTAATGGTATGTCGCTATATTCTCCAGTTTCAGACCCATTACAGACTATGATATTTGCAGTTCTAATGCTAATGTGGCTTTTTATATGGTTTTTTGGACCTTCGTATTTTGCTGGAGAATATAAACAAGCCGCTAAGTCCTTAAAACTTGGAATGCTTTCTGGTTATATTATTGCTACTTTAATAATAATAGCATTAACAATACTTACAGCTACAACTATGGGAATACCATTCTTTAATTATGTAGCTTTAAACGGTTGGGGGTCTTCAAATCCAGTATCTGCTGGAGAAGGATATATAGCATGGGGAGGAATAATGGCCATTTCAGTACCAATATTGGCAGTACTCGTAGGTATATTAAATATAGGTATACAGTTCGTAGCAGGTCCCTTATCTTTAGCTATACCGAGCAGAGTGATGCTAGCCATGTCTTTTGATAGAATTCTTCCTGAAAAACTAGCATACGTAAGTCCAAAATTACAAACACCACTAATAGCTTCTGTTATAGCATTGATTCTTGGAATATTTTTTGAAGTAGCCACACTATATTTAGGATTTGCAGTATCTACAATAGCATTAATAGCTATTCTATTTATATATCAATTTTTACAAGCTACAATATCTGCTGCAGTAGCTGGATTTAAGGGAATAATAGGCGTTTATCTGAGCCAAAAAGAAAAGAATATGCTAAAGATTTATGGTATACTTGGATCTATTATATTATCTATATCCGTTATTCTTGCAATTGGATATGCCATAATAAATCCAGTTTATAGCTCAATGGTATTTGCTGGTAATTTACCTCTCAATATAGTATTAATAGTCATAATACCATTATTAGGAGTATTAACATTCCTTATTTCGAAGAAATATAGACAAAATGAAGGTATAGATTTAAACCTTATATTTAAGGAAATACCGCCAGAATAGTTTTTTATGAGTATAGATTGCATAATACTTTATTTTAATTGACAGCCATAAGGATCCACTATATTCCAAGTAGAATCTTTAGAATCTGAAGAAGAAACTACATAATCAGCAATCATTAGACTCCATTTTAAAATAGTTTTTATTGCAATATCAGGTTTTAATTGTAATTCTCTATTTAAAATAGTTGATACTCTTTTACTCTGAGCTTTTCTTATATTCTCCCTAATAATTTTAATTATACTACTTTTTGTATTTTTATCTAATTTATTAATTAGTTCGTCTTCATTATGAAATATTTTAGGATAGTTTATTCTTTTAATAATTGGATCTGTTAATTTTACTTGAGGATTAGGATCTATTAAAGCAAAGTCTGATCTACTTAAAAATATTGGAAAAGAGTAGAGATTAAAAACTACTATAGGGTAAAGATCATTGCATTTAATAAGCACATTACCCTTATGCATAACTACTATAGTATTTCTAGTTGGAATATATTTGATTATATTTTTTAGAAAAATTTCAGAAATAGGTTTACCGTTAACATTATATTTTTTATCAATAATATAATGAAATTTCCATTCCTTACCTATTTCTTTCCAACTACTGTCAATACAATCTATTATTAAATTAATATCTTCTAAATTTAAATAAATTCCGCCTATAAAAGTATTAGCGTTAATCGATTCATCTATAAATATAATACGCATAGTTCCTATCTAACGATAATTCGATAAAAATTTTTAGAAAACATGAGTAACTTCCCCTTCATCTGCCCCAGTCTTACACTAGGGCTCTAGGGCTTTCCCCTTCATCTGCCCCAGTCTTACACTAGGGCTCAGAGGTTTTTCTCAATATAAATTATCAAGAGTTTTACTTAAAAACTTTATTATAATAACGCTTATGCTCTTCTTATGCCTTAAAAGGAATAAGATCTTTGCATTTAGATTCTAAGAAAGTATATGTGCTCTCCTAACAAGTATTATTAAAAGTTATAAAAATCTTGTAATAATATAAATTAATATCTAAACAAGCTATGGATACGATCTATTTATATCAAAATATAAATTAGTAAAGAAAGGATAAGAATTGGAAAGTCTTCAAGATATTAGAAAATTAGATAGAAAATATCTGAGATATCATATTTTAATAATTATATTAACTAGAATATGCTACATTATTTTTCG
Organism: Acidianus brierleyi; assembly: GCF_003201835.2. Taxonomy (NCBI): domain Archaea; kingdom Thermoproteati; phylum Thermoproteota; class Thermoprotei; order Sulfolobales; family Sulfolobaceae; genus Acidianus; species Acidianus brierleyi. The sequence goes on along the minus strand of NZ_CP029289.2, from coordinate 506,080 downwards.
TCATAAAAACTAAATTAATATATCAAACTCTAACTATCATCAATATATTAATTGCGATGTTTATATGTGTTTATTTTTCATCTTTATGTTGATAACAATGAAAGTCTAACTAGTCATATTTACGATCTAGAATTAGCTTTAAAGGTTAATATAAGCAAGAAAAACTAAATGAAATTTCTAAGACAGTCAACGGGTTTAGTAAAAGAATTGGGAGCATTTGATGCGTTTTCGCTGAACTTCTCTTTTATTGGACCAGCAGCAGGCCTTTCATATCCTCTTTTTGTTGCATCGACTATAGCTGGAGCTAGCTGGATTCTTTCAGCTATCTTGGGAGCTATCCTTGTATTGCCTCTACTACTAAATTATTATTTATTATCTTATCATATACCAAGATCTGCTGGAGATTATATTTATGTATCTAGATCCATGGGAGAATTAGCTGGGACAATACTTGCAATGTCGCTAATTATGAGCTTTTCTATGGGATTTCCAGTACTTGCTGAACTAGAAGTAATAATGGTTATCATTCCTGGACTCCAGTCCATTGGAGTATCTTTCCATAATTCATTACTCATAACTATTGCTAATTCCATTTTAAGTAACAATCTTTATCTATTAATAACTACTACTTTTATTATTCTAGTATCTTTTCTTTTATCTATTTCTTACAAGATTTATACAAAAAGTTTTAGATATCTAACTATTTTACAAATAATAGGCATAGTAATGATGATCTTTGGCATGATAGTGTTTAGGAGTTCTTATTCGCAATATGCTAAACCTTATAGTGAACCAACAAATTATATTCAAACCTTAGCTTTATCATCAATATTCGTACTTTCTATGTATGCTTTTTCTAATGCTCCAGCATATTTTGGTGGAGAAATTAAGAAACCTAAAACTGGATTCTTTGCAGGATATATACTTTCATATTCTGCTGCTGTAATATTCACTGTGTTCTTAATTCTTGCAATAGAATTTAGTATAGGTAAGGAAGGTTATATTTACGCCACAATAAATGGATGGAATTTACCTATATCTACATCTTCTTTATTAGCTTTTGGAGTATTGCCTTTTTTAAACATTCCAGAAATTCTGGTTATAGTTGTAATGAGCGCGTTAACATGGTATTTGCTCTATGCTATGATTAACGTTACAGCCTCCTCTAGAATGATATTTTCTTTAGCTTTCGATAGAGTTCTTCCATCGTTCTTAGGTGACGTAAAAAGAGGAATTCCAGTAAATGCCATGCTATTATCTCTCTTTATATCAATTATTTTTGAATTTATTGAAGTATATCTTGGATATTCTGTAAGTTTTGCAGTAGACGGACTATGGTTTATAATATGGAATTATTTATTAGTATCTATAGCTTCTATAAAATTTTCAAATTTAGATAGAAAAATTCTTATAACTGCTGTACTTTCAATAATATCCCTGATTACTGTAGTTATAGTTACAATATTGTATGGAATAGTGACATTTGGTAATTTTTCTTTTGGATCTATAATATTTTCTGGAAACGAATATTTTGATATATCTACAATATTTATTCCGCCAATCTCAGGGTTTTTAACATATATAATTTCAAAAGAGGTAAGAAAAAGAGAGGGAATTGACTTAAGTTTAGTATTTAAGGAGATTCCTCCAGATTAGGATCTCTTTTTCTTTCTTTTAGACAAAAAAGCTATAAAAAAGGAAATTATAAAAGCAAAAAATACAACAACTAAAGTGGCTATTACTTGTGAAATAAACATTATATATAATTAAATATTAAAACTAAAATATCTTTCATTTCTTTATAACAAGCACTACTACGCCTATACCGATAGCTGCAGCTATAACGGCAATAGCTATTACTTCGCTTGTCGAAACTGGTGGAGATACCGAAATTGATGAGTGAGGTAATGTAACAGATACATTAGTTACAGTACTAGTGGTTACTGAAGTTGTAGTTACTGAAGTCGTTGATACTGGTACAGTAGTAGAATATGCTGGCTTAACAGTACCAGGGGATAATATAGTTATTTCATTCGAACCTACTAGTTTATATGTTATTCCATTATATTCTATTTCTTCTGGTAAAGTTATAGTTTGACCTTTATTATACCAATTAGATAAAGTACCATTAGGATAGACTATTGTTACATAGAACTGTTCTTCGTACGAAGTTATGTATTTACCTGGAGAAGATATTTCTAGTTTTGTTATATTAGTAACATATCTTACACTATTATTAATATAAATTTCTGAAGGTAATGTAAGTATATAGTTTTTATTATACCAGTTTGACGTAGTACCATTAGGATAGACTATTGTAGCATAATATTGAAGTATATAATATGGAGATATTGTAATAGGATAATTTACAGTATAATATTGAGTTGAATTGAGTAATAATCTTTCGTTATTTGATACTTGAATAATATAAGGCAATTTAATTATGGATCCGTTATTTACCCACTCCGTTATTGTACCGTTAGGATAATGAAGAGTTATGAGAAATTGTAACTCAAAATTTATATTGATATTGGTAGATGAGTTGATTACTATAACATATTCTGCTGACTCTATATAGTATCTAGTATTATTACTAACGTATTCGTATTTTGGTATTATGATCTTTGTGCCATTAGTATAATATCCACTTATTAAAGTCGTATTCACATTATTAATTAGAGCTCTTATTGGATGACTTACATTTACGTAGTATTCCAATTTAAATGGTATTGTCTCATTTATTGAAGAATTCACTATTATTTTAGTTTCACTTATATTATATATTTCGCCTTTACTTATGTTAATTATCTGAGACGGTATGATAATAACTGTAGATGCGTTATACCAACCAGAAGATATGTTTTCCTTAATTCCGTTAACGTAAGCACTTACATTAAAAGGTAAACTTACATAGTACTGAACTAAATAATTTGTAGATATATTATAATTTCCAGGATAAAATATCATAAATTCGTTATCTATGGATTGTCCATTTAATGTTACTGATATTAGCAAATATCTTGTACCATAAGTTAAATATTCTTCAGGAATTTCTATAGTTGCAGGTAAAGAAATTTGATATGTCATATTGCTTTCATATTCAGATCCGTTTATATAAAATATTGGAGATTGAGACGAAACATAAATTTTCCCTGTAGGATAAAATATAGCTGGATAGAAATTCATTGTAAATGATATATTATCACTATAATATACATCACCTACTGAAACATTCTGTATTACTCCATGAATACCTAGACTGTATAAAACATACGGAGCATCCATTTCTACTGTAGCATTATTAATTTCTTCTTCAGGATATAAATATATAGTAGACCCATTTTCTATTTCGTAAAAGTTAATTATCCTAGGAATTTTATTAATTATTATTTGAAGAGAAATAGTTTCGTTGGATTTTTCTATTGGTGAATTGAGGAACATGTAAATTATATTTGTGGTAGAAATAATCTTAAATCCGAAATAGTTTTCACCACTTATAAGATTATAAGATACTCCTATAATATCATAATGCGTTACTGCATAAGCCTCTGAACCGGATTTAGATTTAGCTCCTAATTCTGTAAACGTATTGGAAAACGTTATAGTAGAATTATATGCAACATATTTAATTCCATTGATTTCTAGATTTCCATATCTTAAGAAGTTTGGCATTGGAGGAATAGGCATAGAGTGAGCCTGTATAATAAACCAACTATATACGTTAGCAATAGCTATAGCATTTTTCTCTGTAGATACTGCTGCATGATTAAATATACCTATAAAATATGGCCTAGTGTAATTGGCATTCTCGGTAAAGTAGTTGACGAATAAGGTTATGTTTCCAAATAAGTATTTTGTTGGGATATAGAACAAATGAACAGGACTCTTATAAACATCAAAAGTTATATCATTTTCAGTTCCATTTATTATAACTGGTATGGAAATATTATATAAATAAACTGCGTCTGGAGGTTGAGCTGACGAAGGCTTATAAAATGCTATAACTATAGAATTAAGCATCATTTCTTTAAGATTATCATTACTTGAGTAATTAAATTCCTTTAAGAATACTCCAAAAGCTCCCTTTAGGTTATAAGAATAATTTACTGAGATTTCATTATAGTATTCTGGCATGATATATCCAATAGCCAAAATACTTTGATTAGATATTATTTTCATGTATTGGGTAGAATTAACCTCAACACTTACACCTCTTATATTATAATACCATAGGTCATTTAATAGTAATCTTGCTTTACTTGTATATCCATTATATGAATAATATTGTGTAGTTGGAACTAACTGTATATATTTTTCTCCAAAAGTAGAATGTGAAGGAGATCTATTAGAATTGTTTATTATTGCCGTAGGTTGAATTGATGCTAATATCACAATGAATAATATAAATCCTAAAATTAATAGAGCTATTTTCATTTTTGTCGAACTTGTATGATCTGTTTCATCTATATAAACTTCAGAAGATAATATAGAAATAATTCATTCCAAGAAAGATGAAACACAATTATATGAAATTAAAATTAAAATATAAGTATAATCTAGTATAAATTGTATAGAACAGAATATTATATTTATATATTATTTTCTTTTAAAAATATAATATCTTAGCTCAGACTTTTAGCTCAGTTTATTTTAGATTATCAATATGAAACTACTTGAAATAACTCGAGACGAAATAAAAGGAAAAATAGGATTACTACCAATTGGAAGTATAGAACAACATGGACCTCATTTACCTATGGGTACTGATTCAATAATAGCAGAAACTATAGCAACAAAAATAGAGGAAAAATATAAGGAAGACGTAATTTTATTTCCTACAATTTTTTATGGATGCTCGCTAGAACATTCCGGATATCCGTACATAGGAATATCGTATATTACAATGATAAATTATATGGTTGAAATTCTTAAGACTACAAAAAAAGCTGGACTAAAATCGGCTATAATAATAAATGCTCATGGGGGAAATGAAAGCGTGCTCGATATAATCAGAAGACAGATTAACTTCACTAATAAACACTTCAAGGTCTATTTATTTAGCATAATAGGAAGAAATTACGATCTGTTCAATATAATAGATATGCACTCTGGTTCCCTAGAAACGTCTATAATTAAGGCTATAAATCCTTATTTAGTAAATGAAGAAAAAATTAAAGAAATAAACGATTATAGCGTAAAAGAAGGAGTTTTTAAAACAATAACATCCTATGAGGCTAATCCTTACGGTGTAATAAATATAGGAGGAAAAATAGAAGTAAACGAAAATAAAGGAAAAATATTCATAGATAGAGCATTAAATGATTTAGAAACGTTATTAATAAGCATAAAATAATATAAGATTACTTAATTATAATAATTATTATTCATATATTATAGCTTATTTGATAAAATAATATTTATAGATTATAAAAATATGTTAACATGAACTAAGCTCCAATATTATAGTTTTAAAATTTATGATGAAGTGAAATCCGTCTATTTTGAAAATTATCTTACTATACATGAAAGGACTTAAAAACAATTTTAGCTTATGTCAAACATAATGAAATGGACTACTTAAAAATTTATATAATTAGGTTTAAAATTCATCTAACAATTAAATATGATAAATAATACAAATATCTGAATCATTCAGAGATAATTCTCAACATATAGAAAAGTTATTATTAATTTTTATGAATAGCCTTATCTTATTTTTAAATCTGAATAAGATTACGTATAGCCGTTATACTATTAATATAACGTTAAACGTTAAGATTAGTCTTGATCACTCTCATAGCATTTTCCCAGAATATTTCCTTATGATCCATATTCAAATCTCCTACTTTAATTATATTTTCGAAACCCTTAGGTACCTTTTCTATACCTAAAAAATCAGTACCTAGCGCAACATATCTCCATCCATAGCTCTCCCCAATATAGTTAATGTTATCTATAATCCCTTTAATGCTGTCTTCAGGTAGAGTTTCAACTATTGCAGTTATGCCTATAACTCCATCAGTTTTTACTATTGCTTCAATTTCTTCATCATCAAGATTCCTTGGATGCTTCTTCAACCTCATAGCATTAGCGTGAGAAACTATTAACGGTTTATTAGAAACTGTAGCGGCGTCCATAAGTGTTCTTTTGCTAGAATGAGCTAAATCTATGATTATCCCTATTTTATTAGCTATTCTAATTAACTCTTCTCCATCTTCTGTTAACCCATAGTCCTTTTTTGACATACAAGAAGATCCGAATTTAGTATCATAATTCCATGTAATTCCAACAGATAGCACATTTAACTCTTTAAGCAAATAAAGATCGTATGGATCAGTCAAAACGTCAGTTCCTTCCAAAGACAGTAGAAAGTTTATTCCACTATTTATTTTATCCCTAACAATATTAACTAAACCTTTACTCTCCAAATAGAGATAAAACTTAACTTGCTCCTTAAGTACATCAAATAAGGGAGCAGTAGCTTTAGTCTTATTTCCATAAAGCAAAGTAAGTTTTTCTGATCTATTATTCCATACATTAATGTGAGGAAATATAGCCGAAAAAATAATTACATTATCAAAATTTTTTAATATCTTAATATTAGATTGCTCAGTATCTTCTATTACGTCTGAATACATTGACGAATATGCAAAATCCTCGTGCAAATCTATTAGATTCATAAAGAAGTATGCAAGAAAGAGAAAAAATAATTATTGTATATAAAAAAAGTTTACCTTAGGTTGTATATGTATATGTTCCGTTATAATACATTAGATTATAGAAATATCCTACGTACGGGTTATATTCGAATCCATGGACATAGGGCTGTACAAAGTAGTAAGTATCAGGAACTGGCAACCACATGTAAGGAGCCTCATGATAAATTATAGAATAGGCTTGACCAACCATACTTTCTTGCTCGCTTGTATTAGTAATGAATGGTAGTGTATTATACATTGTTTGCAGAGTAGAAATGTTAACCCATGCTAAGTTACCGGAAATACCACCAAACTCAACATCAGTCAAAGGCATCAATTGCTGGAAGACAGGATCAGGCCAGTCAGGGAACCAGCCTAGGTCTACTAGTACTGGTGTTCCCTTTGGTGTCGTCCATCCGTCAGTTACTGATGGTAGTACGTAGTAGACTGTAGTAGATATTCCTATTGCGCTAAGATCGTGAGATATTATTTCAAGCTCGTCCTCCTCAAGCTCATTAACAGGAGACAAGGCATACAATGACAAGGGAGGCAATTGAGTACCAGAAGAATCACCCAAAGTACTACCATTAGGAAGAACGACGTAAAAATGACCAATGTAACCAGCCTCATTAAGATAATGCATAGCTAAAGAAGGACTATAATTATAGTCAGGAAGACCACTAGGATCATAATAACCAGGAAACTGAGGAGATATTGGACCCAAAAACTCAGAAGCCAAAGGCTTACCATTATAAGAAAATATTGATAACAAAGCAGAATAATTAACAGCATACTCCATAGCCAACCTAAAATCAGTAATATTAGTAGGATACTGCTCCATATTCATTGATACGTAGAATACTCCAGGTTCAGAACCGAAGTTAATGAAGGAAGAATTCATCGGTATAGTATTATATGGGTAGGCACCAAGTATTTGGGACAAGTAGGGTATTGAAATGTAAGATATTTGAGCATCGTTCTTCAAGAAATCCTCAACCCTATCATTATGACTCAAACCATAATTAATAACAACGTACTTAATGTGAGCAGGCTGAGCAACTAGAGGAACGTCATGACCTACAGCCCAATAATTAGGATTAGCCTCCAACTCTATGGTAGAAAACCCAGGAGAAACCTTAACTATAACGTAAGGACCAGTACCATTCATACCGTACTCATCAAGGTAAGAATTAACGGAATTGGGAGAAACTCCACCATGCTCATCAACAATTACAGGATTAACAATAGCACCCCACCAAGCAGCAATATCGTACAAGAAGAACTTGTAAGGTTCTAGTGTACTAACCTCTACTTCATACGGTCCTTTTACTACTACTGCTTGGTTAGGGTATTCCATTATCTTTTGTATTGTTGCGTTGTTCGCGTTGAAGTGCGAGAGTATTGATGCTAGTACTTGTGCTGTTAGCGTGTAATTATTTGCTGTTGGTAATCCTGTTGCGTTCTGTATTGCGTAGTTCACTCCCCAAGGTATTGCGTATCCTGTCATTCCGTAAACTGTTGAGTTGAATAATAATCCGATGTAGTTTGCTACTCCGGGTCCTTGACCCATTAGTATTGTTCTGTATAGTGAGAACCATACTGTTGACGAATTGAATTGTACTCCGTCGGCGAAGTGAACGTAGTCCCTCAAGTTAAAGTAATAATTCTGGTAATTTGGAGTAGAATAATTCTCAGCTAATACTGGGACTACCTCGTGATAATTAGTACCGTTAAACTCTACAAGCTCTTGAAAAACAGCAGTAAACAATGGACCGTCCTGCGTATAGAATCCTGTTGCTGGGTCTAGTGCGTCTGGTGGTGCTGTTTGTGCTACGTCTGTTAGTACATCAGGATTTGATGCTGCTAAGGAGATTGTTTTAACAGTAGGAGTAGGAGGATGATGTGAAGTAGTAACATAATATGCTACTCCGCCTATTGCGGCTATTATTATGACTACTGCTATTACTATAGCCAATGTTTTACCTAATCCTAAAAGTTTTTTATTCTTCATTCTCATCATTTTTAAAAAGGGTGTAACGGTATAAAAAATTTTCCATTACTATATGTAGAACTCTTATCTGTTTTTAAAAAATAACTAGTCTATATAGAAATGTAAAATCTTTATATCTTTCTTTATTCTTCACTACTCATATGTGTTCTTATCTCGTCCTCTATCTTTTCAGGATTTTCTACATCTTTAATTATATTCACTGTATTTTTATTTAAAATAAGATATATTGATCCACAGTTAAATCTTTTTGCTAAAAAGCCACTCGAGATAAATTCATCAGAAATTTCTGCATATTTTATGATTTTCTGCTTTAAAGGGGACTTAATAACTATTTTATCGTCCATAATTTCGTATGTGTAAGATCTTTTCCAAAGTATATATAGAAAAAGGGAAAAATATGCTATACCTAGAAAAATCAAGTAATTAAAAATTGTATGCAAATTTATCTTTAAAAAAATTGAAAATATCGCAATTATTATGGTGCCTTTTATTATTGTTTTTGATACTTTTGATCTGCTAACCAGCATGCTACGCTTCTCCCATTTAATTCGATCATTGGCGGTTCTTTATCCTTGCATATCTCCATTACAAATGGGCATCTAGGATTAAATCTACATCCTGGTGGAGGATTTATTAACGACGGAACTTCACCTTTTGGTGGAGATAACTCCTTCCTATTCAAAGAAGGAACAGACGCTATTAGGCTCTGAGTATAAGGATGCTTTGGTGAAGAAACTATATCCTCATTATTTCCTATTTCTACTATTTTTCCTGCATACATTACAGAGATTCTATCAGAAATATATTTAGCTACGTTTATGTTATGAGTAATGAACAAGTACGTTAAGTTTCTCTCTCTTTGAAGTCTTACTAGTAAGTTTAATATTTGAGCTTGAATAGATACATCTAAGGCAGAAGTAGGTTCGTCCAATACTACAAATTCTGGATTACCGACTATTGCTCTTGCAATAGCTACTCTTTGTTGCTGGCCTCCAGAAAGTTCTCTTGGATATTTATTGTAAACATAATCAAAATCTAAACCAACTTCGTCTAAAACCTCTTTAACCATCTTACTTCTTTCTTGGAAGCTCATATGCATTATAGGCTCCGAAACTACATCAAATACTTTTAATCTAGGATCTAGACTACTAGCAGGATTTTGAAAAACTATTTGCACCTTTCTTCTTACCTTATTAATATTATTTTTAGTTATTTTTTCTCCTTCAAAATAAAGTTCACCGCTTGTTGGAGGATCTAAGGTAGCTAAAATTCTACCTAAAGTTGTTTTTCCTGATCCGCTTTCTCCTACTATTCCTAATGTCTCATTTTTATATACATTTAATGTAACATCGTCTAGTGCTCTAACTACTATCGGCTTAATTCTAAATATTTTTTCTATTATTCCATAATTTTCTGTAAGAAAGTATTTTTTAATATTTTTAGCTATATAAAGTTCATTCATATAACCAACACCTTACTTTTCTGCCGTCTTTTTCGATAACTTGAGGTTCTTTTTCCTTGCATATTCCCATAACTTTAGGACATCGTGGATTGAACTTACACCCGCTAGGTAAGATTAAGAATGAAGGTGGATTTCCTTCTATAGCTTTGAGTTCCCCTTCTTTTTTTGTTATAGTTGGAACGCTTGAAATTAATCCTTGAGTGTAAGGATGTAAAGGTGTTTTTATTACATTCTCTATTTTTCCATCTTCCATTAATCTTCCTGCATATAGTACAACTAATCTATCTGCTATAGCATACACCAAGGAAATATCATGTGATATAAATATTATTGATGTTCCTTCTTCATCCCTTAATTGTTTGAATAACTTAACTACTTGAGCTTGAATTGTTACATCTAGGGCAGAAGTAGGTTCGTCTGCTATTAATAATTTTGGTCGTAAAAGCAATGCCATCGCTATAACGACCCTCTGTATTTGACCTCCAGAAAGTTGATGAGGATACTTCTTAATTATTTCTTTAGGATCGGGTAGTCTAACATCTCTTACTGTATTAATTATTATTTCTTCAGCTTCTTTATCGTCAATTCTCTTCTCATCTCTTTCTTGTTTAACTTTAAGAGCCTCAAGAAGTTGAAGTCTTATTGTCTTAACTGGATTAAGGCTATTTAGTGGGTTCTGAAATACCATAAAAATGCCTGCACCTCTAATTTTCCTAAACTCTTCTTCTCTTAATTTTAATATATCTTTTCCGTCGAAAATAATCTCTCCAGTATCATAAATGGCATTTGGTGGATTAAGTTTAATTATAGAATGGCCAAGAGTTGATTTTCCAGACCCAGATTCGCCTACAATTCCTACTATTTCGCCCTTATCGATATCAAGGTTTATATTGTCTAAAATTTTGACTTTCCCTATTGGGACTTTATAACTTACTGAAAGATTTTTTATTTGAAGTAACAAGCACTATCACCCTAATAGTTTATTCTTCCAGCCATTACATCTTGAAGTCTGTCACCTAACAATACGAATGATATAACTATAATCAATATAGTTATTGAGGGAAATAAAGGATACCACCACGCTGCTGGTAAATAATCCATTCCATTTGATACCATAGAACCCCATTCAGGATATCCTGGTGCTTGAATACCTATTCCAAGAAACGTTAGTACAGAATAAGTTAATATGACATTGCCAAAATCTAATGCGGAATAAGCTATTACAGGATCCATTACGTTATGAAAAACATGTTTTATCAATATTCTAAAGTTTCCTAATCCACTTAACTTTGCTGCGTCTATGTAATTCATGTTTTTAACTACAAGAGTTTGACTTCTAAATAACCTAGCATATGTTGACCACCAAGGTACCATTAATCCTATCATTGCACTAGTATAACTGGGATGGAGAATTACACTTATAGCTATTACAAGAATTAAACCAGGAACTGCTAGAAATACGTCTGTTATTCTCATAAGTACTTCATCAAGAATTCCTCCAAAGTATCCTGCAATTATTCCCACTATTGCACCAACGATTATTGCAAAAATAACGACGACTGTAGATATTTCAGCAGCAGACGGCGTAGCGTAAAGTATTCTTGTTAGGATATCTTCACCATTATAATTGGTACCAAATAGGTGAGATAAAGAAGGAGGTTTAAGAGATTGAAATGGAAAATTAAATGCAAATGGATTATATGGCAAAAGCATATATGAGATTCTAATGTAATCTAATGAAAATGCTGTATATTGAAGTAATCCTTCTAGTATTGACCAACTATAATATATTGATATTATTGTTAATGTGACTAAAGCTACTTTACTTCTAATTATTGATCTAACGAAGTTATTATTTTTGAAAAAATTAAATAATATCGCGTCTACACTTATCATAATGCTTATTGAAAGGAAAATTATAAAAGGGACAATATCTTGTATAGATATTCCAGTTATTTTTAATATGGCTCTAGATGAAAATATTGCGAACAATATTATACTTAAGATCAAGTATATAATAGGAATTAGGAAAGATTTTTTCATCCTATTTTCACCCTAGGATCTAATAATGCGTAAAGTACGTCTGCAATAAAATTCGCTATAATTACTGCAATACCTATTATTATCGTAAAATCCAGAACTGCAATATAATCTAAACTTTCTATAGCTTGAGTTACGAACCAACCTATTCCGTGATAGTCAAATATGTCTTCAACTACTACAGCACCTGCAACCGAATAACCAAAAAATAAGGCTATTAGAGTCATAACTGGTATTAAACTATTTCTTAATGCTATTCTATAAACTACGTAATTCCTAGATAATCCTTTAGCAAAAGCTAATTTAGTATAATCTGACTCCATTGCATCAAGCATTGAGGCCCTAGTTACTCTTGTAAAGAGGCCAAATGTTATCAAGGCTATCGATAAGGAAGGCAAAACCGCATGTCTTACCGCTGAAATAAAATATGCCCAATCGCCTGATATTAAAGCATTTAGTATAGGGAATGGCGTATAATTGTGAGGAGTAGGAAGAAGTATATTTACTGTACCAGTAGCTGGAAGTAAACCTAAATAATAGGCTATTATCAATTGAAGTAAAAACGCAACAAGAAATGGTGGTGAAGCCCAAGTTAAAACATATGTCGCCTTTATGCCCTTATCTTTAACCTTTCCCCTATTCGCAGCGGCTATTGCACCAGTAATTATACCTAATATTGCAGCTAAAATATCTCCAGGAATTACTATTTGTAAACTAATAGCAAGAAAACCTGGAAGAAGACTAATTTCAGGAACCTTATATATAGGATCTAAACCCCAATTTCCTCTAAATATATCTGACATATAACTTATAAATTGATCATATATAGGTTTATTTAATCCATATTCGTTTATTATTTGTTGGATTTCAGAAGGAGGAGCATGAGGATTACCTGCATATATTCTTGCAAGAGCTGCAGGATTTGGAGCAGCTGCATGAATTAAAATGAAAACAAATAATACCAGCAAGAAAAGCGTTATTATACCATCTATCAATCTCTTTATAGCAAATTTAATTAATGCCCCACGAACCATAGTGTAAATTATATTATTTAATTTTTAAATATTATGCACTATAGTCAAATAGTCTTTTAATATAATTACGTTATAAACATAAAATGATATATTTAATGTTATAGATAATTTAAAAACGTTCTTACATTAGTATTTGTCAACTACAATATCATTCTGATATTATCTTATTGTTTTACAGTAATACATTGCAGATAGAGAAAACCTACAGACTGAACTAAACTTTACATAGTAGTATTTTAATGAAATTTTAGGACATTTATATATTTTCATATATTAAATACCATTATTCTCATAGTTTTCAAAATATTTATGATTTATGTAGATAATAGTTTAATATATATTCTTTAAAATACTACAGCCTTAAGTTTACCACTATATCCCATTATTTTTCTACAAAATCTTTTACTGCCTTTTTTACCATATATTAAAAATACTTTAATATTAATTTATGATTTAATAAAGACGACAGCTTTTACACAGTAGCAAAGGATATAAATAATAAAATGAAATTAGCTTTTTAGATATTCTAGTATATATTTTAAATATAAGTATTAATATTTGTCATATATTCTTTATATATAATTATTTTATTATACAAATTTTATATTTATAGTCAAAATTTGCATTAAGTAATATTTTGAAGACTAATTTCTTTCCAAAAAATTAGTATTATTATATATTTTGGCTATCTCAGAATCGGTAGTGTATATTTCTGCATTTTCCGTCTCGCCAAGTGCAATCAGATAGCAGTCCACTATGGACAAGTTATTATTCTTTATCTTTAACTCACCAGCTTTTATTGCAAGATCCTTTGTAGTACTTACTATTTTTATAGGTGAACTGAGTATTAATGAAATTTTAGTTTTAGCAGACTGAATTCCATTAACTTTGGCATATGTATAGAATAATTCGGCTAGGTTTAAATCCAAAGTATACGCAATAATTTTATTTGCATAAATTTCCTCGACTACCTTCTTACTAATATAGTTAGAACCTGAAAAATAAACATGAAAGAAACCAGTATCAAGAAGAATTTTCTTTTTCAACTTCTTCTTTCCTCATTTTTTCTAACTCTTCCAGTAGTTTCTTTCCAGCCTCTTTTCCGTCTATTCCATAAGCGTCAAGTAAAGTTTGTTTTGGTCTTAAAACTATTTTATCTTCTTCAATTTCTAAGTCGATAACTGCACCTTCTTTTATATTAAACTCTTTCCTAACTTCTGCAGGAATTACAATAATTCCCTTTTTATGCACTTTAACGTCCATATTAATAGTATTGTTTAACGTAAATATAAGTTTAACTTAAGCTTTAGTTAAACTCTATGAGCAACACTTAGTTATTAGAAAAGTGGAAGAGAAATTGGTACAAGACAAAATCTTTACTTAGCTTTTACTTTGTAGCATAACAACTCATTAAGCTATTATGGAAAAAGTAGTAAGATTTTAAGAAATATTTAATTCTCTTGAAATATGCTATAGGCTCTTTTTCTTACAACGCTTAACAATGTATATAATATATCAAACGCGTCTGGATTAAAATTTTTGGCGTATTTATCCTTTTTAGCGAGTATAGAATACCAATATAGATTTTCTTGTATTAAACCTGCTACATAATACAATAAAGATATTTTAGTCTTTTTCTCAGAAAACTGAATTGATTGGAGCTGTGAATAGGAGTACGTAATGTCACCCTTATCAAGATCTTTGAGTAGAGTATAGTCAGGTAACTCTTTACCATTTACTATATAGTCGTCCATTTTATCTAAAATTTCTATTATTTTTGAATAATTTTCTTTCCATTCTGTATCATAATTTTGTAAAATTGAAAGTATAGAAGCAATTTGCAATTCCTTAGCAAAGTGAACTACCGCGCCCTAACGGACGTGGCTTCCTGCTTCAAAGCCGAGGCTTGCCAAAGGTAGAGGTCTCAGCTCCACAGGCACTAAGGGTCGTTCCGACCCCGATCTTCTCAGTATGTTGAGGGAAGCATTATAATCACGATCAGCGACCCAACCGCACTTGGGACAGACAAACACACGATCAGCCAACGTCAAATCTTTCTTAACATGCCCGCACCTAGCACAAGTCATTGAAGTAAAAGCAGGATCCACTAGAGTGAGTTTCTTACCGTACTTCCCAAGTTGATACTCCATGATACTCCTAAGCTCATGAATAGCAACATCGTGTAACCTCATCCTCAGCCTTCTGAGAGACTTACCAACAAGTTGCTTAACGCGAATATCCTCCATTACGAGAACATCATAATGCTCAGCAAAATACTTACCAAGTTTCATGTACATGTCCTTCCTAAGGTTCTTCAAGTGTTCGTGAGCCCTCGCTAGACGAATCTTTGCCTTAAACCAGTTGTGTGACAAGAACTTCTTCCGTGAGAGAGCTTTATGAAGCTTCTTCATCTTGTTGAGTGCCTTCTCATAAGGTCTCTGGTTGGGGACATATTCCCCATCAGAGGTAGTGAGAAGTTTCTCTACACCAACGTCCACAGCAACTACTTTGTTTGTCTTGGGGAGTTGAGGATACTCTTGATCCACAACGAAAGTAATGTAAACTCTCCCTGATGGTGTTAACTTGATTACTACCCTCTTTACCTTGTCTAGCGGGAAGTCCCTATGGACAACGACGTTGAAGATCCCTAGGTTTGACAGCTGAAGCGTTATTACCTTCTTCTTGTTCTTCTTGCTCTTCGTCCTTATTTCTCTCACTTTCATGACTTTCCAACCTGATTGAGGGTAGACGAGGGAGTACCACTTGTGTGCTTTCTTTTCCTTTGGGTAACGTGCTAACCCATCGAAGAACCTCTGTCTAGCGTCGTAGAATCTGTCTGCAATCTGCTGCAGTGTTTGGGAATATAGATGTTGATATTGTTCATCCTGTTTTCTCAGATCGAGAGCTAGTTGCCTCAACTCCGTCTTAGTGAGTCCTTTTCCATCTCTTTCATGAAAATAGATGTCTGCCCAACGTAGGGTGTTGTACACTTCTGACGCTAACCTCAACTGGGCTTTTAACGCCCTCAATGTTTGTTCGTTAGTGTACGCTCTGAAGCGTAACCCTACGTCGGACATAATAGAATATTTGAAAAGAATTATTTAAGCTTTACAAAGGGGGCTCCTACGGCGATTTTCACGAACAACACTCCTAAACAAGAAGACAAGCCTTACAAGAGTAAAACTTTTATAAAGAGAACAAGAAAATAACACAAGCCGAAAGTGAACATGGGGATAAAACCCCATGTGGGAGGCTGGCTATACGTCCCCCGCGATCTAACATGTGGGACAATATCCCGAGTAGGAGTGTGCAAAAATTTAAGGGGACGTTCTCATAGTTAGTTCGCACTATCTCCTAACAAAATTAACGATACAACGCGTATTATAGAAAAATTCAAGAATTAGAAAAAGAGTATTACACATGGAAAGGAAGATAAAGCCTAAAGTATTTGCAATAGATGTGGGGGAATCAAGACTTGTTGCAACCAAGATGGAAATAAACAACAACACAGTAAAAGAAGCTGATACGAGAGAATTCAAATACAACGAGGAAGGACTCAAAGAACTTATAAAATTCCTAGAAGGATACGAAGAAGGAATAATGGAAGCAACAGGAGTATACTTCTACCACGTATACAACGTACTGAGAGACAACGGACTAAAAGTAAACGTGATAAACCCTGTCCAAACAGTTGAAGTCCTAGGCAAGAAGACAGACAAGAACGACTCCATAAGACTCGCAATAGCCTACGCTGCAGGCACAGTAAAAGGATCGTACCAACGGGAGAAATGCAAGAACTAAGAGAAATGACAAGACACAGAGAAGGACTAGTAGAGAGAAAGACACAAGTAAAGAACGAGATAAGGAAAGTTCTAGAAACAGCAGGATACAAGCTACCTTCGAAAAGAAGACAAAGGAAATAGTGAGAAAACTAGCCACTGATGAGAAGCTAACTGACGAAGAGATCAAGGAGTACTCCAAATTATTGGGAAGAAAATTAACTAGAATAGAAGCGTTCATCCTAAAACAACTCCTGGACCTAATGAACATTATAGAAGAACAAATCAAGGAAGTGGAGAACGAGATAATGAAGTTCCTACCCGAGGAAGCAGTAGTGACTAAGATACCCGGAATAGGCCCAATCTCTGCAGCCACAATTTACGCTGAGCTTGGAGACGTGAGCAGGTTTGAGTCTTCGAAACAAGCTGCTTCTTATGCTGGAGTTTCTGGACTAAGCAGAGCGGGAAGACCGAATTTCACAACGGTCTCATCAAGGGGAATAAGCACTTATCCCGCGTTCTATTCCTTGTTGCAAGGTCCGCTAAGAACACGGCCCAATTTAATGGCTTCTATCAAGCCTTGTTGAAGAGGACAAGCAATTCCAAAAAGGCTACATTAGCCTTGGCCAACAAGATGTGTAGGATAGTTTATCACGTACTCAAGGATGGGGAATACAAGGGTGAGACTAAGAAGACTAGGTATAGGGGAGGAGGTGGTGAAGGCCCTCAAGTTGACCCCAATCAAGTAGTTCCTTCGGCTCTTCAAGCTATCGCCTAGCCATGTTAGAGGCAAAGCATGTGGAGCCTATCCATCTCCTACCTAACGGAAGGGGTCTTACGCCCCCTTTGAACCCCTTGTTAAGATAAAGAGAATGAAGACTATATAGCAATATAAATTTATTTATATAAATGAAAATTAGATTACTATAATTATAGTAAAGAGATTTTAAAGAGATTGAAATTATAGGTATTAAGAAAATGCTAGATGACCTATTTCATAAAAAACCGTATATAATAGGAATGATTCATTTACCTCCTTTACCAGGATCTCCAAACAACGTATATAATATTGATGAAATATTAAAATTTGCATATTCTGAAGGTAAAAAATTAGAAGAAGCTAAAGTAGACGGTATAATAATAGAAAATCTAGGAGATTATCCATTTTTTAAGGATCAAATACCATCAATAACTATAACTTCTATGACAATAATAACCAGAGAAATTAGGAAAAATTTTAATTTTGATGCAGTAGGAGTAAATGTACTAAGAAATGGTTGCATAGACGCTTTTTCTATTTCACATATAACCAACTCGCAGTTTATAAGATGTAATATTCTTATTGGAGCGTATGTTACAGATCAAGGAATAATAGAGGGAAAGGCAGCAGAACTTTTACGATTAAAAAGGTATCTTAATTCTAAAGTTATGATAGCAGCAGATATTCACGTTAAACATGCATATCCTTTATATAATCTACCTATAGAGATTGCTGCACAAGATTTAGCAGAAAGAGGAGGAGCTGACGCTGTTATAGTTTCCGGCTATAGAAGCAATATTCCACCAAGTATAGACACAGTTAAGAAAGTTAAATCCTCAATAAAATTACCTATAGTCATAGGAAGTGGAATATCTCTTGAAAATTTCAAAGATTTCTGTAAGGAGGCTGATGGTTTAATAATAGGAGAAAAAGATTTTAAAGAGAATGGAATTACGGGAGGACCTAGTAATAAAGAAGCTTACAAAAAACTTGTTGAAGAATGTAAGAATTCTAGTTAAAAATACAAGCTTTTCCTATTGAGGAAATGACAATTTTATCTAAATAAAATTTTTAAAAAGTTATTTCGCATTTTATGGTATGAAAAGTTATATTCACGCAGTAACTTCATCAACCTTGGCTTGGGCTGGAAATATTTACGATCTTGTATTAATTACTTATACTTATGAATTTCTACATCAATATTTACATTTAAGTTATCCAGAACTTACTTTATTATTTTCGTTAGGATTAGTAGGTAGAGTTGCTGGAGCAAGTATATTTGGAAAACTTGCAGACAAGAAAGGCCGTAAAATAATATCGATAGTAGGAACAGGAGGATATTCAATATTTCAAATAGCTTTTGCTTTTTCTACAATCTTTCCTATAATGGCATTGTTTAGAACTATTGAAGGAGCATTTATGGGAGCTCAGTGGACTTCTGGAACAGTACTAGCAATAGAACAAGTTCCTCCAAGAAAAATACAACTTATAAATAGCATAGTTCAAGCAGGTTATGCTTTAGGATATGCGTTAACTGGAATAACATATTTGTTTATAGGTAGTTCTCTAGATTCTCTTACTGGTTATAGAATATTTATGCTCACTGGAGGAATTCCTCTTGCAATAGTACCTTACATAGCGTTTAAGGTTTCAGAAAAGTTTCATCCAGTTTCTACTACTTTTAAAATAAACGTAAAAGATTATATGGATTATTTTATAAAGGCTTCTTTTGCAATGTCTGGAATGTTTATAGCATACTTATCAATATTTAGTATTTACCCTGATTTTGCAAAATTCTCTGGATTTTCTACTTACAATGTAGGATTTTTGATGGCTTTAGCCAATGGAATCCAGGCTGCCGCATATGTAATATTCGGTAAATTATCATATATCTTTGGAACTTTCAAATTAATATATATTGGTATAATAACACTTTTAATTGCAGCATTCCTTTCAATGCCCGTGTTATCAATATTCAAAAGTATTTCAATAATGTCTTCTGGAGTTATTCTATATGCTTTTGCTGTAGGTTTTTGGCCATTAATTTCTGGAATAGTAGCAAGTTCAGTTCCATCCGAAGTTAGAGCCTTTATTACCGGAACTTCATACAATATTGGTGCAGTAGCTGGAGGAGTAATTTCAGCCTTACTAGGAGTTTTTATAGCATATTTTGGAATGACATCTTTACCTTATTTTATAAATGTCATAAATTTAGCATCTTTAAGTGTAGTTTTTGTATCAATGTACACATGGCCTAAAAAGATAGAAACAAAAAATCATGAAATAGCTATAAAATAAAAAATCATGACTTAGTAGCTTGTTTTTCAGTTTTCATACTAAGTCCTCCAATTATACTTAAGAGCGAGAATTCTGTAGGAGTAGCTAATCCTATTGCTCCTCCAGCTATAACAAAGTCCTTATTATCCTTGTATGTACCGTATAATGTCATTAATCCAGACACTATTCCTAATATACCGAGATATATCATTATAGACCCGCTAATGATGTTCAATCCATAAATATAGTGATCTAATGGATGTCTGGTTATTATATCTACCAATCCTGCTATTAATGTTACTATTCCGCCAACTATCGAAGTTACTTTGCTTATCATTATTTTCACCTCTATAATCTCTCTTAGGTTAAGAAGTATATACGCGTTTCTTTTATAACTATAATACGATAAAAATTGTTTATAAATGAGCATAATAAACTATAGACTATATATTATATAACCGTTCGTAACTAAAAACTTGCGTAAAAATTTAATCATAGTTATTAACCTAATAATTCATATATAAGTGATGTTAAGGCTTATTTAAGTTTTGCTTTGTATACAATATTTTTATTAAAAATAGTTTTAATTCCTAAAACTAATTTAAAGTTAGTTTTCTTGATTTATAATCATTAGAGAATGATAGGATTGATAAGAGCAATTTCGCAATACAAATAAGCTTCATATTATACAATTATTTAATGTACACTATACATGCTAAGACCCATAATAAATGGGATAATTCCCTAAAGCCTATAATAAGTATAAAAAATGAAGATGAAATAGAAATAGAGACTAAAGAGGCATCCGATGGTCAAATTACCAAATCTTCAACAAAGGAAGACTTAAAGAAATTAGATTTTAATCTTATTCATCCATTAACTGGACCTATTGAAATCGAAGATGCAGAACCAGGCGATGCACTAGAAATAGAATTTTTAAATTTTAGTGATTTTGGCTGGGGATGGACTGCAGTTATTCCTGGCTTTGGATTTCTTTCTCAAGATCTATATACAACTCCTATAGATCTAGCCGGACCTGAATTAACAATATGGAATACTGAAGAAGGCTACGCTAAAGCCAAGTTCGGAAAAGTTAACGTGAGAATAAGGACATTTCCATTCCCCGGCGTTATAGGGACTGCTTTACCTTATCCAGGTAAGTGGAGTACTATTCCCCCTAGAGAAAATGGAGGAAATCTTGATATAAAGCATTTGACTACTGGATCTAAAATATATTTGCCAGTATTCAAAAAAGGCGGTTTACTTTCTATAGGGGATACACATTTAGCTCAAGGAGATGGAGAAGTGTGTGGAAGTGCGATAGAAGCACCTTTAAAAGTTAAGATAAAAGTCAAAATTATCAAAAATATGAATATTTCACAGCCCATATTTTACACATCTAAGGTTAAAGAAATGGATTATAAAGAATATATAGCTTATCCGGGCATATCTCAAGATTTGTGGATTGCAACAAAAACCGCCGTAAAAGGAATTATATCAATATTATCTAATTTTATGGAGCCCATAGAAGCTTACATGTTATCTAGTGCCGCCTTAGATCTTAAAGTTAGCGAACTAGTTGATGTTCCTAATTGGATAGTTACTGCATACTTTCCTTTAGATATTATTGAAAATGAAAATATTAAAAATGAAATAAAAGAACTTAGAGAAAATATCTAATTACAAATAGCTATCTAGAAGCTATTGAATCAATGTGAACTACTAATTGCATATATTGCTTCTTACGAGAAAAATGCTGTCATTTGCCATATTGTAATTATTGGGATCAAAAATATCGAAATGATTGCATATAAATATATAATATTTTTACGCAAGCTTGCGTATCCATAGAATATAGGAAATGCTGGAAGAAGTAGTCTTGGAATAGATATTGCTGGAACTCCATTAATGAACAATAAAGGCATTTCGACTAATAAAGAATATAGAAAAAGGAACTTTCTGTTTTTTAGATTGGATTTTAATAAAAAGTAATCTCCAAGGAAATAGAAAATAAAAAACAAGTAATTTCTAATAAGCCAAAGAGGTCTTGGAATTTCAAAGTTTAAAAACTTCCAGGGCTCACTAGTGAACCAACCATTTAACAAGAACATTGCTTGCACATTCGGTAAAGTAAAACCGGCGTTCCAATATTCTTTTTCTATATTAAAATATATGAAAGGGTTTCCAAAAAATATAAAATAGGCTATAAATATACCTATGCCTGTTAGAATTGGCATTATAATAATCTTCCAATTTTTCATGATAAATGCTGGAATTGTGATTATGATATTATAAAATGTTAATACAGACAATGAAAGAAAAATGGAAGATATAGTGCTGGAATTAATAAATAATGCTAAAGATATAAATGTAAGTAATATATCGTCTGAGTACGGTATAGTGGAGAATACTACATAGACTGGAAAAATACTAATTAATAAGGCGGTCTTTAATCCTAAGTATCTATAAATAATATATACAAAAATATATCCAAATATATTTACTATTATATATGCAGAAAATACAGTAGGCAGTATAATATGAAGAATATAAATTAACGCTGGGTAAACTGGAGAAAAGACAATATAATATCCAGCGTATCCATGGCTTGCTATACTTTCATAAATATAACTATCCCATTTTGTTCCCATAATTTGGAAGAAATCACTACCAAGAATAAAAAAGCCTGTAATAAAAACAAGAAGTTTTGAAACAGAATATATTGTTATTACGAATTTAAAATCATTAGATAGAAAAAATGGCAAATGTTTTATCATACAAATCCCATTTCAATCATCTTATCTTTCACCTTTTCCCAAAATCCCTGATAAAATAGAAATGGCAAAGAAATTATTGCTAATATAACGTCCGCTATAATGCCATAGATAATCCCAGGGAAAAATACTGATACCATAACAATAACTAAAATCGGGAAAGTAAAAAGGCCTATTAACCATTGCATAGCCGTGAATCTAACGTTTGGAATATTCTCATCCTTTATTTGAATAGGGTTTAGCCTTGCTATTATTGATGCCAAATATATCATGCTTAAAGGTATACCTATGACTGTGACTAATCCTAAACTATATACTCCTAAAATGATATTGACTATACCAAATGGTAGGAGCATGAAGAATGCTGCTATTGACTTACTACCTAAATAATATCGTACGTACTGTATAGGGTTTATGATGCCCAATCCTAACCATAAGGGTTCGTACATGAAAGCTGTTTGTGCTAATTGTAGAATTAATATATATTCTGCTATAACTAAATAAAAGGAAATTGAGAAAAATCCTATCATTCTTACTATAAAATAATAGATAATAGATATAATAGTAGATGCAAGAATAATATAGTAGAGTTTTACTCTGGCAGTTTTATACATTGGTGTCCCAGCAAAATTAAATCTTCCACCTAATTCCACAAATGAAAGATTTCTTTTTAATATAGCAGTAAAAGGAGTAGAGCCTTCAAACGATATTAGGTCTTTAATAGGTTTACTACTACCTTGAAAAGTCTTGAACTTTATATTATCGAAATTTCTTATTGACGAATATACAAAGATTAAAGTTAGTGCTATTAGTATAGGGTACCCATAATAATATCCTATAATCATTGATAATGGTGAAAATGGGAAACCAAAGTAAGGAGAAACAAACCATATTGTAAGTATTGCGCCTATCATTCCTCTATATAATCCCTTCATTGAAGAAAACGTTATAGACATTGATGTACTCATTATAGCAAGAAGTATTGGAATAACTATGCCGATGGTACCTAAAATTACTACAGCAAATATACCAAAATATAAAGAAAAAATCCCTGTAGCAAATATTGAAGCTATGTAAATGCCAGTAAAAATTTCTCTTCTATCCAATGGTAAAGTAAAAAGAAAATCCATATCGGATTTAGTTACTACTACTCTAGAGGCTAAGGCGGAGATTATAACAGGAAAAGTTAACATGAAAATAGCCTCTTCTGTAAATACCCTAGGAACGTGAGGGGTATCATGAAGTCCTTCCATTGAGGTATAATCCAAAAGGAGAATTAATATGTTCAAAGCTAATAGAGGTTTTGTAAATCTACTTAAAATTAGAAGTTTTATAAGTTTACCTAGCATTAGTCATCATCCTTGCTACTACACTCTCTATAGGCTCATCTTCTTTTCCCATTGCTTTTAAATCCTGTATACTTCCAGCCCATAAAACAGAACCGTTAACTATCATTATTACATGATCAGTTAATCTCATTGCTATTGACATTATGTGAGTTGAAACTAAAAAGGTTGAATTCATGTTCTTTAATATTGAAATAACTTTCTCTTGAGTAGGGATATCAAGATAATTTAAAGGCTCGTCAAGTAATACTACTTGAGGATTATGCATTATCGCTAATGCAATAGACAATTTTTGCTGATTCCCTCTAGAAAGCTTTCCTGCGGCTATTTTCTCATATTGAGTAAGATCGAATGCGTACATTAATTCGTCGGCTTTTTCTTTAGTATTTTTTATTCCCCTTAAAGCCGCTATATACTCTAGATTCTCCCTTACTGTAAGATTTCTATACGGTAATGGATCTTCTGGCAAATACCCCATAATTGCCTTTGCCTCTTTAGAATCTGGAGGATAACCAGCTATACTGACAGTACCTAAATCGGGTTTTAACAATCCAGCTAAGATCTTCATAGTGGTAGATTTACCAGCTCCATTTGGACCTAAAAGAGCATATCTACCGCCACAAGGTACTGAAAATGAAAGATTCCTAAGAGCCTCGAAACTTCCGTATCGCTTCACTACATTAGTCAAAGTTATACAGTCCATATACTTTTTTATTACCCTAATATCTAAAAATTTTTCTCTACTCTACTTTATTGAACTAATAACACTTATGTTAAAAACTATAATGAATTTAGAAATATACATTTAATATATATGTCATAAAATTTTTATTTAAGATATTTATCGAACCATTCCATTTTTATTTTAAGTCGATCTTTCATGTTTTTTGGATTACCCTTTCTAGCATGTTCATGTCCGTCTCCTTGATATCTAACCAGCATTGTAGGTATGTTATTCATTTTTAACGCAATAAAGAATTGCTCAGCTTGTTCTATCGGACATCTATAATCTTGTTCACCTTGAATTAACATTGTTGGGGTTTTAACGTTCTTAACATAATATATTGGAGATATACTCATGAGTTTTTGAATTCCGTCTTTACTCCAAGGATCTGTAATTCCAGCTTCTATTGTATTAAACCAGAAACCTATATCGCTTGTTCCACACATGCTAACAAGATTAGAAATACTCCTTTCACTTATGGCAGCTGAGAAAAAGTCAGTTTGAGTTACTATCCAATTAGTCATAAAACCTCCATATGATCCTCCAGTTACGCCAATTTTTCCTTTTAGGTCAAATTGTGAAATAACTTTTTTAGTAAAATTCAATATATCCTCCATATCTTTTCCGCCCCAATCTCCTACACATGCTTTAGCGAATTCCTCTCCATATCCCTGACTACCTCTTGGATTGCAATATATTATGTTATATCCGTTGCTTGCAAAGAATTGAAATTCTATAAAATAACCGTAACCATAAGCAGTATGAGGTCCACCGTGAATAAATACAATTGTAGGATTCTCTTTTCCTCTTATTATAGCCCAACCTTCTATTTCTCCTTCTATATGAATTGGCGAGACTCCCTTAATATTAGGATTAGGATCGTATTCTCCATCATAATATAATATAGATGGTTTTTCTGGAGTAGTATAGAAATAAGCTAACTTTCCATTATAGTCAAATCCTTTAACTACTTTATTTCCGTTGGTTAGCTTAGCAACCTTATTATCTGATATTCTGTAAATATCTACTGAGCCCTTTTCTTGACCTAAAGATAAAATTTCGTCTTTGTTAAAAATTATTTGATTAGAAGATCCATCAAAAAGATCAGTTAAGACAGAACTACCACAATTGTTTCCACACATAAAGCTTTTACCTTCTTCTGGCATGATAATTTCTTGTGTGGCCCAAGGAGAAAGTCCTTTTCTATGGCCTAAGTAAGCTATATCCCCTTTTTCATTCATGGCTATAGCAGAAACTCTTCCTTCACCTTTAGTTATTTTTCTTACATCACCGTTGTCTATATTCACTTCATAAACATCGTCTAACCCATAATCATCTCCACTCTGAGTAGTTGAAACTATTACTCTATCTCCATTAGTAGCCACGTCTGTTACGTCGAAATCCCCACTCAATATTTTCCTTAAATTACCGTCAAAGATGTAAAGAGACTGTCTACTTCTAAGTAGACCTCTACCATCAAATCTATATTTTAACTTATTAGCGTAAAAAGGTTCCTTTTTGCTTGCTTTTTCTTCTCCTAATATTAATATTCCTTTTTTATGAAATACATATTTAGAAATTTTAGCCAACGTAAAAAGTTTCTTTGGTTCTCCATATTCAGTCTGAACTATAAGGGATTTCGTCTTATCTCCCCTTATATAATAGAAATTATTCAAGTAAAATTGAGGAATAAGACCTTCTCCTATCTTTACTTTATTTAAATAAATATAGTTCTTATATTTATCTTTATCAATTTCCGTTTCTACATGTAATAAACCTTTATCTGAAATTTTTACATATGAAACTAGTTTAATTGAGTACGCTTCTTCTGGTGTCATATTAAGAGTTTTGATAATAGCTAATATAAGGATATAATGAAAATTAGTATTTATGATTATACTTATTTATTATCATGGAAATATAATTAAAAGTATTTTTATTCACTATCAGTAACACTTGATAGAGATTTATATACTAGAATTTTTACTAATTAAATAATGATAGTAGCTAAAAATGTATGGAAAAGTTATGGCAAAATAATTGCAAACGAGGATATATCATTTGAAATAGATGAAGGAGAGTTTGTTACTTTCTTAGGACCTAATGGAGGAGGGAAAACAACATTAATGAGACAAATTTATGGAGAGCTTTATCCTGATAAAGGAGAGATAAAAATAATGGGAATGAGCCCACAAAAAGCTATTAAGTATATAGGAGTAGTTCCTCAAGAATCTAGGCCGTTAACAGATTTAACTGTGGAAGAGCATATAAAACTATTAGGAATCTTAAAGGGATTATCTAGAAGAGAAGCTAAAATAAAGAGTAATGAACTAATACAAAAATTGAAGCTAGAACCTAAAAAAAGAGTAGATGACTTATCGGGCGGAAATAAGAGAAAAGTACTTATTGCATCTGCAGTAATTAGTAATCCAAAATTATTAATTTTGGATGAACCTACTGTAGGACTAGATCCAGAAATAAGGAGAGAAGTATGGGATTATTTAAAGGAATTAAAAAAAGATGGAACTACTATAATAATGACTACACACTACTTAGATGAAGCTGAGGAATTATCTGATAGAGTTTATTTTATGAACAAAAGGATATTAATTTCTGGAAAAATAGGAGAAATTAGAGAGAGATTTTCAAATTACTACGAGGTTGTAAACATTGAAAATGGGGAAAGGTATTATGTAAAAGAAGACGAAATAAAGAAATTTTTAAATTCTGTAAATTTCAGATTTGAGGTGAAATTACCTTCTTTAGAAGATATTTATATGAAGGTGATATCACAATGAAATTTTTGACTCTAATAGAAATATTTCTTAGACAAACAAGATTTTATCTTCTCACAACCATATTTTTCTTAATTCTACTCCCTATAGCATTTCTACTGGACTTTTCAAAGTCATATTTTTCAACAAGTGTTGTCGCAGGAACTTTAACATTATATATATTCATAGATGGCTTTCTATCTATTTCACAACAAATATCCTTCATGAAACATGATGGCCATATAACTCTTTTATATACCTCAGGAGCTCCTAAATGGATGGTAGGTTTGGCTTTAGCTTTTCTGACAACTATTACATCTATTCCTTTAATTATAATATTGGTAATATTAGCAGAAAATATAGTGAAAATAGACGTTAATTGGCTAGGATTAGCTATTACCGCATTTATCTCACTTTTAGTTTCTTCTTTCATGGGTCTAGATCTCGGTCTGTCACTAGATCAAAGAAAAGTAAATCAATTGTCTCAAGTGCTTTCTTTTGGCTTATCTTTTTTTGCAGCAACATTTATACCATTTTATGTATTGCCATTATATTTTAAGATTCCAACGTTACTTGAACCAACAACGTATGTAGCACAAGAACTAAGATATAACCTAGATGGCCAACTGAACATTTTATGGTATATTGGAATATCTATCTATGCTATTATATTTCTAATTATATACATGTATGTAAGGAGAAAACCATGAATTTGGAGAGAATTTCCGATTTAGTAAGAGTAGCTAAAGCTTTGTCAGTACCCCAAAGGGTGAGAATTTTGAAAATGATTTTGCAAAGACCTATGTATGTTCAAGAAATAGCGGAAGACATGAAGATGCCTTACGCACTAGCTCATCTTCATCTTAGAGCGTTAGAAGAAGCTGGAATCTTAAAAGCAGAATATATAGAGATAAAAGAACCTAAGCCTCATAAAAGAAAAATGTATTATGCAAAGGATTTCGAAATTATTATAAATAATCAAGTTATAATGGGGCTAAAGGATGAAAGGTAGTTCAATAGTATTAATTATTAGTGGTTTAATTATTGGTATACTGGTACCATTTGAACTATTTGAAATTAAAGTAGAAATTATAGTTGCTACTATAATTTCTATAGCTGCGCTGGTTATTTCAGGATTTAACTTTCTATGGGCATTCATTTTAGAAGAGTCTACAGAAGATTATTCTAAGGATGACATGAAAATGTTACTTCAACTTCTTTCTACTCTAGAAGAAGAATCTAAATCCATGAAGGAAATAAGAGATATACTTAAGAAGGCATCCGAGGTGTAAAAATGAAAATTATAGTAGTAAGGAAAAAATCAAATACGGACAAGCTAATAAACGAAATTGAAAATAAAGAGTTAAAGGAAGAATTAGAAAAATATTCTAATTTAGATTACAACATATTAATGAATCTAATTATACTAAAAGTAAAAGAGATAAATGATACATTAAATGATATAAAAAATATTTTGTCTAAAGGGATAGAATAGCCTACTCTGGCGGAATTTCTTTAAATACCAAACTTATATCTATTCCTTTCTTCTTATTTAATTCCTTAGAGGCATAATATATTGCTGCTCCAAGGCCATATATTATCACTAATGAGCCTATTGTTGGAACATTTATTGGCAATAATACCGGATTATTCCACGTAATGAATAACGCATACATTAGGAAGGCAAAGGACGAAAATCCAATCCAGCTCACAATAGGAATATTTAGTATCTTTCTCTTAAATGGAATATTAGAATATATTTCTTTCCTAAAAAATGGCAATAATGCTATAGATATTGCAAATACCGCATAACCTATCTCGAAAACAACAGTAACATCTACTGTTTCCATAACTGGTAGAAAAGCATAGAGCAATACCCCTAATATACCTATTATAGTTATTAATAGTGTTGCCTTTATTGGAACATGAAATCTGTCATTAACGTCAGCTAAGGACTCTGGAGCTATCCTATCAAAAGACCAAGCAAAAAGATATCTTGTTAACGCTATTACTAATGGCGGATTGCTATAAAAATTCGGTAACCATAAGGCTATGAACGATATGAAATAAAGAGGTATACTATGGTCTACCAATAGCATAAAGAACGGAGTAAATGGACCTATGCTAGACAATGAATTATAAACTGGATTATTAATACTGTTTCCACTTATATAAGACCACGCAGTGAGGAATCTAGAACCAAAAGCGTCAAGAGTCAATTGAGTAAATAGAATATAATAGACTGCAATTAATACCATGGAAACTATAATAGAATACATAACGTTTTTTCTAACGCTTTTCATTTCTCCTGACCAAGATGCAGGTAAATTATACCACGAATAATAGTACCAAATTATAGGTATACCTATTAAGGATCCTAATATTGGGCTTGTAACGAAGGATAGACCGTTAGACGTTGCCGAGTGTATTACACTAGAGTAAACATTTGAGTTTTCCAGTAAAAGATGATAATGCAGAATAAAACTCAGTGGGAGTTATACTAATTAATGCTATAAACATTATTATTGTAGATATTACGCTTATTATACCAGATATGAGAATAAATTTCCACGCATATCTACCAGAAACAGCGAGAACTGCACTTATTATAACAACTATAGTTCCTATTACAACATTTCCCATTGTTGTATTAAAGAAATTACCTAAAGATAAAAGAAATGAACTATTATAATAAAGACCGAGCCCAGAAAACAAATAAGCAAACCAACTTGCGGCATAATAGCTATATAATCCCAATGAAAGAGCAAACGCCACAAACAGTCCAAAATAATTTATAAAACCTAGAGCGGGGTTAGATGCTCTACTATTAAAAACATAATCTCCGCCAGAACGAGGCATAGAAATTCCTGCAACATAAAAAAGAAAAGCCAAACCCATTGCTGGCACTAATGTAATTAAAAACGATAATGTCCAATTTATTCCGGGTGCTAGATATAACCATTCTATAATCAGAATAGGTATTCCTCCAGTTACTAAAGCCCATGATGCTAATAAGGATGACCAAGGACTTACTTCTCTTACTAACCCGGAACTTTCTCTTATGAAGACCTTTTTACTTTGCATCTCCAAATTCGTGAAGACCATCTAGAATAAAAGTTTAAAATCCCTTGGATAAATACAGTGTAAAAAAATTGGTTTTAATAAATATACATTGTAAACCTCACACCCTATATATAAGACTATTCACTGAAAAGTATTAAATATTATGAAACCTAAAAATGGATATTAAGAAAGTTATGATTGAGGCAAAGTAGATGATTAACTTTAAAATGTTCATTAGAACGACTCGTCTAAATTTACTTCTGTTCTTTTATTTTTAGCTAACTTTATCGCGTTATCTGCACACTCTAAATGCTTACGTATATCTTCTTCAGAATGTTTTATTGATATAGTCCATTGTTCATTAAATCCAGCCATAGGTATCACTCCTTGAGATAGCATTGCAAAGAAATAAGTTCCCCATTTTCCAAAATCGGCTTTTATGAATTCTTTATAACTCATTGGAACCTTATCTAGAAAGTAAATAGAACCACTAGGTCCCCATCTAGTTACACTTAGCTCTATCTTAGAATCTTCTGCTATGTCCTTGTATCCTGACTCTAGAATTTCACTTAATCTATGCATATGATAGAATGCGTTTTCTGTTAGAATTTTCTCTAAGGTAACAATTGCAGCTCTTACTGAAAGAGGATTAGCATTAAAAGTACCTCCATGAGCTACCTTACCTGGACCTATAACAGACATAATTTCTTTCTTTCCTGCTATTACTGATAAAGGAAGACCTCCAGCTATAGATTTACCTATTACTTTAATATCTGGTTCAAGATTAAAATATCCAGCTGCACCTGAGTTATATTTCCCTCCCGTTTTAGTTTCGTCAAAAATTACTACTATGTTATTTTCTCTGGATAACTCCACTACACCCTTTAGAAAGTCTAGTTTTGTGGGTATTAGTCCCATGTTCATTGCTATTGGTTCCATTATTACTGCTCCTATGTCTTTGTTTTCTCTTATTATTTTTTCGAATGATTCTAGATTATTCCATTCTGCTATTAAAGTATTTTTAATTACCTCCTCAGGAATACCTAAGGAAGATGGAACTATACCTTCTTTTGTAGGATTAACGTTTACTAGTAATTGGTCGTGTGATCCGTGGTAGTGTCCTTCGAATTTTATTATTTTCTTTTTTCTTGAGTATGCTCTTGCTATTCTTATTGAGTGCATTGTTGCTTCTGTGCCTGTTGAAGAGAATCTTACCATGTCAACATTATACCTTTTCTTAATTATCTTAGCTAATTCAATAGCCTTACAATACTCAAAACCAAGAATAGAACTCTCCTTAAATGCGTTATAAACTTCTTCTGCAACAATTTCATTTGAATGACCTACTTCTAGTACACCAAAACCTAAATTGAAGTCTATGTATTCGTTTCCATCCACATCCCATACTTTGCTTCCTTTCCCTCGCTTTAGGTAAAGAGGATAAGGATCGAAAAATCTATAATTACTACTTACGCCGTATGGGATAATTGTTGTTGCCTCTTCATAGAGAACCTTAGAATTGATAGTATCAGCATAATAATTCTCGAACATAAAAATACACCAAAATTATTGTTTAGGTTTGAAAAGAATCAAATATTCAAATAAACTACTCCTAAATATATGTTTATTCGTACATTTTAAAGACATCAATTCTACCACCCGCTAATTAATATGTTATTATACTATATAATTGTTTTTGTGAAAAATTTTTATAGTTTAGAGACAACTCCCTATGCATTTTTAAAGAATTTTTTAATTTATACATTCATTCTTTCAAATATTTAGAAGAATTATATATATAAAAAATAAATATTATGCGATTATTTAGTAAGCATATATAGTAAAGATAATTCTTCTTCTATGTCTTCTGTAGAAACTATTCTTTTATCTATATCGACTTCATCGTTTTCAATCTTATATATATTTATTATACATTCTTTACCCATTAAATTTGGATTTCTATAATCTTCATTTTTTACCTTAAAAATATCAAATATCTTTAATCTATTTCTGGAAAAAATCTTTGTAATAGACTTGATTTTACCTTCTCTAAAAATTTCTCCATGTCCTTTCCTTCCTAAAATATATGATTCAATTATTATAGCTTTATCTGAAACATAAAATTCGTTATTTATTTCTGCATTAGCTTTATTGTAAAAAAGTATTGGGTGTGGTATATATGAAAAACTTCCAGAAATACTAATTCTAAGATTTACAATGGATTTAGATATAATTTTTGTATAAGCTTGGTCAGTAATTTTCCCCTCATCAGTAGCTATTTTAATTTCTATATTGTCGTTGTTAGCTAGAACTTCTGAAGGATTTACAATATATATTGTTTTATTTACTTTAAATGCTCCTAGAGGACCTTCTTTAAATATGTAAAATTTATTATTATAATTATTTATTTCCAAGTAAGCCTTCAATATTCAAATCCTCCAGCAATATTCTCATGAGCTCTTCTGTTCCTTCCATAGTTCTTAAACTTATAAATGCCGTAGGTTTGCCTTCCCTAACAGATTCTGCATCTTCTCTCATTTTGCTAAGATCTGCTCCTACGTATGGAGCTAAGTCTATTTTGTTGATAACAAGCAAATCGCTTT
Organism: Acidianus brierleyi; assembly: GCF_003201835.2. NCBI lineage: Archaea > Thermoproteati > Thermoproteota > Thermoprotei > Sulfolobales > Sulfolobaceae > Acidianus > Acidianus brierleyi. The sequence continues at coordinate 472,735 of NZ_CP029289.2, read as the reverse complement.
GTGTAATACCCAATCCTCCTTTTCTAGGATATTTATCTCCAGCAGATGTGTCTAATACGAATATACTATAATCTGATAATAATGGGCTAAAAGTGCTCATTACATTATCTCCACCACTTTCTATAAATATTATATCTAATTTAGATTTCCTTGATAACGTTTCTATAGCTCTCATATTTAAAGAAGGATCTTCTCTAATTGCAGTATGTGGACATCCCCCAGTAACTAATCCCACAATATTTTCCTTAGGCAATACTTTATCTTTTAAGACTAAATCTGAATATATCCTTACTGCGTCAAAATTTGAAACTACGTCATTAGTAACTATTCCTACTTTAAATTTCATCTTTATAAATTCTTTTGCTAAAAATTCTATTAATGTAGTTTTTCCAGAACCTACTGGACCTAGAACACCAATTTTAATCAAGACATAAACACCTTTGGTTCCCTTTTCTCATGAGATTTTGATAAAATATCTAAAATAGGATCAAAAGGCTCAAACTCTTCATGAATTTCTATTCTATTTAAAAGTGTAGAAAGAATCTCTTGCCCCCTATAGTAACTTATAGCGCCTAATCTTACAGCAGAAAATACTAAAAGAGAAGCTTCACTATAGGTTAGTCCTATTGCGCAGTCATCTTCACTTATACCTAAGCATTTACATATTCTAGCTACTACAACTGGATAAGTACCGTAAGTCTTACCTTCTTTAACGTTTCTAATGAAATCATCTTGACATAAATCTAAAGAAGCTAGAGATCTTCCCATATTTGTTGTCATTTCTCTTAATTCATTAGTTAGTTTAGAAGCATACACTAACTCATCCATATAATAAGGATCTTTAAAGGATTTTATGACAGCTACTGTGTCTCCTTTTAAAATAACATTATTAAAAACCGTATATATAAAATTCTCTATATTATATCCTCTATAATATGCCTCCTCTATTCCAGAAGAGTAATTGAAAGAACCTATAGGTAAGGCACTATCAAAGATCTGGAAAATTCTAGGTATCAGCAAAGCTTATCACTACTGCTGTAGGTTCTATATTTGGAAGGAACTTTTCTTTTTTTAATTTTGGATTATAATCCTTAAATTTTTGTAATAAATAATCAATACCTATTTCAGTAGGTATTATAACCTCATTATCCTTTAACATTATTCTTAAATGAAGATTTCCTATTTCATAACCAAGTTTGAAGCTTTTCTCTAATTCATTAAGTTTGAATGAGAGCACGCTTTCTTCTTTAAGTCTCAGTATTACAATATATCCCTCATCTGTCACTAAAACATCGCCGTCCTTTAGCGGGATGCCTAACATATTTACAGAAATCTCTTTATTATCTACCTTTATCTTACATCTATGCCTCTCAAAACATTGTCGATCTACATAGGCCTCTATTAATAAATTGGATCTTCTTGCTTTTTCAATTAAATTTCTAAATTGGTTTTCATTTCCAAGCCTTTTAATGACATTCATAACTATCACCTTAAAACATAAAATATAATTGAGTTAGTGGAAGTTTTACAGCTGGAGGAACTTTAGGTATTATTCCATCGATTTTTACTTCGTAACTATCTGGATCCACTTCGATTTTTGGTAGAGTAGAATTATATTTCATGTCTTTTTTACCCAGTTTCCTTGTATTTTTAACAGGTAAGACCGATCTTTTTACAACTTTTGAGGCTTCTTTAACTCCTTCCTGGCTAGTAAAAAAGAATGAAACCATAGGAGCAGAATAATAACCAAACATAGGCTTATAAAGTAGTGGTTGAGCGTAGGCTACTGATGCATTAGTTTCACCCATAATTGCCCATGCTATTGCACCGCCTTTTATTATCATATAAGGTTTTACAGGGAAAAATCTTGGATCCCATAATACAATATCAGCCACCCTTCCAGGTAATAAGCTACCCACATAATCAGAAATACCGTGAGTTATAGCAGGATTAATAGTTATTTTAGATATATATCTTAATACTCTGAAATTATCATCTATATTTATTAAATTCAGTTCTTTCATCTTATGTGCTAGCTGAAAAGTTCTTATTCCAGTTTCACCTACTCTTCCCATAGCTTGAGAATCTGAGGACATCATACTTATTGCACCTATATCATGAAGATAATCTTCTGCTGCCATAGTTTCTGCTCTTATTCTAGATTCTGCATAAGCTATATCTTCTGGAACTTTAGGATTTAGGTGATGAACAGCCATTAGCATTTCTAAGTGTTCATCATAAGTATGAATTGTAAAAGGTTTAGTTGGATTAGTAGAAGACGGTAAAACATTTGGTTCCCCAGATATTCTTATTATATCTGGAGCGTGACCACCGCCAGCACCTTCAACGTGATAGGCATGAATAGTTCTTCCGCCTATGGCATTTAATGTATCTTCCAAATATCCGCTTTCATTAGAGGTATCAGTATGTATTGTAACTTGGACATCATATTCATCAGCAACAGTTAAAGTTTCGTCTATTACACTAGGCATTGCTCCCCAATCTTCATGAATCTTAAAACCAGAAGCTCCAGAATGTATTACTTGTTCCATACTAATCCTTCCTGAGGATCCTTTAGCTGTTAGGGCAAAATTGAGTGGAAAGGGATCTAATGCTTCCATCATCATTTTTAAATTCCAACTGCCTGGAACGGCAGTAGTAGCTTTTGTACCTTCTGCTGGTCCAGTACCACCTCCTATTATGGTCGTGAAACCAGCAGATAATGCATCAAAGATTTGTTGAGGAGCTACCCAATGGACGTGAGAATCTATAAATCCTGGGGTAGCTATTAAACCTTCTCCAGAAATTATTTCAGTAGAAGATCCTACAACAAAATCTACACCGTTCATTATAAAAGGATTTCCAGCGTGCCCTATACCGATAATTATTCCATTTTTAATTCCTATATCTGCTTTTACTATTCCTATACTTGGATCTATTATTATGGCGTTAGTTATTACTAGATCCATAGAGTCTTCTTCTCTAGATGTAGGAAGTAATCCCAATCCGTCTCTAGCTGATTTTCCTGCGCCAAAAACTAGTTCATCGCCCTTTGTAATTAAGTCTTTTTCAATTTTAATATACAAGTTAGTATCCGCTAACCTTATTTTGTCTCCTTCTGTAGGTCCATAAAGTTCAGAATATCTTTGCCTACTTAATTTCATATAAATCCCTTCTCTTTAGCTCTTTTCATAGCTTCTTCTTTATTATGATCAAGAGAACCTTCAGTTAATCTATTTAAGCCTGTTACTCTTCTGTTCCCGCCAATTTTCCTTATTTTGACTAACTTAGTCTGTCCAGGCTCAAATCTAATTGCAGTGCCTGCAGGTATAGCTAATCTAAAACCAAAAGCTTTCTCTCTATCAAACTTAAGCTTACTGTTGACTTCAAATAAATGATAATGAGAACTTACCTGAATAGGCCTATCTCCAGAATTAGTTATTGAAATTTCTCCTTCATCTAAAAGTTCTATTTCTCCATCTTTGATATCGTATGTATTTAGAAAACTTTTGTCAGATTTTATTGGATTTCTTACTGTAACAAGTTTCGTGCCATCAGGAAAAGTAGCTTCTACTTGAATCAGATCTAAAAGTTCTGGCACACCTTCCATAACATCATTTTCGCTTAGAAGCATTTGCGATTCTTTAATTATTTCGGACATTTTTTTACCTTCTCTAGCACTCTCTATTATAAAATCTGAAATTATAGCCAAAGCTTCTTCATAGTTTAATTTTATGCCCTTAGCCTTTCTTCGTCTGGCTACTTCAGCTGCCCATGATAATAGTAATTTTTCCTGCTCTTTAGGAGTGAATAACATATATATCGAGATAAGGAATCTAAAAATTATATAAAAATATTTTTCATATTCTCTTTAAAATCTTTTATTTTTATAAGCCAATTATAGAAAACTTGTTAAAGATAATGTTAGATTAATAAGAGTAAAATTTATAAATATGAAAAATGTTTATATTATTTTATAAAATTTGGAAGAATAAAATTGAGATTAAATATTTTGTTTAAGCTTATTATATTCTTTCATTACTAGTAAAAAGAAAAATAATACTACTGCAGTTAATAAACCAAAAGAATATCTTAACCCTATAATTTCTACTGACACTGCCATAACTATTGGAATGATAGCGGCTAAACCTATAAGTATTCCACTAAAATAACTATTTGCCACGCTTCTTGTCTCCTCATCAGTAAAACTTCTTGACAATAATATAAGAGAAGAAGGATACGTTAATCCATGTGGAATTCCTAGTAAAAGTAAAGAGAATATATACATAGATAGATTATATGACATCGAAGCTAAAGCTAATCCTATAATGCTTATTACAGAATTTAGAATTACTAATTTTATAACATGAAATGGAGGCCTTATAGTAAGTATACTTCTACTGATGAAGGATGTAAGAAAATAGAAAGTAAATAACAGCGTTGCTGTAGAATAGCTTACGTGAAAAAGAGTTATTGCATAAATACCTCCAAAAGTTTCGATCATACCGAAAGGTATATCGTACATTATGTTATTAAAGAGTGAAACTAAAAATCCTGGTGATTTTATTACTCTGTAATTGGCAAAAGCTACTTTACCCATCTTTTTATTAGTTTCGAAAAATTTTATTTTAAGTGCTATTATTGGTACTATAGCACTTAATAAAGAAAAGAACAGGAAAGCTTGAATCAAAGTAAACTTAGATAAGATTAAAGATTCTATTGATGGACTTAAGATTAATGAAACACTCAAAGAGGTAGTATATAGACTTAGCATTCTTTCCCTGCTTTTTTGATCTCCTATTGAACCTGCGAATGTTATAATATTAGGGAATATTATTCCCATAGAAAATCCTGCTATTGATGCGAAAATCCACACTAGTATAGGATTTACGAGATAGAAAAGAGGAAAAGTAAACGCGTATAGAAAAGAGGAAGCTATGAAGACTTTCCTTCTTAAACTAGGATATAATTTAGAATTTATGAAAATACTAGAAATAAACGAAAAAATAGATGCCATAGAGGACACTAAGCCTATAAATGTCGGTGTAAAATGAAAATAATAATCTGCAATTAAAGGTATTGTAGTTATTAGCATATTATTTGATGCCCTAATAGCAAACGTTATAAGGAAAATAGTGATAGCGGAATAAAATATTCCTTTTGAATCCACTTGAGAGAATTTGATAAGATCTTATAAAATTACCTTATTTATTATCTGGATTCAGAATATTTTCTATAACTACATAAGGTGTCTCTTTGATAGTTTTTGCTACGACTTGAGTATTTGTTCTCTCTATTTCGGGCATATCCATAAGTCTTTCTAAATAATTCTTCATGAAATCTTCTCTAGTCTTATATCTTCCCATTACAATAAAATCATTATCTCCTAAAACAAAATAAACTCCCCATACGCCTGGTAATTCTGATAGTTTTTTGCCTAATATATCATGATAATCTTTCCCATATTTAGCCTTTACTAGTGATATTATAACATAATCTAATTTTATACTTGATGGATCTATAGAAGTAAAGTATCCTCTTATTATCCCAGATTTTTCCATTTTCTTTATTCTATAAGCAATAGTTGATTTAGGTATTCTTAAGATATCGGCCATTTTTTCTAATGGAAACTTGGCGTCTCCTTGTATCATTTTCAATATCCTTAGGTCAGTGTCATCTAGTTCCATATTGCAAACATCAATGTAGTCCTTTTAAACATTGTTATTATTACAACTAAATACTGTTCAAATCTATCCTTTTACTTAAAATAGTGTCATAAATTTGTATTTTAAACAACTTATTTTACGTCTACTCTTTTTATAAAATAATCATATATTAGCATAACATCAGCTTGCTTATCTACAGCCCTAACAGCATTTATGTATTTTTTTGCTTCTTCCATACTTTCTGCAAAACATATTTGAATCCCAGCTTTCATGTCCGTAATTTCCATAAATCTGCACTCATTTAGAATATTTCTTATATCCTTAATTCTCATTGAAAACATGGAGAATATTACGCTTCCAGATTTAGGAATGTTTATAATTGGAAGAACTTTAATGTAACCTCTACTTTCCATTATTTTTAATCTTTTGGAAACTAATTTAGAAGATAGATTAAGGCTTTCTGCTATATCAGAAGGCTGAGCTCTAGGATCTTCTAGAAGTTTAGATAATATCCTTACGTCAAATTGATTAGGTGTAATTATTTCCTGTTCAGGTACATATGTCATCTGAATTTCTCCTAGATCTTTACTCATGTAAGATATCTTATCCTTAATATCTTCAATACTGTTACCTTCTATTCCATAGACGTTTAACCATTCAAAACATTTTAATTTAAAAAATATCCAATCTGCTGAAAAGTCCTTTATGTTCTTAAAAGCTCCAAAACCATAATATTTACCGTAAAAATTAGGATTTACAAGAACAGAAAACCCATATAAAATTCCATCTTCTCTCATTTTTTTAAATCTATAAACTAAAGTAGGAGGAGTTAATCCTAAACTTTCAGATATACTTCGTTGTGATACTCTACCATCTTTTAGAAGATAGTATAATATCTTCTTGTCAATCTCATCCATGATTAACAGTGTTATAAAAAGATTTATAAACTTTTCTATATATATGGATTAAATTACAATAAAAATAAAAACTAATTCAGATTTTTAGAAAAATTACATTTTCTTTATATTAGATTTTATTTTTCCTAATAAATCATTAGATATCTCGTTTATATTGTGAGAATATTTTGCATGAATTTTGAGAATATTTAAAACCTCTTCTTCGCTTGACGCTCCTTTTATAGAATATCCGCAATTCATTCCTATATCTTCACAATTAAAATAATACTTTTTCTTTTTGAATAGCATAAATATAAGCTAGTCCAAGACATATATATAGAATTGTTAGAAATCTTCTAACTATATCTTAAATCCCTAAGATATAGTCTTAATTTATGAAATACTCTTTTAAATGTTCGGATATAGGACAAAAGTGCGGGTTAGAGATATATGGAGCCCAAAGTGAAGAAGAACTTCTGCAGGAACTTTCCATTCATGCACGAATTGAACATAAGATGAATTCGATCCCAGATGAAGTTTTAAATGCAATAAAATCAAACATAAAGAAGTCATGATTTTTTATATTTTTTTAAACAAATTAATTCTTAGATATTTAAAGAAGTATTAGAAGACAGTTACGGAAATCTTTTTAATACATTTTCTTGTCTCTAGTTTAATGCTAACAGATTATAATAAATTAAAGGAATTAGTTACAGAAGTTCTAAATAAAAGGGGAATAGAAGAAAGTAAAGTAATAGCAGATCACTTTGTAGAAGCAGAACTAAGGGGACACTCCTCACACGGCGTTCAAAGATTAATACCATTAGTTAAAGGAGTAGAACTTGGTACAATAAGGAAAGAACTCTGCTTCGAAGTTATTAGAGAAACTAACGATTCTATATTAGTCGATGGAATGCATAGTATAGGAATATCCCTTTGGAACATGTTAGCAGAAAAAGAATTTGGAGATACAATAAGTATAATAGCTGTAAGAAATGCTTCCCATGTAGGATTCTTAGGATATTATACAGAAAAAGTAGCTAAGAAAGGCAAAGTAGGGATAATGATAGGAAATGCCGAGCCTGCAGTTGTAAAACCTGGAAGTTCAGATAAAATTCTTTCAACAACTCCTATAAGTATTGCTATTCCAAGTAAAATCCCATTAATTCTTGACATGGCACTAGCATCTACTTCTAGAGGAAAAATTATTGAAGCTTCAAGAAAAGGATACAAGATACCTTATGGAGTTGCAGTAGATAAAAACGGAGAGATAACAGACGAACCAGAAAGCGCATTAAACGGTGGAATAATGCCGTTAGGAGGAGAAAAAGGATTTTATCTAATGCTAGCATTAGAGCTTTTAGTATCATACTTATCTGGATCAGCAGTAGGCCCACAAGTTAAGGGTGTCTTAAACACTGAAAATCCGCCTAACAAAGGAGAAATAATGATAATAATAAATCCAAGATATTTGGAATCTAAAGAGGATTCACTGGAATTTATGAGAAATATAATAAAATCAGAGCTTCCAGGAGAACACGGACTTAAAATGAGAGAAATAAAAATGAAAAGAGGAATAGAAATCGACGATAAACTATATTCTATCATTCAAGAACTAAATAATAAGGTTCCTTATTTCAAATGATGAGTAAGTAATTCCTTTATGTGAATAAAATTAGTTATCATAATTTGAGACCTAATTTCAACTAACGCTTTTTCTTTAAGTTCTCTTAGTCTTTCATAGTCTATTTTTTGTTGCAAATTCTGACATTCAGTTTGAAATAAATATGTATCTCTCATATTGCCAAGCTCCTGAGATATATCTTTGAGATCTAGCGAACTGTATCCTAAACTATCTATTAGAAATCTTGATTCTCTTATTAATTTTCTAATCTTATGAAAGTCATTTTCTTCTAGAAGCTTTATATAATTATTATATAAGCTTTTAATAATTACTATTCTACTTCCGTAAAGTTTTGGTAGAAAACAATTTTCCAACGTATTGAAAGATTTAACCACTTCAACTGCCAAACTATCTCTATCTTCAGTCTTTAAACAAGTAATTACGTCCATATCTCTTATTTTTCCCAATTTTTTCATTATTTTCTTACCTTTAAGTATGCATTCAGCTTTACCATGAAGAACATAAGTTGATCTAGCTACAGCGAGATATTTTCTTAAATCTACTCTTGAATCATGTATATTTTTTTCTAATATTCCGGTATTCTTGAGAAAATTTTTAAGATGAAAGTTTGCATATTCTTCAGGTCTCAAGATTTATTACCTCCATTACATATTTGGCAATTTCTTCGTTAACCTCTTCTATTTTTTTCTTAGTTATAATATTTTTACCTATAGATATATCTTTCAGATATGACTGAAATTTATTTATATATGATTTATATGAAGAAAATATTTCACTGTTTACACAAAGATCTACATTCTCACTTAAAGGATCCAAAAATCCTCTTTTCCTTATTATTCTCCTCATTATCTCAACTGAAGGCGATAGTAAAGAGACTGAAACTGAAGGCTTTGGTAGCACAGATAAAACGTCTTCCATCCAATCTTTTTCTAAACCTCTAGTTAGACCCCATGCTTCCAAAGTTAAAGCGTAACCATCCGCTATAGTAATAAAACCTGAGTCTATAGCAGGTTTAACGACATTCTCAACTTGATCAGCTAAGTCAGTCAAATATGCTAGAAATAGAGTTCTACGCTGGAAAACTATTTCTTTCTTTACTCTAGCTATTGCTTCTGCCATTAGCTTGGACATTTGCAGTCCAAATATTATTACACCATATCCTTGATCTTCTAAGTACGATTTAAGTGTCTGTGCATGAGTCGATTTTCCAGAACTCTCTATTCCTTCTATTGCTATTATTTTTCCTCTTTCCAAATTTCCATCACCTTTTCCCTTATAATCTTCTGAATTTCCCTTGGTGACAATGTACCATCTATAATGAAGAAGTTGTTTTCATCTGCTATTTTATCATAAACTTCAAGCACTGCAGACTGATATTTAAGGAAGCCATCTTCAGGTTTTAAACCTGGGAAAACATCAGAACCTGCTTCTGTAGGTTTTATTTGCCTTCTAGACTTCTTTATTCTATCTAATGCAACTTCTGGAGTCACCCTAATGTAAAAAGTTATATCTGGTTTTCTTGCAAAGGAATATAATTTCTTAACCCAATCTATATTTACGCCTCTAACGCTATCTCTCGCATAAGCAGTATAAACATATCTGTCTGCAATAACCGCAAATCCAGTTTTAAGCATAGGTAAAATGTATTTCTCATATCTATCAGCAAAATCTGTTGCATGAATTAAACTAAATGTAATTGGTGTAAGTATATTCTTTTTCTTGGCTTCCTTAATTATTCCATGAATCCATTCTGACGAATTCCATTCAGTTAGAAATGTGTCTCTCTTTTCTAGTAACCAGTCTCTCAAAAGAACTGTCTGACTGGATTTTCCAGAACCGTCAATTCCTTCAAAGGCTATTAAACTTCCTTTCATATTTTAACTCCCGCTACAGACGCATTTACTACTTCTTTAACTTCCTTAGCCATTTTAAGGAAGTCCTTCTTATTGTAATTATTCTTAATCAATTTAAAATATTTCTTTTTCAACTTACCAGAGGCTCCTTTACATAACAAGGATGAAATAAGAACATCATTGTCTTCAAATCCTGGTATTGTGGAATATTTTAAAAATCTAAAACATGCCTCATACGGATCCAAAAATCCAGCCTCTTTCATAATCGTGGCTATAAAGGATGATAATTTCATAAAAGGATTATCAAATGAATTATATATCTCCCACGGTGGGTCAATTAAAAATTCTCTAGATATAGTGTCTAGCCAATTCTTTTGTATGTCGTCTATTTTATCTTGAATTAAAACTCCTTCTCTCATGCCATATGCAGAAATAGTAATGGATGACGCACCTAAAATATTAGCTAACTCCTCTATAACAACAGAGGCTGTGTGAATAGTATATGCCCTATCTTTACTTATTCCTGGTAAACTCGATCTTTCTTCAGGATCTAAATTCATTAATACCTTGGAATACTTAGATATTTCGCTAGTTTTTATTATATATCCATGAACAGATTTTAACGGATATGCTGAAAGCTTTTGATCCATCTTTCCTAAAGCTCTTATATTTCCTCCAGAACCTATTAATGTACCTTTTATTGGCTTTAAAATCGAAAGCTCATTTCTAATTTTCTTTCTTAATTCTCCTTCAGACTTATACTCTCTTGAAAGTTTTAGTGCACCTAGTCTAAAATGGTATACCTCCTTTATTTCTCTTGACTCGAAATAAATTACTTCCAGCGATCCTCCTCCCAAATCGAAAATTACTCCAGAGTCAATAGGTAAGGTATCTATAACTCCTAAGGCGGCCATTTTACCTTCTTCCTCACCTGAAAGAATTATCATTTGACTTCCGATTATATCAGTGATTTTTTTAGCTACATCTAAGCCGTTTGTTGCGTACCTAAATGCGCTAGTACCTACGACTTTAATATTATTGACATTTTTCTTATCTAATAAATTCCTAAACAGTCTAAATGTATTTTCTAGATCTTTTATTTTATTTTCAGATATGGAACTTCCTTCTTCTATACCTTCGCCTATTCTCAGAAAAAACTTTGATGAACCTAATAATCTAAAGGTCTTATTTGGAAAAACGTCATAGATACATAGCCTTGTAGAATTATAGCCAGTATCTATAACAGCCGAAAGCATTTAAATCAGCTTCATTATCTTTTGCGTTATTAGCATTTTTAAAACACCCTTTCCGTCGACGGGATTGTAATCAACTACCGCTAAACCTCCCTTTTTTATCTCAATGTTACCTCCAGTAAGATTCCTAATTAACTGGGAAAGAAATGGCTCATGCCCAACCACAAGCATTGAAGTATTATCTGATTCTTTTATTTTATTTATAAATTCTGAAGGATCCTTATCAGGGTCTAACTCATTGATAGTTTCTATTTTTTTCTCATCTTCTCCAAGCTCATCTAATATAGCTTCGGCAGATTGATAAGCTCTAATGTAAGTACTAGTAAGTATTCTATCAAAATTATAATCCATTTCATCAATAAATCCTGCTACTCTCCTCATTTGTTTTATTCCCTTCTTTATTAATTTTCTCTCTTTATCTTCAATACTGTCTACTTTGGGCTCCGCTTCACCATGCCTTACTATAATTAAACTTATCATAACGATGTATTAGAAAGTAAAATAATAAGTTTTTAGTATATTCTTTCTATAATCTATATACATTTTCAACTCTCTATTGAAGTGATCGCTAGAAAATATTATCCAAAAATATTTCTTTTTAATAGATTATTCATATAATCTATAATTATATATATTATATTGTTCTCTACATAGTATTTTTAGGTGAGACTAGATTAAGTACCCTTAAAAAAATATATTCTCCCTCTTAAGAAAATTAAACTCTATTTAAGATATGTTAGTGATAGATTCTATTACTTTTTAATAGATCAAGATTATTATTCTAACTAAATTTAATGGTCCCATACACTATTTACATAACTATTTAACATCAATCATAAGAGGAATTTTTAAATATTAATATCGTACCTCTCTTTAATTAGAGCTAAAATGGCAAAGAAACAGAAGAAACAAGCTCAAGGATCTGAGCAGAAAAAACAATAAAATAGTTCTGCTCAATTTTTGGTAATAAGTTAAGTCAATTCTTTTTTAATCCTTAACTCTTTTAAAGTTTATTACGATGGCTTATGTTAGATTTAACGTTAAAAGTTTACATTCACTTCATCAAGATAATTAAAAAATTATGATACTTAAGGTCTTATAAACTAAAATATATGAACAAAACATCATATTATAATAAAACATACACATTGCTATACACTGTATATTATAGATCTTTTATATCCTATATTTTGTACTTAATATATAATCAATAAACGGAATATATCTTTTTAAAAGATTTATTTATCTATATTTTATTCTTACAGCAAATTAACATGGTTAAACATTTTTACGTTTTTTAATTATAAGCAATACTTTTTCCTTATGAAGACAAATATATATTAATGTTGGAAATTTCTCTTAAAGGAAGAGGAGGACAAGGAGTAGTCACTGCTGGTGAATTACTTGTTTCTGCTGCAATTAAAGAAGGAATTTACGGTCAATCTATTCCTTTCTATGGTGGAGAAAGGAGAGGAGCTCCTGTTACTTCAGAAGTAAGAGTGTCCAAAGAACCTATCTTTATGCATAGGAGAGTATATAATCCAGATATAATAGCAATTTTCGATCCTTCGCTAATTAACTTGGAAAATATGCTAGAAGGTATAAAAAATACTGGGATAGTAGTTATTAACTCAAGCAATCCCAAGAAGATTTGGAAAAACACCTACGTATTAGATGCTACAAAGATAGCTACGCAATTAGGTCTAGTAATAGCAGGTTGGGCAGTTGTAAATACTGCCATGGTAGGAGCTATAGCTAAAATAACGGACATTCTAAATAGAGATGAAGTAGAAGAAGCTGCAGAGGAAGAATTTGAAGGAAAACTAAGTGAACTTAATGCGGAAGCAGTGAAATTAGGTTTCAATGAGGTGAAAAAACTTGAGTGATGAGTTTCCTTTAGCTTCTCCTAAAAAAGGATCTGCAGGACTTACAGGTTATTGGAGAGTAATTAGACCAGTAATAGACTTTAGTAAATGTACTAGATGTAGATTATGCATTTTGTATTGTGTTGAAAATACTATAGATCAAGAAAATAATCTCTACCCAAGAATTGACTATGATTATTGTAAGGGATGTGGAGTATGTGCACAAGTATGTCCAACAAAAGCCATAAATATGATACCAGAGGTGAAATGAAGTGCAAGTAGTAAGAGGAAAAGTATTGGCTTTAGTAGGAAATCATGCAGTGGCTTATGCTGTAAAGCAAGCTAAACCTCAAGTTCTGGCAGTATATCCTATAACGCCTCAAACTACAATGTTAGAAAAATTATCAGAGTATGTAGATAAAGGAGAATTAAAAGCCGAAATGATTAAAGTTGAAAGTGAGCATTCTGCAATGGCATCTATATATGGTGCCGCAGTAAGTGGATCAAGAGTTTTCACTGCTACTTCCTCTCAAGGCTTACTTTACATGACTGAGATGATATACTGGGTAGGCGGACAAAGGGCTCCAATAGTTGCAGCAATAGCTACTAGAGCTATTGCATCTCCTTGGTCTATTTGGGATGACCATCAAGATTTTGTAAGTAAGAGGGACGCGATATGGATACAAATGATGGCTGAGAATGTCCAAGATGCTTATGACATGACATTACAAGCTTTCAAAATATCAGAAGATAAAAGAGTTGTTTTACCAGTAATGATGGGGTTTGATGGATTTATTTTAACGCATACAATGGAAAGAGTAGAAACGTTACCAGATAATGTAGTTGATTCATTTATTCCACCTAGACAGTTTAATCTTATTGACTTTGATAATCCATTAGGTGTTGGACCTATAGCTACTCCAGATAAGTATATTGAATTTAGATATAAGGCTATGCAAGCAATGGAAAGATCAAAGAATGTAATAAAGGAAGTGGCTAAAGAATATGAAGACATTTCTGGAAGGAACCAATATGGCCTAACCGAATGTTATATGTGCGACGATGCTGAGTTTCTTTTAATTGCAATGGGAGCATGGGTAGGTGATATCAGAGTAGCAGTAAATAGAATGAGAAATGAAGGTAAAAAAGTAGGGTTACTCAAAATAAGAGTTTTCAGACCATTCCCTAAGGAGGAAGTGAACGATATATTAAAGGGAAGAAAAGGAGCTTTAGTTTTTGATAGAGCGTATTCTTTTGGATCGGGCGGAGTTTTAGGGATAGAAACGAGGGCAAATGCATACGGATTAGATACTCCCATATATAATGTAATAGCAGGATTAGGAGGAAAAGATGTAAGACCGATGGAAATTCAAAAAATAACTGAAGATATGATTGAAGGAAAACTTGAAAATGAGAGGTGGTTATTATGAAATTCTTAAGAGGAAACGCAGCGTGTCCAGGTTGTCCTATTCCTAAAGAATTAGATGCCTTATTAGAGGTTACAGGTAAAAAGACAGTCTTAGTTGTTCCTGCTTCATGCACCACGGTAATAATGGGAGATACTACTGGTATGCCTTCAACTGTTCCAGTAGTACATAGTGCTTTTGCAGCATCTCCGGCTATAGCCTCAGGAATTTCTGCATCGTTAAGAAGTAAAGGTGAAAAAGACTATTCAGTAGTTGTTTGGGCTGGAGATGGGGGTACTGGAGATATAGGTTTCGCATCACTAAGTGGTGCCGCAGAAAGAAATGAGGATATAATTTACGTATGCTATGATAATGAAGCTTATATGAATACTGGAATACAAAGATCTGGACTAACCCCTTATGGGGCATGGACTACTACAACACCTTCTGGTAAAAGAGAATTTAAAAAACCTTTACCAATGATAGTTGCAGAACATAATGTACCTTATGTAGCTACTGCATCTGTAGCATATATTTTTGATTATCAGAATAAAGTCAAGAAAGCTAAGGAAATTAAAGGATTTAGATATATTCACTTACTATCTCCTTGTCCTCCAGGTTGGAGATATGATTCTAGCTTAACGATAGAAATAGCTAAATTAGCAGTTGAAACTGGAATATGGCCATTGTACGAAATAGAAAATGGAGAATTCAGATTAACTAGTATAAGTAAAGTGCTAATAGATAAAGATAAAAGAAAACCTGTAGAATCCTACATTAAGTATCAAGGAAGATTTGCCAAATTATCTGCAGAAGATATAAAGAAACTTCAAGATTATGTAGATGAAATGTGGGAACAAATTAAAGGTCTGATTAAAAAGTAATTTTTCTTTATATAATGTTTTTAAAAAATATTTATAATATATCTTGTTTAAGGAATATTTTATTACTATTTAGAATGTTAATGAATTTTTCTGTTTAAACTCTTAATTTTAATATTTATTAATTATACTTTATTTTGTTATTTTTTAACTTCTCTTCTCTTAAATCTTTAAGTATATATGATAGAATGATTATAATAATCATTATACTTGAATTTATTACTAAAGATTCACGTGGAAATCCTACTAACAATAACATTAGCATTATTATAGTCAATATGACAGAATATGGATAAAATGGCACTTTATATGTACCAATAATTTTTTTCCTTCTAAAATGAAAAACAGCTAGAGAACTAATTAGAAAAGAAAAAATAAGGCCAAAATTGCTTATTGACGCTACAATATAAACGTTTCCGGCAAAAAGAGATACGATTGCTATAAATGAAGATATTATGGTTGCAATAGGCGCTACGTCTTTGGATTGATTATATTTTATTATGAAAGAAGGAAAATTCATATCCTTACCTATTTGGTAAAGAGTCCTTCCAGATAGTAGAATCATTGCTAAACTTGCAGACGTTGTGGCAATCATTCCTCCTATGTCAACTATTATATGAAGCCATGAAGGAGCATGTGCATAATCTAAAGCAAAAGATAAAGGATCAGCATTTATTTTGAATCTACTAGCAGGAACAAGAAGAATTAAAGAGAAGGCTACTAAAATATAAAATATCATGCTTATTAAAACTGATACCACTACTGCCTTGGCAGCATTATTAGGTCCTCCTTTTACCCTATCGCTAAAAGACGTTATAACTTGAAAACCAGTGTATGCAAAAAATATTGCTATACTTGAAGAAAAGAATGGCAAAATCCCAATCTGATTTGGTGACGAATAAAAATGAGATATTGAGAAATGACCAAACGCTATTATGAAAGCTGCTAATATGAATATAGATAATATTGATAATTTTATCAATACAAGGAAAAAATCTGCTTCTGCAGCTTTTTGAATTCCTACTATATTCAAAATTGTTAAAATAATTATTAATATTATTGAGAAAATTACCGCTATTGACTTACCTAAACCAAGAATAGAAACAATGTAAGCACCAAAACCGTCAGCGACGGCTGCTATAGAAGTTGAAAAACTAAAGTAAACCATTATTCCAGTTAAAAATCCTAATTCATACCCGAAAGCTTCAAATGCATAAGAATACGTTGAACCTTTAGCATGAGGAAAAATAGTACTCAACTCACCTAATTGTGTTGCTATCAATACACTCATTAATCCTATGAAGAGAAATGCAATCAAAGATAAGGAACCTGCTAATGATATTGCTGTTCCGCTCAATACAAAAATTCCTGCACCTATTATAGCACCTAGTCCTACAGCTATAGCTTGCGCAAAACTTACTTCTTCCACAAAAAAAGAGAGTATAAAGAATTAAAAAAGCGTATTTATATACTAAAATTTTTCTTTAGCCACTCTAAAATTTCCATGGCTGAACTTATGCACTCTTCTGCCTTTCTTTTATTATATTCAGTAAATTGAGAATATCTTGACATTGTATAATGAGGAGTTAAAAAATCGCAATTATGCATAATATTTTCTGGAACATTTATAGATAGTTCATTTTCAATCTTTTCCATTATTTCTCCTAAATCATGAGTAAAAGGAAAACTTCCCTTATATTTAACTAGAATTCCCTTAAGCGCGAACTCTACACTTTGTTGGCTACTAAAACAAGCATACCAAAAATATCCATCATTCAGAAGTTTTTTTGCTATTTCAAGAAATTCTTTACTCTTTTCAAACCAAAACTTTTCAACCATAGTTTTTTAATAAAAATACTATAATTTAAACATAATGAGGTTTGAGGATTTTATAAATGAGATTATAAAATATTATAACGGAAAAGTCTCCATTGCGCTTTTCGGATCTAGAGCTAGGGGAGACTTTTGGGAATCAAGCGATTACGACATTATGATTTTCCTAGATAAAGTTAAAGATAGTGCAGAAGAAGCAAGTAAATTATATGCTATGAAAAGAGGTTTTTCAGCGGATATTTTGGTATTAACTACAGATAAGTTAGAAGATCCAATTATAAGGAAAATGTTGGAATATAAAAAAGTACTTTATGATGGATTAAAAATTTTTAAGTAGGTATTAAAATTCTATTTTTATCTAGATATTGTAAAAACTTAGCGTTCTCTTCTACTTCTTTCTCATCAAATTTAAGATCACCAGCAAATTCCTTAGCCTTACTGCAATCGAAAGTTGTTCCGTCATATTTTAGAAGATTCCTTATATCTGATGGAAGATAAGCCTTAGCTAAAAATTTAGGTATAGGTACTTTGATATATCCTTTGCCGAGCGTCTTCGCCATAATTTCAAAAAAGACGTCAATCCTAATTGGCTCGCATTCTGTTACATAAAAATATGTAAATTTAGGCTTAGCTTCACTCAAGTTTTTGATTATTCTTGATAAGGCGTTAGCGCTTATTACCGAAAACCTAAATCCTAATGATGGAACAAAACCCATTTTAGCAAATCTATACATCGTAATAAATTGAATATGAGCACCATATTTACCGTAAATTAAACTAGGTCTTAATATTGCAAGATTAAATTTCGCATTATTTTTAAGAACTCTTTCTCCTTCACATTTTGTTTTCTCGAATAGAGTAATAGGATTTATCCCTTCACAATGAGATGTTTCTGGCTTAACATTATTACCAGTAACTCCAGGGAGACCACTTAAATGAATTAAAGTAGCATTGGGATTAATCTCAGATATTGTCTTAGATAATAATCTTGGAACTTCTACATTAGCCCTTCTTAATGCTTCTTCAGAACCAGAGATTTCTCCTATTAAATTAATGATGGTATCAGATTGTGCGATATATTTTCCAATATCGTCTATTAGTGGATCTAACTTTATTATGTTCACGTGCTTTTCCTTTAATAAATCCATATAAATCTCTTTTACTGGATTTAAATTCCTATAAGTAACGGTAACATTTCCATAATTTGATAAAAATTCTGCTACATGAGTAGCTACAAACCCTAAACCTAGAACTAAGTAATTCATAACTTGATATTAGGAAAGTAAGTTAAAAACTAAAAATAGTCTCAGTTTTACTGAAAGTCCAGAAATTCGTTTGTGAATAGTTTC
This sequence comes from Acidianus brierleyi, assembly GCF_003201835.2. Taxonomy (NCBI): domain Archaea; kingdom Thermoproteati; phylum Thermoproteota; class Thermoprotei; order Sulfolobales; family Sulfolobaceae; genus Acidianus; species Acidianus brierleyi. The sequence continues at coordinate 454,088 of NZ_CP029289.2, read as the reverse complement.
AATTCTGAGTTTTCCAATTAATATAAAAATTATAATATTAATTAAATTTATATGCTAAGTATTAATTTTAAAGGTTTAGATATTACATTATTTCTAGGAAATAGTTATTAACTAGAATATTATATCTGTAGTATGCCTCTGAGAGTAAGGAAGATAAATTCATTATAATAGCTACAGTAATTACAGCAATAGGTAGTTTGTTATTTGGATACGATACTGGAGTGATTTCTGGTGCTATTCTTTTCATCAAAATACAATCTCATTAAACACCGCTCAAGAAGGATTTGTTGTTAGCTCAGTATTGATAGGTTTAAGTTTAGAACGAATACAAACTTTACTTTCTAAAAAATTTGGCAAAAAATCTAACTAATGGTGAAAGAAACTAGCCTTTTTACGTCCTCCTTTAGTTTTCTAATTTCTTTCTCGCTTAAGCTCAGCTCATGAAATCCTTCTACATGAAGAGTCCAGGCGCTAGTCCAAAATCTCAATATTTCACTATTTTTAAATCTTAATAGTTTACAAGATTTAAATAAGTCTTCACTTTCCCACCTTCCTCTATTTTCAATGGTTTTTATTATGTCTTTAAGATTGTTTTCAAAAACCAGAAGCTTTACTGACTCCTCAGCAGCCTTATAATACTTCTCACTAGCTTGAACAAGATCACCCTTAGATAAGAGCTCCTCAGCCTCATTCAACAACCTTAAGATGAAAGCTTTGTTTGGCTTTCTCAACCAACGTCTTAACATCCTTCTTATAATTTTCTATTAAATCTTTATCTAAGTATTTTCTACTTGTAAATAATGTTACTGCAGATGCCCACAAGTCTATTAGATTATCTCCTAGCTTGTAAGATAATTCAGTTACTGCATCATTTAAGGTCTTAGAATCCCATCCATATTCTTCAGATTCCTTTATTATGTCTTTAAGATTGTTTTCAAAAACCAGAAGCTTTACTGACTCCTCAGCAGCCTTATAATACTTCTCACTAGCTTGAACAAGATCACCCTTAGATAAGAGCTCCTCAGCCTCGTTATAATATATCTCTGCACTTATATTAATACTCATTACTGATAATTAGTATACAAAAATAAGCATTAAACTTTTTGTTAATTCGTTCTCCATTGTTGCTGGTTAAACTTTAACTTGGTAATGCCTTAATTAAAACGGTCTAGTTTAATTTCTTATTAATATTTTTATTTGATAAAAACAATAAATTTTATTAATAAGCACTATGATTATTTTAGTACTTCTTATAGGTCATGTTTTAAATGAATTGCGTATCTTTTTTTCCTCATCTTTTCATACTCTTTTAATCCGTCATCAGTAAGTACAGAAATATTTGGCATTATAGGAATAGCGTACTTTGGCACATAAAAATGGAGCCCTTCCCAAGAAAGTTCCTTAGGCTCTGGATTTATATATTGATTATAAAGAAAATCCAAATCGCTTACTATTATACCTAGATTAGCATTAATTAATTCTTCTTGAAATTTCATTGCATAATCCGAATTATAGGTAAAGTCGTGGAAACCGACCCACCATATACCATCATAATGTATATGGAAATCATAATTCCCAGAGTAAATCTCGTTAGTGTGATCATAAGTACTTTGATAAAAGTACATAGGTTCTAAAGTTCCATTTTTTCTCTTTTCATCCAAGTATTTATAAAGTTCTTCAAAACATTCTTCTTCTTTTTTATTTTTACATATATTCCATACTTTTCCTCCATAGACCTCGTTAGTAATAGGATTCCTAAAATCGGCATACTTAAAGTATAACTCAATTGGATTGCCTTCTTTCTTTTCTAAAGCTTTTATTATTAAAGAAGCTACATCAATCATTGTAAGTAAATCACAGGAATTATATTTTTTGGAAAAATCTTTAGCTAGTAATTTGGCTCTAGTCAGCAATTTCTTAGCTTTTTTAACGTTCATCCTACCTATAATGAACTTTGTATTAGTAATATAGGTTTTGTATTCTTTTCTAATATTATTAGAGTAATGAGATTCCTCAGTAAAATATATAGCTTTTCTTAAAATTCCTAAAATATCTTTATCTACATCTATTTCCAACTTTATATTGTTAAAATCTTCTATACCTCCCTTACTTTCTAAAATCTTATCTAATTTAGAATTTATTTTTTTCTTATATATTAATATTTTTTTATTATCTTTAGAAATATCTACATAAAATATTTCGTTGTAATAAACCAAGGCATAAATAGAATATGAAGGAGCATTATGAATAGGATAAAAGTATTTCTTAACGAAATTGGCTATATTCATACTTTACTTAGAAATTTAAAAATATTAGACTCTCAAAAGAAACTTTGTTATACAAAATAAAAAATAAACATTAAACTTCTTGTTAATTATTCTTCCATTTTTACTGGTAAATATCTCAAAAATCTTTCTTTAAAGTATTCTTCTATTTCACCTTCTAATTTAAAGCACATATCAAGCTTCATTTCTAGATCTGGAAGTAACCAATAACTGTAATCATACTTACATAGTATTACATTAAAGGGATCTAAAGTAACTTTCATGGTCCACACATGTTTATCTTAACAAGGGGTTCAAAGGGGGCGGAAGACTCCATAAGGGTGGAGATGGATTGCCCCCTTTGTGGTTACATTTAAATACGTATTTTTCAAATATTCTCTTAATGGCAGTCACTGACGGAGTAAGCGTCACTGAGACGCCTTGGTTAAAGCGAGGGTCTATGTGGTACGCCTCTGCTCCATTCAACAGTCCCATATTGGGATACTGTGGGTTCACATTAGTGCTCGGGGTCGGAACGACCCTTAGTGCCTGTGGAGCTCTACCCACTACCTTTGGCAAGCCTCGGCTTTGAAGCAGGAAGCCACGCCCGTTAGGGCAGGGTAGTTCACTACTAGAAGCTAAAGAAAAAATAGATCCCTTACTCTTAAAATAATGCGCATTAGTAATCAATTTAGGCAAAATCTCGTCAATTACGTCTTTTGCTAACAGCTTATGTTTACTCATGGATTTATCATAAAGTGAATTTATTATAACTGTTCTCATTTCCTAGAATGAAAATATGGTATTACCCATTTTAAAAGATTTCCATTCTTATCTACATAAGTGTAGCAAGTCAAAACTAGTTATGTTATATATTCATATTAGCTAATATATCATGTTTTATTTATTTAATTAAATATAAAATTTCTTATAGAAAATCTTTTTAACAATAGATTTTTCTTTAAACTTATGAAGCTACTTTCCGTTTTAGGTATAGTAATTATCATTATTGGCGTTATTGTAGCGTCTTTTTCACTTATTTTCTCACATGAAGAAACTTACAAAACCAATAATTCCATAATTCTTGGTCCATATAGTAGATATTCTGTACCATATCTAAGTGACTCTGAAATTATATTTACGTACAACTCTACTTTACCAGTAAATGTCAGTGGATATCCTTCTTCTGCCACATTATTAAATAATAGCGTATTATATACAATTTGTTTTTTCTCGAGTAAAGAAGGAAATTTATCTCTATATAATCCTTATAATTCTACATCAGTTTTCCAGTATATTTTAGAGGAAGCTACAATGAAAGACGTATTTGTAGAATATGGATTTATAGCAGGGTTAATTATCACAGGATCTGGAATATTTATAACTATATACGCATTGGCTACTAAAAAGAAATAATAATTTTCAGTAATTATATCTATATATAAAGAAGAAATATGTATGTATTTGATATGAAACTTAATAGATTGAATAACTAGATAAAAGTTTTAGGCTATTATAAAGAATTACTAATGTAGATTATTAATAAATAGTTAAATATTGTTTTACGCTATTAATAATATGAGATCAGGTTTCACATCTAATGGAAAAATCTCCGCACTATATGATAACAATTTCTATATAAGAGAGCTTTATTATCCATATCTTGGCCAATATAATCATTCAGTAGGAGGATACTTTAAAATAGGAATTTGGCACGACGGAAAATTTACATGGTTAGATCAGATTAATGATAAGGATAAGAAAATATACATGGATAATTTAATAGTAAATGCAGAAATAGAGTGGTATAATATAAAAGTAAAATTCTCCGATGTAGCTATATTTTCTCATAGTGTTATAATCAGGAAAGTAGATGTTAAAGGAGAAGGATATATTAGAATAATATTTTATCATGATTTCAAATTGAATGGAAACGAAATTGGTGACACAGCATTCTATGATCCAGAGTTAGATAGCATACTGCACTATAAGGATAACACGTGGTTCTTGATAGGGTCTTCTCATAAGTTATATGAATATACTACTGGAAGGAGAGATAAAAAGGAAGTTTTAAATGACTGTGAGGATGGAACATTAAATAAAAACTCTATTGCTCAAGGTTCTGTAGCTTCTGCAATTTCTATTGCATATCCTTCATTCTATTACTTCATTATAGCTGGCGAAACCTTTGATCATGTAGTTAGTATTTATAAGGAGATTAAGGAAAACCCAGAGTTTCATTACGCAAAAAATAAATTTTATTGGAATTCAATAACCTCGGAGTTTACAGATAATCTAGCTAAAATAAGTCTAGCCATAATGTTAGGACATATAGGCGATAATGGTGCAGTACCAGCTTCTTTAGATACTGATATACTGAAATTTAACCTAGATACATATGCATACGTATGGCCAAGAGATGCAGCTTTAACTGCCTATGTTTTAGACATGGCTGGATATTCATCGTTTACTAGGAAATTTTATGATTTAGTATTCCACAAATTATTTGAAAATGGCTATTTATTCCAAAAATATAATCCAGACGGAACGTGGGGAAGTACATGGCACTCGTGGACTGCTAGGACAAAAAAATCCTTTAATATTCAAGAAGATGAAACATCGACAGTTATATGGGCTTTCTGGAATTACTTCACAAAAAGCAGAGATTATGACATGTTAAAGAATATATATCATACAATAAGAGACGCTGCAGATTTTATGGTTAAATTTAGAGATGAAAAATTGAAATTACCCCTAGAGACTTTTGATCTTTGGGAAGAAAAACTAGGTGTGCATACATATACTGTGGCATCAGTATATGCAGGATTGAAAGCTGCAAGCAATTTTGCAAATGTAGTAGGTGATGAGGAAAACATGAAGAAATGGAACGATGTAGCAGAAGAAATAAAGAATTCATTGAAAAATTATATGTTTGATAAAGAAAGAGGAATATTTTACAAATTTATTAACATAGACGATGGTAAAATAACTTCTGTAGATAAAACAGTGGAATCTAGTATTCTAGGCATAGTCACATTTGACGTCTTTGATATTAACGATCCAATAGTAACTAGTAGTATTAATGAAATTATAAACAAATTATGGGTTAAAAATATTGGAGGATTAGCTAGATATGAAAATGATTCTTATCAAAGAATTGAGGGAGATTATAATGGAATACCTGGTAATCCTTGGATAATAACCACAATGTGGTTAGCGCAATATTATGCAAAGAAAAAAGATATGAATAAGGCTAAGGAGTTATTAGCATGGGCAGAAAAGCATTCAATTTCAGGATTGTTACCAGAGCAAATTAGTCCCTTTAATGGAGGCCCTCTTTCAGTAATGCCCCTATTATGGTCTCACGCTGAGTATCTTAAAACTTATTTAATGCTAAAATAGTTATTTTTTGAAATAGATGATATTTTATGGATAAACAGGAAATAAGAGAAGAAATTTGGAAAATATTAGAGGAAAAGAACATAGCGTCATTTCCCAGGCCAGTATATGGAAGAATACCTAACTTTAAGGGTTCTAATATAGCTGCCCAAATATTGTCAAAAACACCAGAATTTAAAAAAGCTGAAGTGATTAAGGTAAATCCTGATTCTCCACAACGTAAAATTAGAGAAATTGCACTTACACAGGGTAAGAAAGTACTCTCACCTACACCAAGACTTAAAGGAGAGTTCTTCCTTTTAGATGGAAAGAAAATTAGTGATCCTAAAAAAGCGTCCAGCATCTCTGGATTTACGTCGTTTGGAGAAAAGATAAACTTTGATAAAATACCTCCTATTGATCTTATTATAGTAGGTTCAGTAGCAGTTACACGAAAAGGAGATAGAGTAGGAAAAGGTGAAGGTTATAGCGAGCTTGAATATGCTATACTGAGAGAACTTAGTAAAATTGATGAAAAAACTCCTGTAGCTACCACAGTTCATAGCGTTCAAATTGTTGAGGAAATTCCATATCAGATTTTTGATGTACCAGTAGATATAATTGCGACAGAACAAGAACTAATAAGAACTCATTCTGAAAGGAAAAAACCAACTGGTTTATATTTAGAATTTCTAACTAAGGAAAAAATCGAGGATACTCCATACTTAAGGTATTATCTCAAGATTACTGGAAGATATTAACTTTAGTTAGTAGTAAAATGAGAACATTTACTATCTATATAAATAGTATATTAAAATGAAACTCTGCCATTCAAGATTTTTCCGTTACGTAAATTACAACGTAGACTCAAATATTAACTTTCTTCAGAACTAAATTATCTAATTGCTCTTCTACTTTCAAATTCCTTTATGAATTCTTTATGAAGTGAAAATACTACTAGGCCTACTATTAGAGTTACTACTCCTATCACTAAAGCATTTTCTCCTAATGATGCCATAAATAGTGCTGAGAGAATTACTGAAAATATCTGAAGAAATGGATAAAGTGGAGATCTAAATTTTCCTTTGATTTTTCTTTTTCTTGCAATAGCCACTTGTATTCCAGAGAGCATGTATGAAAATACTATTCCAAAATTAGAAGCTAAAGCTATACTTTCTACGTTTCCTAGAGATAATGAAGCTATCATTATTGCACTTATGATTAAAAGTGTAGTCTTTTTTCCTCCTAAAATTTTTGGCAACATGGAATCTTTTACCATTTGAGATAGAGTTCTTTCTCCTGCTATTATTATCGAAAGAGTAACAGTAATTGTAGCAATAATAGCAGTAAGATCTATAAAATAGATAAGATAAGACGGAGCCCTTATGCTGGACAATACTAGAGATAAAGGATCTGAAGCTGTACCAAATTTATTCCAATACAATGAGTCCACCATAGAGAATGTAACTAGCATATAAAGTGAAGCACTTATGATTAAAGAAAAAATAATAGCCTTTGGAACTGTTTTTTCTCCATTCTCTACATTAGGAGTTAAAGTAGCTATAGTATTGAATCCAGAATATGCAAAAAACGCTATGTTAGATGCTACAAGTACGCCTAAAATACCATGAGGTAAAAAAGGAGTAAAATTTCCTACTTTAATTCCAGAAATAAATAGTGAAGAAAATGAAAATAATAATAGACCTAGAATATTAAGAACTACTAAAGAGCTTTCAATTACTGCTGCTAATCTTAAACCTAAATAGTCTATTATCACTAAAATTAATATAAGAAAAGCCGCTATAGGGAAATATAATATTTTAGGTAAACCTATAGAAATTAAATACCCAGAAAATCCTAAAGCCGTTGCTGCTCCACTAATAGAATATGCTATTAATCTAAACCATCCTACCAAAAATCCAAGTGTTTCCCCCATAGTAAGCAGAGTAAAACTATAGACTCCTCCTTCTACTGAAGGAAAGTCTGAAGATAATTCGGCGTTGCTAATTCCTACTGTAGTAGCGTAAAAAGCAGTTATTAGAAAAGCTAAAATTGCAGCTGGTCCTGCAGCAGTTATACTTGCACCTGCCATTATGAATATTCCTGCACCTATGATATTGCCTAACCCTATTGACAATGCTTGAAACAATGTTAACTTCTTTGAGCCTTGCACACTTATTCCTAAATTAAGAAGCTTTTAACATCAACTACTTTCAACTTTTAATATAATATCATTCTTAGCTTTCTCTGAATGTTCTTACAAAATTCCTTACTTCTAGAATTCCTATTTTAAATACAAAATCTTGTTTATACCTAGATAGAGAATAACTGAGCCTATTGTAAGGATAAAAGAAAAAGGAATAGGACCTACAATTACAAACGCTAAAAGAGAAGCTAGTATAACATATGCTGAAATTTTCAATTCTCTTAAGTTAAATTCGCCTGCTAACCTCAATATTTCTAAAGAAAATTCTAAAAGATAAGCTAAAACAAGGATTACTCCTATATATTCTACAATAGACATAAAAGAAATATCATAAAGGAAGAACGAAACTAAATAAATTAGTTGGCCAATAAAGAGGACAGGAGATACTTTTATTATTAGACCGTATTCTTCACTCATATTATTAAATGCTTTCCTAACATAATATCCGAATCCAAAAATAAAAAAAGTAGATGCTATTATTGATAAATAGGAAAATAGACTATGATCAAGTTCGTATGTTATTGAAAAAGAAAAAGAGTAAACTAAGAGTAATAAAGAAGACATTTTAAGTATCTCGTAAGGTTTTGGGTTCAATCTAAATTTTTTAGGCAATAATATTCCCCTTAATGAATAACTGCTGAAATAGTAAAATTAAAATCACGACTTTTTGATGGTTCCAAAATTATCAACCCTAGTCCATTATGATATGCATCTGGAGCTCCAGACATGGGTTCTACTGCAACAGCGCCTGGTTCACCAGTGTATAACTGAATATAATCCATATTACTTTTCTCTATTGCAACTGTAGAATAATCGGATTTCAGAGTAATTTCCCTATTCTCTATTATAAAACAGTCATCGTAATCTTTCTGAACTATTCTAAAATCTTCAACATTTCCAGTAGGTATTTTGTTTTCCATTAGACACCTTCTAACTCTATCTGGAGTTATCGACCATTTGCCTCTAACTAGAAAATAAGGATGTGCACCTACAACTAAAGGAGCGCTAACTTCGCCTTCGTTTTTAACAGTTATGAATACATCAAGGAGATCAAATACAACAGAATACGTTATAGTTATTCTTAAGGTAGAAGGATATCCAGGATGGCTTAATAGGTATTCTAAAGTTACTCTACTTTTACCCTTGAATTTAACGTCAAACAGTTTATCCATTATAAGACCGTGTATGGCATTACCTTCAGAGTTTTTTGGCAATTCATATTTTTTATCTTCCCAAATATATTCTCCATCCTTCACTCTATTGGCATAAGGAATTAAAAGTGCCATTCCCCCATGAGTTTTCCTTTCTTTTCCTTTCAAAATAACATCTTTTCCAGACTTTGTTAATGAATATAAGTATGCTCCCTCTTCCATTATTTGAGCTATCAGATCTCCATCTGAAATCTCTAACATTAAATAATCTTATGTAGTTGATAATTTAAGTTTTTAGCTTCTATAACTTAATTTTATTAAGAATTATTCTTATTGTTGACTAAGGCTCAAAACGCATTCTTGAAACATTAAAATATTTAACTATTATTTACTTTCTTAGTCCATGAATTATACATCAATTTTAAATGAAGCTAAACAAATAGAACCAAAAATAATTGAAATAAGGAGAAAAATTCACGAAAATCCAGAGCTTTCCTATAAGGAATTTAATACATCTGCTTTAGTGGAAAGTTTCTTAAAAAATCTAGGAATTCAAGTAATTAAAGGTGTAGGATTGCCAACTGCAGTAGTAGGTATAATAGATTCAGGCAAACCAGGAAATACAGTAGCGTTAAGAGCAGATATGGATGCTCTTCCTGTAGAAGAGGCAACGGACTTACCTTTCAAATCCAAAAATAAGGGAATAATGCATGCTTGCGGTCACGATAGTCACGTGGCTATGCTTCTAGGAGCGTCTATTCTAATAAAAAAATATTTAACAAAAGGAAGAATAAAATTGTTATTTCAACCAGCTGAGGAGGATGGAGGTCTAGGAGGGGCCAAACCAATGATAGATGCAGGAGTAATGGACGATGTAGATTACGTATTTGGACTTCATATCTCATCTGCCTATCCTGTAGGGACATTTGCATTGAGGAAAGGCCCTATAATGGCTACACCGGATTCCTTTAAAATTATTATTCATGGAAAAGGTGGACATGGATCTGCACCGCATGAAACTATAGATCCTGTATTTATTTCAGCTCAAATAATCCTTGCATTACAAGGAATTAGAAGTAGAATTATAGATCCCCGACAACCATTCGTTCTTTCAGTAACTAGCGTTCATTCTGGAACTAAAGATAACATTATACCAGACGATGCAATAATGGAAGGAACAATAAGAAGTTTAGATGAAAGTACTAGAGGAAAAGCGATAGAATATACTAAAAAAATAGTTCAATCTATTTGTTCTGCGTTTAATGCTAACTGTGAAGTAAAATTCATGGAAGACGTATATCCTATAACAGTAAATGACCCTAATATCACTGAAAAGGTTATACGAATATTAGAAAAAATTGAAGGAACCAAAACTATAGAAACTGAGCCTATATTAGGAGCAGAAGATTTCTCAAGATTTCTACAAAAAGCGCCAGGAACATATTTTTTCCTAGGAACTAGAAATGAAGAAAAAGGATACATCTATCCGAATCACAGTTCAAAGTTTATGGTAGATGAGAGCGTTCTTAAATTAGGTACTACAGCATTAACTTTACTTGCATTAGAATTTTCCTAGCGTTTAAATTTCCAAAAATATTAAAAATATGAACATTTTTTATATAAAGAAATAAAATCTAACTATAAAGCATTATATAAGCAGAGCGAAAGAATTCGATTAATATATTTATTTGTTAGTTATTATTACTTAATTTTTAACTAAATTATATAGTATATTGTATTAGTATGAATATTTCTAATATCTATCTTAAATTTTTGTCATAAAATCTGAAATTTATCATAAACCGGCTATATTTTCTTAGAATCTAAAGACCAAGATTCTTATTGCTGTCAGTTTATAATGCATAATTTATCATGAGCTTTACAATAATGTCTGCCCTTAAACTTCTAGAAAGTACAATTTTATATTATCTAAATATTCCGAGTGATTAAATAATTTTTATCTTATATGCAAAAAATGATATCCATTATTATTGATCACAAGAATATATACTTATTTAAAATAAAGTAGATTATCCATACTTACTATGTTAATACGTTTTAATTTTATATAATGATATCATGAAGATTTAAAATCATTTAAAAACATTAAATTATATGTCATTAAAACCTCTATTATTAGTAACTGTATTTTTAATAAGTATAATAGGAATAACTGGTTTGGGAATATCTAATCCTCAAGGTATTACAATACAACCTTACCAACTTCATGGATTCAAAGAAATAGGAACGTTAAATCCTAATACTCCAGTATTGTTTACAATATTTTTACCACTTAAGAACGTAGGATATCTATATTACTATGCTGAGGAAACTTCCAATCCCTCTTCATCATTATATCACCATTTTCTAAGCAAACAAGAAATCGAAAAAATGTTTTATCCTGTAAAGCAATACAATCAAGTATTAAATTATTTAAAAAATGATAACTTTAATATATTATTAACATCTTCCGATTCAGTTATAGTCGCAGAAGGTACAGTTTCTCAAATTCATCAATATCTAGGATTATCCTACGTGATGTATAGTAATGGGACAGATTACTATTATTCTGCATATGGAACTCCTACAATAAATGCTTTTGTATACTCTAGTAATATTTCTACAATATTTTTCTCTCATCCTAATACTCTAGTTACAGGAAAGACTATTCAAAATCTGAAAAAATCTGTGGAAATATCTAATATGACTTTCCCAATTGAAGCTTACTGGCCTACAGCGCTACAAAAAGTATACAATGCAACATCACTTTATGCATTAGGAGATGAAGGACAAAATAGATCAATTGGAATTTTAGATTTCTTCGGTGATCCTTATATTCAACAACAACTAGCATATTACGATAAAGTTACTGGATTACCTAATCCCCCAAGTTTTAAGATAATCCCTATAGGGCCATATAATCCGAACCTTGGAATAGAGACTGGTTGGGCAGGAGAAATAAGCTTGGATGTACAGATATCTCATACTATGGCACCTAAGGCTAATATAACATTATTTATAGCTAATGGTGCACTTCCATTAGCTGCAATAATATCATATATAGACCAACTAGATAATGTCAATGATTTATCCCAGAGTTTTTCAATTCCAGAGGAGGCTTTTTCACAATTTAACGCTCAGGAATTTTATGCTTGTGTAGTAGAATCTGACATGTACTATGCGATGGGTTCTGCAGAAGGTATAACTTTCCTAGCTAGTAGTGGGGATGCTGGTGGGGCAGGATATAGTAATGGACCTTTAGGAACAGTAGGATATCCATCAACTTCTCCTTTCGTAACTGCAGTAGGGGGCACTACAACATATATACAGTTCCCTGGTTCATATTATCAATCAGCCTGGTCTAACTACGGATTTGTTCCAAATGATGTAAATTATGGGGGTTCTACAGGAGGTATAAGCGAAATAGAACCAATACCTTACTATCAGTGGGGTTTGCAGACTCCTTTAAGTTATCCAAACGGTAGAGAAGTTCCAGATATTTCAGGAAATGCTAACGTATACCCTGGTATTTATATAATCTGTCCGGGCAACATAACATGCATAACTGGAGGTACTAGTGAGGCATCTCCATTAAATGCAGGTTTATTGACTTTAGTAATGAATTACGTTAACAGTAGTTTAGGTTTAATAAATCCGATTTTATACGAAATAGGATTTAATTCCTCTCTATATAATAAAGTGTTTAATCCTATAACTTTTGGTTATAATATTCCATGGGTAGCTAGTTATGGTTACAATCTAGTAACAGGATGGGGTACGTTAAATGTTGGGGAGTTTGCATATTACTATAGTAAAATTATTACAAAACCAAGTTTGAATATAGAAGTTAATGTATTAAATTCAACTGGAGAAACACCTATAGAGTTCTTCCCCAACGAAACAATGGAAATTATTGCAAATATAACCTACAAAGGAATATCTATAACCTCTGGTAACTTCTATGCTACAGTAGAGACTACTCAAGGAAATATTAGTAGTGTCCAATTAACGTTTAATCCGTCTTTGAAATTGTGGATAGGAACACTAAAGTTACCATCTACTGCGAATGGAATACTTTACGTAAATGTATATGGAAGTTCCGATGGAATTTCAGGAAGAGGATTTTACGAGACATTCAGCGGATATTATGTACAATTTTTATCTCCAGTAACTTTTGCGCCTATATTTACTGGAGTATCTAGTGCAATTATAGCTAACGTAACAGACATATACGGAAATCAGCCTACTTTCCCAATTGCTGTAAACATTTACTATTACAATATCAGTATTAATGAATATACTCCAGTAACTACATTAAATCTTATTCCAATTAGCGCTTCTGTTATAGGATATCCTGGTTTAATATGGGTAGGGAAAATACCTTATTTACCTTCTGGAGATCTTTATATAACTTCTGAAAACGCCGAAGGTTTTGACGCATTCACTAGTGGGACTATGCTACAAAGTTTATTTATATTACCCCCAAACGTAGCAGAACCTGGCTCTGTAGCTCCTGGACAAAATATAATAATACAAGGATTGCCTACTCCACCATATAATTTAGTAACAATAACCTCAATTCAAACTGGAGAACCAATATTTAACAATATTCTTCAAGGGACAAACATAACAGCTGAATTAGTGAGCAGTTCTGGGAAAGTAGTAAGTAAGGCCGTTATTCCATTTAATCTTGAGAAGGGAATATATTTAGGATATCTTCCAGTTCCTAATACAGAACCAGGAATTTATTATATTTACTTAGAGTCTAACTACAGCTCAATTACACTTGGTGAGAATATTACAGGCTTCTTCTATGGAGCAATATATGTAAATAACTACTCACATATAAATATTAAAACTGAAAGTTATGCTTATCAAGGGCAGACGTTAACGATATATGCTAATATAACGTATCCTAACGGTAGTGAAGTAAATTATGGGATGTACTCAGCAACTGTATATCCAATGGCTATAACAAATGAATATTCATTAGTAAGTCAAATAGTTGAATTACCTCTATGGTATAATTCTGATCTTGGAGAATGGATAGGTAATGTTACATTACCTTCTACATTTAATTCTGGTAATTTAACATATTATGAAGGAGAACTTTACTACGGTGCACCGTTTGAGATCCTAGTAACTGGACTCTCTTCAGAAGCTTATCCCACATTAAATTCTCCGTCTGCAGAAAAGACATTCTATGTTCTACCATATAATTTGATTAAAAACCAGAAAGTAGATGGTTTTCAAACTTATGATGCAGTATTAGTTAACGACACTATAATAACTAACGGTTCACTTACTAACGATATCCTAATTAACGACACTGTAATAGGTAACGTGAGAATTCTCGATTCAAATATAACAAACGTGACATTTGATAACTCAAATGTGACTCTACTATATTCGCAAAGCGATAATATTCATGCTATAAATTCTATGTTAATCTTAATAAATTCGAAAGTAAATACTATATCCTTAGAAAATTCTAAGATATTGACTATGGAGTCTGTAATAACTAACATATCACCATCATTACCAACTATAAGTATTACCTATCCATTAAATAACCAGAACGTTACTGGCAGTATTACGATAAATTTCACTGTAACTGGGAAGAACATCTCTCAAGATATACTATACTTAAATGGAAAAATGCTAACTTCATTTTCAGGAAATGGAACATTTACATATACCTTAAATACCGAAAAATATCCCGATGGAACATACAATTTAACAATAACGTCGTTGCAGAACGATAATTTAGAGTCGTCTGCAACTATTTATGTAAATTTCGAAAATGAATTAACGAATGTTAATAATAATTTGACTCAAGTTAATCAAAAAGTAAGTAATTTATCTACAGAACTAAAAGAGCAGAATTCTACTTTAAGCTCTCAAATTAGTTCTGACATATCTTCAGTAAACTCATCATTAAATTCGATAAAAGATCTAATATATGTTGCAATAATCATTGCAATAATAGGAATAATAATAGGAGTAGTTAGTCTAGTTAGAAAAGGAAGGTAAAAGTTAGCTCTTTTTTATTTTCTCTTGAGAACCTATTTCTTCTTGTTTTTTAGGCATAATAGAAACGAACTGAGGTTTTAGATTTTCTTCTACCATATTTTCCAGATATATGATAGTATTTAAAATATCAGCAAAATATTTGCTTAAATTATCTCTCTTAGCATAAATAGTAGTTTCTAATGAAGATAAAGCATTCATAACAGCTTCGTCTCCAAATCCTCTAATATCTTCTCGTAATAATTGAAATTCATTAGAAATATATAAGAACGCATCTTTGACTCCTAGAATATTATTCATCTCTTGAATAGAAATACCATTATTAGCTAAATACACGCCAAACCTAGCAATATTTTCTATTCTTTCTAAATATCTTCCTGTCCAATAAACTTTATACGCAGTACTTTTAATCAATTTTTTTCACCTCTACAATAGATTGTTTTAACCATCCCCTTCCCCTACTTACGAATGAGCCGACAATAGGTGAAGCATCATTATAGTCTCTTCCTATTGCGAATTTAACGTAGGACAAATCATAAAATTTATTCCTTGTAGGATCTACTGGAATCCATCCATCCCTAGATTTAAATTCTACCCATGCGTGCGTAGTATTAGGATTATCATCTACTAAACCCATTACATATCTTGCTGGTATTCCTGCTGCTCTTAATATACCTATAGTTATTTGTGTAAAATCTTGACAAACGCCATAACCTAAAGAAAAACTTTCATGAGCCTTAGTATAGACATTAGTTACTCCCTCCTTATATTTTATTTTACCTCTAACCAGATCTATTGTTGATCTAACAAAATCATCTAAAGTTTTATGGCTCTTTAGTAGTTCAGTAGCTATATTCTTAAAGTAGTCTATATCTATTAAGCTTGAAGACCTTGTAAAAACATAATCTTCAGAACATGGAATTTCACAATCTTCAAATTTTTTAGGGTAGACTTCCACTACACTTTTACTTGTAATGACCATTGCGTTATGAGGATCCAAAATCTTTACTCTATATACAGTATTTCCAAAATTATCCTTAAATTTTACACTATACCCTTTAGGTTCTGTATCCAATTTTTCTTCGATTACATGCTGATTATCTCCATCATATGGAACTATCTTTAGTGTATTATCATTAAGCATTACAACATCCTCGTATTCGTATTTTGCCTGGTAAAATACTCCATAAGTTACACCACCCATACAGGCTTCACCATGCCTCCTGACGAATTATTAGTTATCCTACTACCTAGAGGAGCTACTCTACTTAAAATAGTATTTGATGTAGAATCTATGAATACAAAAAATCTTAGATCTGCATAGGTTTCATAAAAATTATCATTTATAGCCGATAAAACTGTATCAAAATTTAGTAATTCCTGAGCCATAAATTCTTCTGGATAACTTAAAACTTCTTTCAAAACTTTTCTCTTTTCTTCATCTCTCATATCTTTCATTACATATGTTCCTGATCCACCATAACCTTCTCTTCTTTTTAATACCATATTTTCAAGCTTATTTATTATTTCTTCTTTAGACGCTCCCAAAGGAACGGAAAAAGGTTGCTTTACTCCTTCTTTTATTCCAAAATAATCCATTATTTGGGGCATGTAACAGAAAGTTATCTTATCGTCTGCTATCCCTGTACCTGGCGCATTTACTAAATTTACCCATCCTCTCAGATAGGCCTTCATTAATCCAGGCGTTAAAATATCAAGATCTTCTATTCTTCTATATATTACATCTATATGTATTTCCCCGTCTAAAGTTTTAGCTAAAACTTCTCCGTCTTTTATTATAAGATCAGAAGGTTCTATAAGGAGAAAATCTAACTTATCAGAATAAAATCTATGCTCAAAATAAGCTGAATTTAAAGTTCCATCACTTAGTATAGCAATTACTGGATCTCTCGTGTCTGAAGCATAGTGGAGAGTCTTCTTTAATAATTCTAATCCATCCTGTCTTTGCCTATTTATTTGCATCATCTCACCCAAAAATCTTTCAAAAAGTTCAGAAGCCTTAACTGCGTAAGTCATTCCAGAAGGTATTCTTACATTATCTTCCAATATTAATGGAAATCCATTAACTTTTACTAAATCCTCGCCGAAAATATATACATATATTCCTTTTGGAGGATCAAAATTCATCATTTCAGGCCTAAAATAAGGAGAAGATGTTATGAAATCTTCAGCTACTGGAGTGTTTTCACCATGATAGACTGCGTATAGAAATTTATTTATTGCAAGAGCCCTATTTTTTAATCCCCTAGATATTTCTCTAAATTCTTGAGCTTGTAATATTCGTGGAATAGGATCAACTTTTATTGATCTATAATAGTCTTGCGTATAGAACGTAAATCCTTCTCTATAAGCTACTTCATTTATTAACTCTACGTATTTGAAGAAATCAGGAATTTTATCAATAATTTCAAGTAAATTTGAATAATAAGGCTCGTCATATTCAAAGAAAAACTTACTTTCCGTAATTTTTCTTGGTTTTATCACTAGTAAGTCTATGTTAAAAATAATATAAAAACATTTAAGGTAATCAGATGAACATTTTTTAATTATAAAAATAATTATATATAAACATAAACTATGAAATAGCAGACTTTATAAAGACTGATTACAGATCTTCATAATGTTAATTATTTCATTTATTTCTAAATTAGATCTATAATGCGTATTTTATGGAGATTTCCAAGATTATTATTTGATATAATATAGCGAATTACTACTTTTAGGTTTTTAAGGTAGTATACATAACATTAAAAATTTTTAGTTTGAATATCTTAAGACTTAAATTTTAGATTAATATAAAAGAGTTAATATGCGACAATTAGATGCATTAAAATCTCCTCGATTCACACAAATTTCAACATATGGAAGATTACCTATATGTGAAGAACTAGTTAACGTAAAGGCAGTATTCTTGGGAATACCTTTCGATGATGCTACTACCTATAGGCCTGGAGCTAGGTTTGGTCCTTCAGCAATAAGGCAAGGATCTAGGCTTTTAAGACCTTATAATCAATTCGTTGATATTCATCCTTTCGATACGCTAAACATGTGCGATGCAGGTGATGTTAATGCAATTCCTGGTTATATAGAGGATAGTATGAGAATAATAGAAGAAGAAGTTAGTAAAATAAATGCTATACCTTTCATAGCAGGAGGAGATCATTCTATAACATTACCTGTACTTAGAGCTATGTATAAAACTTACGGTAAAGTGAATCTTGTTCATTTAGACTCCCATTATGATTTTTGGGACTCTTATTGGGGTAAAAAATATACTCACGGTACTTGGCTCAGAAGAGCTTTAGAAGAAGGACTATTAAAAGAAGTTGTTCAAATGGGAATTAGAGGTTCACTATATTCTAAAGACGATATAGAGGATTCAAAAAGACTAAAAATAAAGAGCTTCACAATAAGAGATTTAAAATATAAATTGGAAGAAGTTAAAAAGCAACTCCCTTCGGGCAAAACTTACGTTTCTATAGATATTGACGTTGTAGATCCTGCTTTTGCTCCAGGCACTGGAACGCCCGAGGTTGGGGGATTAACGAGTTTCGACATTTTAGAAATAGTGAGAAGTTTTAAGTTTGATATAATAGGCTTTGACGTTGTTGAAGTTTCTCCCCCTTACGATGTTAGCGAAATAACATCAATGCTAGCCGCAAATATCCTATATGAGGGAATGAGCGTTTTAGCAAAAAGTACTACTCCATAGAAGAAATTTTTTGAGAAATTTCTTTCCCTAATTCTGTAAGTTCTATCTTACCTTTCTTTTTCTTAATTATCCCGTCAGCTTCAAGATCGTTTAATGCGATTTTTAAAGAATCAGAAGATATAGAAATTTCATCTTTTATTGTCTTAAAAATCATTGGACCATCAGTTTTTAATAAATATACTATCTTTCTCTTTATAGGAGAAGATAATACTTTTTCTTCGCTCATAAGTAGCATTCAATATGGAAATTTAAAAATATTTTTTGATTTAACTACTTTTACATAAACCGTAATATATAAGCTATATGAATAAAATATAAATAGCATCTAGATAACCTTTAAATTAATTATTTTATTTTATAAATTATTCTCCATTTTATGAAATGTTATATTCACGCTACAATAGCGTCCTTCTTTGCATGGGCTGGAAATATTTATGATCTATTAATTATTACTTACGTATATGAATATCTAGAAAAATACTTAGGTTTAAATACAGTCGATGGAACTTTACTATTTGCCTTAGGATTAATATTTAGAGTAATAGGTGGATATGTATTTGGAAAAATAGCAGATATTAGAGGAAGAAAAATAATATTGATTCTAGGTACAGCAGGTTACGCTTTATTTCAAGGTATAATGGCTTTTTCTCCAGACATAATTATACTTTTGTTAGCGAGAAGTCTACAAGGACTTTTTATGGGTGCAGAATGGACAGCAGGAACAGTAATAGCTTACGAAAATGCTCCTATTAACCTTAGAGGATTAATAAATGGTATAGTTCAAGCCGGTTATGGAATGGGCTATGCATTTACTGGTATGGCTTTTATTTTATTCTCGCCTTATATGGAAGGTATAGGTTGGAGAATATTTCTATTAACTGGAGCACTTCCTTTAATATTATTGCCATATATTCAGTTAAAAGTTAAAAATGTAAGTATTAAAATAAGTAAAATTAAAGTAGACATAAAGGAGTACTACTCAGTTCTAATTAGATCTTCAGTAATAATTTCTGGAATGTTCTTCTCTTATTATTCCATATTCGCAGTTTATCCAGAATTTTCTGAAAGCATTGGATTATCTAAAAATTTTGTGGGTTCAATAATGCTAGTTTCGAATATAGCATTGGGAATATCATTTATAATTTTTGGGAGACTAGCAGATAGAATAAGTAAAAGAAAACTAATAATAGGAGGAGTAATAGGAGAAATGATAGGTTTACCTTTTATGTTACCTATTTCGTTCTATTTACGTTCCCCACCAACTATACTTTCTGGATTAATGTTATATTCAGTATCAACTGGATTTTGGCCATTAGCTCCATTATTAATAGTAGAATCTGTACCTCCAGAAGTTAGATCTGCACTTACTGGATTGTCTTACAATTTAGGAAGCGTAATAGGGGGTATAGGCTCAATAATAATGGGATCATTAGTTCAAATTTACGGCTTATCTTCAGCGTCTGTATGGGGTAACATTATGGGTTATGCTTCATTAACAGTGGTTATGGCGACGTTACTAACATGGCCTAGAGGATCTATTTCACAAAAAGCAACTAACTTATAAGACTTTCAATTCCTATTATTTAAGAGTGAACAGGGATATAGGAAAGAACGCCGAAAGAGAATTAGTCTCTATACTTAAATCTGAAGGTTTTTACGCTGTAAGAATACCAACTTCAAACTCTTCCTCAAATCCTTTGCCAGACATATTTGCTACTAAGAGAAACTTATTATTAGCTATAGAATGTAAAAGTACTTGGGAAGATAAGGTTAAAGTAAGAGAAATTCAAATTAGAAAGTTATTTGAATTTCTTTCAATGTTTACTATGGATGGAAAGGCAGTAATAGCTGTAAAATTTAAAAATATACATAAATGGAAAATTTTTGAAATTCAAAAAATTGAAGAAATTGTTGTCACAAAAGATAATTCTGAGTTCCTTGAAAATTTCCTCTCTTTGACTATTAAAAAATCAATAGAAGAGAACGTCGTATAGATTTTTTACTTTAAGTAACACTAAATACTTATGGCTATAAGGTATGTAAATAAAGAAGTAGTTAAGGTTTATGATACAGATTTTCAGCAAGTAGCGCATTATGCTGCATATTATAGGTTTTTTACTGATGCTGTAACTAATTTTTCTAAAGAAGTTTTTGGAGATTCCACAGAAACTTTAGCATACAGAGGAGTATGGTTTGTTGTAGTAGAATCTTCTGCTAAATACATGAAATCAGCTAAATTAGGGGATGAACTTGACGTGGAAGTTACTGCAGAACTTCTCTCTAAAAAGGCTATAAAATATTCATTTGAAATAAAGAGAAAAGGCGAATTATTGACAACAGGCTATCTGGTAATGGTATGCGTGGATCCAGAAAAGTGGAAAGCTACTGAAATTCCTCAAGAACTTATAGACAAATTTAAAATATACGAAAAATCTATGACTTGATTATCTTATATCCATATTCCTTTATTACAACTTCTCCTAATTTTTCTTCTATAATATAATATCTGAATAATCTTCCGTTAAACTTCCTTTCAATCTTATATATAATTAAAGACGCTAATAGTGAACTAATAGGCCATAATGATATAATACCTAAAGTTGCTGTTATCCATAAGCGTAATGGTAATAAATATAATAGAGCAAAGGGAACGAATAAGAATAGCATTACTATTATAGTTAGATTAATAAACCTTGTTTTTTCGTATCTAACTTTTGGTATTATATTTACTTCATACTTATTTTGAGTTAGCATTTTAACTATACTATAGAATCTATAGAGTAGAACAAATACTGATAAACTACATATAGATAGATATAAAGGAATATTCCCTTCCAGATAAGATATAATAATTGATAAAATCACTAAAAAAATTGCAAATATCTTTTCCGATTTACTTAATGGATTCTCTAACTCTTCTTGCATCTTATCTCCTTAAATAAAGATGGCATGCCACTACATGTCCAGGAGAAACCTCAATCGGCTGAGGAGCTTCTTTGGCACATATATCCATGGCGAATGGGCATCTTGGATAAAGTCTACAACCATATTTAAAATGATCATAAGAGATTTCCCCCTTCAACGTTATTTCATTTCCTCTATGTTTAGGATCAGGTTCTGGAATTGCCGATAATAAGGCTTGTGTATATGGATTTAGTGGTTTCTCTATTATATCATCAACAGTTCCAGATTCCATAAAGCGACCCATATACATTATATACAGTTCGTCGGCAATGTATGACAAAGTAGATAGATCATGCGAGACAACTGCGAAACCCACATTCTCAGTTTCTTTCAGATCCAAAAATATATTTAGAATTCCTGCTCTAATTGATACGTCAAGCATAGATACAGGCTCATCTGCAGCTATAATTTCTGGTTTCAATACAAGACTCCTTGCTATAGAGACTCTCTGTAACTGACCTCCAGATAATTGAGTAACAAAAACATCGGAAAATTTTTCTGGTGGAGTTAATCCGACTTTACTCAAGGTATTGTATACAAGCTCTTTCTCTTCTTGTTTACTAGAAGCAATACCTTGAGCCCTTATACCTTCTGCTACAGTA
This sequence comes from Acidianus brierleyi, assembly GCF_003201835.2. Lineage (NCBI taxonomy): Archaea > Thermoproteati > Thermoproteota > Thermoprotei > Sulfolobales > Sulfolobaceae > Acidianus > Acidianus brierleyi. The sequence goes on along the minus strand of NZ_CP029289.2, from coordinate 431,760 downwards.
TCATATACCTTGAATCTTGGATCCATAGCATCAAAAGGATCCTGAAATATCATTTGATTATTTTTCCTAAATTCCTTCCATTCTTTAGACTTCAACTTAGAAATATCTTTATCATTATATAAAATTATTCCATCATCTATTTTCTGTAATCCCATCAAAGCTCTAATCAAAGTGGTCTTCCCACTACCTGATTCGCCAACAATCCCCAATATTCTACCTTTTTGTAATTTTATAGTTATATCATCTACCGCCTTTATTAACTTCTCTCTAGATTTAAAAAATATTTTAAGAGCTTTTCCCTCTATCATTATTGCCCACCTACCATAAAACAAGCTACATAATGAGATCCATTTACTCTAGTTAATTCTGGAGATTCTTTCCTACATATTTCTTGAGCAAGAGGACATCTAGGATTAAATCTACAGCCTTGTGGAGGATCAGATAGGTCAGGAACTTCGCCTGGAATACTTATTAATTTTTTCTTTCTATTTTTTATGGAAGGTATAGATTTTATTAAAAGCTGCGTATACGGATGCAAAGGTGAATAATAAATATCCTCTACTTTACCAACTTCTACTATTTTACCTGCGTACATTATAGCCATGATATCGCTTATCTGAGCCAATAGAGAAAGGTCATGAGTTATAAATATCATTGATAAGTTTTTTTCCTTCTGAATTTTCTTAATCATTGCTATTATTTGTGCTTGAATTACAACATCTAGTGCTGTAGTGGGCTCATCGGCTATTAGCATTTCTGGATTAAGCAACATAGACATCGCTATCATAACTCTTTGCTTTTGCCCACCAGAAAGTTCATGAGGAAACTTATCTAAAATTTCTGAAGGTAAACCAACGTCTTTTATAACATTTTCTATTCTCTCTAAAGCTTCAGCTTTGCTTACATCCTCATGTGCAAAAATAGTTTCTAACATTTGCGATTTAACCCTATAAACTGGATCAAGGCTGTTCATAGAAACTTGAGGCACATAAGCAATACTTTTCCATCTTATTTTCTTCTGTAAATCATTTTCATTTACGTTTATTAAATTAGTACCTTTATAAATAATTTGTCCCTTTAAAATTCTAGCATTATAAGGAAGAATCCTAAATATAGCCTTAGCTAAAGTAGATTTACCAGATCCAGATTCACCTGCTATTCCAAGGACTTTACCCTTCTCTAGTGAGATAAAAATATTGTCCAAAGCCTTAACTTCTCTAGTCTTAGAATAAAAATGAACTGATAAATCTTTAACTTCTAGTATAGGATTTTGTACAAGTTCATCGAACATAATTATTCACCTATTCTACGTGAGCTGAAAGTATCTATGAAGGCATTTCCTAAATAATAGAAAGCTGCGCTTAATAATACTATCCCTAGTCCTGGCGGAAGAACCCACCACCATGCAAAACTATTTGCACTTGAAATATGAGTACTAGCGAATCCTAACATATTTCCCCATGTAGGAAATCCAGTTATCCCCAATCCCAAGAAATCTAATCCAGATTCTATTAAAATAACTGTAGGAACATCGTACGCAACTTGGGCAGCAATTATAGGAATTAAATTTGGTAATACATGCCTTAACATTATTTGTCTATTGTTTAAACCTAAACTCTTTGCTGCCTCTATAAAAGTTCTACTTCTTATTGATAGAGCCTGGGATCTGACTACTCTAGTAGTCGCAGGCCACGATAATATTGAAATTAAAAGAACTATTAAATCAATTCTTGGGATATTAATTCCTGCCTTTACTAGAATTATTTCTAGAGTAATAAGTAATGGTAAGCCCGGTAAAAGCAAGAAGAAATCGGTTACTCCTACTACTGCAGTATCAGTTTTTCCTCCAAAATAACCACTTATTATTCCAAAAGCTGCACCTATGAAAACAATTAAAATACTAGCTATTAATGCAATCTCTAAATCAAATCTAGCTCCTATTGCAAATTCAGGAAAAACCGGTGCTCCATTCTCATCAGTACCTAACAAACCGTATACATATCCTTTTTCAGAAAAACTTGGCAGAGTAAAAAGAAACTCTTCTGGTTTTGTAGAATTATTGGAAAATGTAAGCTCAAGATGATATTCTCCAGGTTTAGGAAACATTAGATCCGGCAAGATTTCTGGAGCTATTATTTGATCTCTTGAAGGTAAGCTAGATACGAAAGGGGAGGGAATGGTGGTAGAATATTGAGTATTAAATACTATAGGAATCCATTTATCCGAAGAAATGAATGTCATATACGAAGCAAATATAAATGGTTCTTGAGATACTGGCGCAGCAGAAATTAATTCTTCACTTACATTAGAAGGAGTAATCCATGACATATTAATAAAGAAAGCTTGATTACTTGAAACATTTGGATATACATCTAAGCTAAAAACGCTTGAATATGGAGCTTTATATTTCCAATTAATTTCGAAAAATATATTTTTAACTTGACCAGGATTAACTATTATTTCGTATGTTGTAGAATTATATTTTTCAAGTTGGCCATTATAGGTAAAGTTTTCATGCAAATTAGGGGGAAGACCTTTATATTGTGGAAAGATAGTAGCCCATGTAGGAACGGAATAAGGCGCAGAAACATAATATGAAGAGGTATAGTATGGATTATAACTACCATACACTAATGAGAATAGCGCTAAACCTACTACAAAACCTATTATTACTATTGATACTATAAATGATTTTTGGGATATTAATCTTTTGAATGTACTATTCATTTTAATATTTCACCCTGGGATCTATTAATACATATAGAAAGTCCATCAAAGTTAGTACTATAATTGCGAATAAACTAATTGTAAAGAAATCTCCCAAGAGTAAAGGTATATCAAAGTGAGTAGCCGCAGTTAATAACAATCTACCCAATCCAGGAATATTAAATACGTCCTCTATGAACACAATACCGCTTAATAGAAACGCTAAATCTATTCCAACTCTAGTAAATACTGGTAGGAAAGCATTTCTGAAGACATGTTTATATAAGATTTTAGATCTTGGTAAACCTTTTGCCTTAAGTACTGTAACAAAATCTTGATCTAAAGTATCTATAGAATTATTTCTCATAAGTATTGTTCTAACTCCAAAAGATGTTATTGATAAAGTTAGAATTGGTGGTATAAGTAAATAAATCAAATTAAGTTCTCTGTTTCCTTTCTCAAGTAATGCTAAAGTATAGCTAGACGGAAATAAATTAGTCTGTATAGTTAGAAAATACCATATTATAAAACCTAACCAAAACACTGGTATAAAATAAGTTATAATTGCTGAATTTGAAATCACATGATCTACTGCCTTTCCTTCTCTTGTTGCAGAGTAAACTCCAAAAAATATTGCCATTATAGTAGTTAGTATCAAGGCAGGTATGACTATCATAGCCGTTATGGGAAGCCTTTGTAATATTAATTGCGTAACGGGTTCTTCATAATGAAATGAGGTGCTAAAATTAAATGTAACTATATCCTTAAGATAATCAATATATCTAATATCTAATGGCTTATTAAGACCGAATTGTCTCTCGACTCCTTCAACAATTGTAGATCTACTCAAACCTGAATGAGTAAAACCTGGTGGAACATAAAAAGATGCTATATTAATATTAAATATTACAGGAATGATATCAAATAAAAAGAAATTAAAGTTTATTATAGCAAAAAGCAAAATAAGCCTAGAAACCAGCCGTCTACCTATATAACGTAAATTTGCCCTTAGAGCATTCTTCCTCGCTGAAAGAAGGTTTTTACGTAGCTCTTGCTGAGCAGATTCCATTAAAAGAATTTCAGTAATAGTCACTTAAAAATATTTTCCATAATTTATGATGAAAAGAATTTATACTTTATATAATAATAGAACTCCAACTGAATTGTTTCCAGCTATTTTGTATCCTACACCTAAAAGATAGCCATGTATAAAACTTAGTTGGTTAATAGATATATCCTCACTTTGATATACCTTGGATAGAGAAGATAATTTGCCATATAGAATAACACTACCGCCAGTAATATTCTGGTACTGACTAAAGGGAACTCTTATTGCTACAGCAATCTTGTCACTTTCAGTGGCAATTGAAGTTATAACTCCTATCTTATATGGAATATTTATTTGGCTAATATTATTACCAACTGTAATTAGATAAGGAACTGGATAAGGCTGAGGAGCTTCTACACTTTGAGGAGTAAATTCCATCCCACCTGCTAACCATAATTTTCCATAAGGTGAAGCTGTAAGTATAGAACCAGGAGTCTTATACAGAATCGTTGAAGGATCTACGTTCAGATTCTCATTACTTAATAGAAAAACAGATGTATAAATTGAAAAAGAGCCACCTATCAGTACTTCATTGGAACTATTGTTTATTGTAAATATCTCACCCTCTGGTAATTCTCCTAATTCCATTGATATATTCTTAGTATAGTCTATTGCTTCATTACCTTTTATCCCTACCAAGAACATAAACATAATGCTATGCTGTCCACCGCTTTGATATATAACAAAATCTCCACCAACTAACCATGTCCTATTAAACCAATCTGCTGCAAAAGCCTGGCCAGGAGCAAAGCTAGAAAAATATTTACTATAATTATATATTTTTCCATTATCATATAGGAAAGCTGTCGGAACCAGTTCCGTTCCTATATATTTAGCTCCAACAAAAAGATACGAAGAACCATTAGACGCTACAGAATATATACTACCATTATCGAAAGATCCATTTAGATTTAAATCGATAAACGAATTATTATTTATATAATATATTCCAGCTAATCCCTCAGTTGTATTTCCTAGAATTTCATTTCCTGCTATTAATATACTGTTAGAAGAAATAGGTATAAATGAAACTATTTTAGAAAATTTTGGTAAATATATTATAGAATAGTTTTCACTAAAGTATGTAGAATATATTGCAGATACTAAAAGTATAATAAAGAAGACAACTAGCGCTATAGATATAATCTTCATATTTTTAGAATTCATCCTATGTAATTGTCCTACTTGGTTAATATTTAAATACTTTCAGAAGAGTAAAGACACTAATTTTAATAGCTATTTAATAAACTTACAAACTATATTGAATATTTAGATTTTAATGACACATTTTATGAAACCTATTAAAGAATATCCATTTTTATTTTAGTAGAATTTCATTTTAATAACTAAAACTATAAATTACTTTCAAATTATCACGCACTGCTATGGAAAGGTTTAAAAATATTAAACATAAATTTTAACTGATCTAAATGAGTAACATAAATCTTCCAAATATAGGAATATTTTTGGTATTATTTCTAATAATGGTAATAGCCTTAGAAGTAACTATGCCAGTACTTACTACTGGGTACGCAATAGGCAACTTTAATACACCGATACTAAACCCAGACCAAGCAAGATATACACAACCTTGGGTAGGAAAAATAACTTTCCTCTATTCTTATACCTCACATACAGATGAGTTTGAGGCCCTAACTGCAGGCAAAATAGATTTTGCTACAATAGACCATGCTAGTGAAGTAAAAGAGGCTTTAGAAAAATATAATTCTACAATATTTGTAGGAATAGCTCCTGTAGAGAGTTTTGGTCAACTCGTATTCTCATTTAATAGTACAATTTCCTCTCTAACTTCTAACCTATACTTCAGATATGCAGTAAGTAGTTTAATAAATCCTATAAACATAACTAACATAGTCTGGGAAAATGGGATATTAGGAATCGATTATCCATATTTCGTTAGCCCTAAAGTTTATTCAGAATGGTTTAGTACAGCTGCTGAACAATATTATCAGAAATATGAATCATATAATATAACAAGAGCAGTCATGTACTTAGAAAGTATTCCTAATGTAACTCACGTAGATGGTAAGTGGTATTACAAAGGTAAGCCATTGACATTAAGTTTTATTTATGCTGAAGATGAGCAACCCCAATTAAGATTAGCAGACTATCTAAAAGACCAGTTTGCACTAATCAATATATCAGTAACTATACTTGCAGAACCTTTTGGCACCTTAATTCAAACCGCTGTTACACCACCATATGATTTCAATATGACTACTTTTGGATGGATTGACCTAGGCCCACTAGTTCCTCAATGGATGACTATATATACTTCCCCAGAAAATGTAGGAGGTTTTAGTAATGCTACTATAGATAATTTAATAAATGAAGCACAAACTGCACCGTCTCTCTCTCAGTCAATATCAATAATGAAGCAAGTAGAACTAGATTTACAGCAGCAATTACCTTATATTATAGTAGTATGGAGTAATGCAATACAAGGAGTTTATTTACCTGGTTGGGCTAACTATATCTATATGAAAGATGGAACAGCAGTATATGCTATAAATGTATTGAACATACATCCAGTAAACTCCACACTAACAGGAGACTTTCTATTCTCTTCCGTAGCTAGCGATCTACCTAGACATATGCAACCATATGCTTCAGAATCACTATATGCATTTAACGTATTAGATTGCATGTATGAACCGTTGGCTACAACGCCCCTTACAGATGTAACATCAGTATTGCCACCATCTCAATTAGTACCAATGCTAGCCAAGAATTGGACACTCGACACTGGAGTAACTACTACTGCTCCAAACGGAGAAAAAATAGTCAATGGAACAATACTTACAGTAAACTTAGTACATAATGCAACATGGATAAATGGATATCCGGTAACAGCTTATGACGTTAACTTTACATATTGGTATTATGATTTAGCTGGAATAAGTGGAACTAACACATTTGATGGAATAACTCTCAATTACACATATTTGATAGATAACTCATTTATCAATACTGATGTTTTTGGATCTATCCCACAACTTGTAGATAGTCAAGTAACTAATCCATATCAAATAGTATTCTATCTAAATTCAACTAGTGATTTAGTAATAGATGAAACTTTAACTGAAATAGACATATACTTCCCAGCAAGCGTATACTCTCATATTCAACCTGCGACTATATGGACAGATAAGTATGCTCCATTAATAAGTAACGGGCCATATATGTGGAACAGTACAAGTAGTGCATTTAGTGATGAAGAATTCACGTTAACATATAATCCACATTACTTTAAGATAGATCCATTGATATTCTTGGCAAATGTAAAAGCAGGAACACCATATAATTATACTACTACATTTACGTATTATAATTGGGATAATTCTACCGATTCCTTAGTTCCAACACCCGCAAACGGAACTGCGTATGTATGGCTGAAAGCTTTAGACGTACCGGGAGTACCTTATGGTAACTACACTAAACCAGTAACAATGTCAATGATAGCACCAGGCGAATATTCAGCGATGATAAATACTACTGGATTACCTGCAGGAATATATGAAATAGTTGCTAAGATTATCAGTCCTGGTGGATTAGAAGAATACTCTTATGGTTCGTTGAATGTAAGCTCTGTACCAGTAGTAACTACAACTCACCCACCAGTAACTACTACAACTACTACTCATCCTCCATCAATATCTCCAATAGTATACGCTGGAATAGCAATAGTTATAGTAATAATTGTAGTGGCTGCTGTAGTAGTATTATTAAGAAGAAGATAAAATATAAAATTAAAAATATTTTTTACTTTTTTATTTATTTTTTATAAAATATAAACTCTTAAAATCATTTTTAATATATTAGATTTATCAGATTCATGGGTTCAAAGGGGGCGGAAGACTCCATCCGTAAGGAGATAGATAGCCCCCTTTGTAAAGCTTAAATAATTCTATTTCAAATACCCTATTAATGTCCGACGTAGGGTTACCCCTCAGTCAGGTTGGAAAGTCCTGAAGGTGAGAGAAATAAGGACGAAGAGCAAGAAGAACAAGAAGAAGGTAATAACGCTTCAGCTGTCAAACCTAGGGATCTTCAACGTCGTTGTCCATAGGGACTTCCCGCTGGAAAAAGTAAAGAGGGTAGTAATCAAGTTAACACCATCAGGGAGAGTTTACATTACTTTCGTCGTGGATCAAGAGTACCCTCAACTCCCAAAGACAAACAAAGTAGTTGCTGTGGACGTTGGTGTAGAGAAACTTCTCACTACCTCTGACGGGGAATATGTCCCCAACCAGAGACCTTACGAGAAGGCACTCAACAAGACAAGAAAACTTCATAAAGCTCTCTCACGGAAGAAGTTCTTGTCACACAACTGGTTTAAGGCAAAGATTCGTCTAGCAAGGGCTTATGAGCACTTGAAGAACCTTAGGATGGATATGTAAATGAAACTCGGTAAGTATTTTGCTGAGCATTACGACGTCTTGGTCATGGAGGACATTCAAGTTAAGCAAATTGTTGGTAAGTCTCTCAGAAGGCTTAGGATGAGGTTACACGATGTTGCTTTTCATGAGCTTAGGAGTGTCATGGAGTATCAACTTGGGAAGTATGGTAAGGAGATTCGTTTTGTTAATCCTGCTTTTACTTCAATGACTTGTGCTAAATGCGGACATGTTAAGAGGGATTTGACTTTGGCTGATCGTGTGTTTGTCTGTCCTAATTGTGGTTGGACTGTTGATCGTGACTATAATGCTTCTCTCAACATACTGAAGAGATCGGGGTTGGAACGATAGTGCCTGTGGAGCTCTACCCCCTACCTTTGGCAAGCCTCGGCTTTGAAGCAGGAAGCCACGTCCGTTAGGACGTGATAGTTCACAGAATAGCAAGTATTCCGAATATAACTATAAATATTAGGCTACCCCAATACTCTACATTCTGTAAACAAGAACTTCTAAATTCTCCCATTATTTTCTTATTTCTGGCTATCATTCCCATTACTATTGCAGGTCCTATTAATACAAATATAAATGCTACAAGAAGATTAAGTACTACATTTATTAATAAATAAGAAGGAATGATTAATGTTACTATAACTGCAGGTAAGCTTTCTAGAATGTAAACGATATAAGATTTTTCCCTAGGTATGCCTAGAGCTTCTACGATACCCCAAGCACTTCCTAACGATATTATAACTAAAGCTAAAAATCCGGCTCCTATAAGTCCGATTCCAAAGAGATATGGGGAATAACTTCCTGCTATATACTGTAAAGCGCTTGAGAGATCGCTAGCGGAAGCAAAATTTGCAGAAGGATCTATTCCAGCAGTAGCCATTTCTACTATGGCCATTAAGAGCTCAGTTACTATTGCACCTATAAGAGTCTCAGCTTTTACATGCTTTATTGCTCTATTTAAGAAATTCTCACTAGTTTTAGGAATCCATCTCATTTTTTCTGCAGTTGCTGATGCTTGAAAAAACAACATGAATGGCATTATAACTGCACCTACATTAACTGCAAGTATGTAAATAAAATCTGGAGATGGCACAAAGTAAATTGGAGAATAGTCCTTTATTCCTCTAACTGCCAGAGTAGCACCAAAGCCAATTATAAGTAATGATGATATTAGAAGTAATATTTTTTCAGCTTTAATATATTTTCTTTTAGTTACTATTAAAATATGAATTATGTAAACTATAGGCACAGTAATATATACTGGAACTCCCATCATTTCTAAACCTATTGCCACACCTAGATATTCTATTATATATGTTATAACATCAGTTAGAGCCATTGGAAAAGATAAAAGGATAGCGGTTTTTCTACTATAGTTTTCTCTTATTACTTCTCCAAGTCCTTTTCTTGTAACTGCACCAATTCTTCCTGAAACCTCTTGTATAAAATAAAGGGGAATGACAAGAAGAAGCAGGAACCAAATTAATCCGTATTTAAAAATAGCTCCAGTTTCGGCTGCACCTATGGTACTGCTAGCATCCATATCTGCCATCATTACTAACCATGCCGGACCAAAGAGCTTTAGGAAATAAATATTATTACGATGCATCGTAAACCAATTACGCCTCATCGTAAACATATATATAAAAAGTAGTATATAAAATAATATCCTTAATGCGTTATAGAAAGACCTAAAGAATACTTGAAGTATATTCTGCTTTTACTTCATTTTTACCAAAAATAGTTTCTGCAATCTTACCATCTATTTTAGCTCTTAAAGCGTGTCCAGGATTTCTCCCAGAGGAAATCTTAACGTCTTTAAGTCTTCCTTCTCTCAAAACAGTTAGATTTACTTCGTCTTTAACTTCTAAAGGCTTATTTATTCCGTTTACGGCAACTATTTGATCGTCTGGAAGTAATCCTGCGTTGTCTGCGGGAGAATTATCTTCTACAAAACGGATTTTATTATTATCGAGCATTATTCCATAGTAAGGTTTATCCTTGTCCATAAATTCTAAGGATATTTCTTCCTTTATTGAGTCTAATATCTTACGTGCAGGAGAATATACTAGATCTGATTCATAAAATCCTAATTTATCTAATACGCCTTGTATATCGGAAAATGAATATCTGTTTGGTAGTCTTTTAAATATTTCATCTATTCTTTTTCCATTTTTTGTCAACTTTATGTCAACATAAAATGCTAATGATAATCCTCCGTTATAATAAGATATTGATGAATTAAGAAAATTTTCATCTTGCCTATAGTATTTTATCCAGGTAGTATATGAAGATTCGGCTAAGCTCATTATTTTTGCACCTGGAAATGTTAATTTATATAAAGAAGAAAGAATACCCCTCAGTGCCTCTTCTGGAGTATCTAAACCGGCCCTTAATGAAATGAGAAGAGCCATATAGTCAGTAAATCCTTCTGCAAACCATAATAAATCAGTGTAAATCTCTCTCTCGTAATTGTGAACAAGATCTTTAGGTATTAATGTTTTTACATTAAGTCTGTGAAAATACTCATGAGCAAATAGTTCTGATAAATCTTTTCTTTCCCAAGAAACCACAATTGCAGACGAATTTTTGTGCTCAATACCTCCGTAGTTTTTATCAGATCTTCTAAAGAAGAAAATGTATTTTTCTTTGGGTTTAATTATCTTGTCGGCTTCTTCAACTATTTTTCTAATGGCCGAAATATCTATCTCATCAATTGTAGATATTGAATGAAGATCGTCTATTTTTATTTCTTTCAGAAAAGGAGAAGCTTCTATAGGTGAATCTGCAAACTCATGATAATTTTCACCACAATAAAAATTACCCTCTTTTTTTAGCGGAGTTATTATATTCCATGAAGTTTCTATTTGAACGCAATATTTCTCATTAATATCTTGAAAAGGAAATACTGAAGCTGGATTAATAAATAAATAATCTCTTGTAGATATAGCTTCTCTCTGATCTTTACTTAAAGTGTATATTCTATATTTAAATTTACTTTTAACATAAAATTTATTTTTAGACATTCTAACTCCTTCAATTTCTATTATATTTCGTTCTAACTCTCTTATTACATAAGAGCCAGGTATATAAGTTGGAAATGTTACTATACCTTCTTGCCCTTCAGCTAATATATCTAGGTATCTGCTTCTTGGTATAACATTAAAAAGCATGAAAATAGATTATTCAATGAGTTTTAAGATTTTCCTTTGGAAACTTTTGAAAAATAAATGTAGTTTAAAACTAACATTTTTATAGATACTAGCGGTGTAAGAAAGCTTTAACAAAAAAACTTTTATCTTTATAGATATTTATATTGAACTTATGAGAATTACCGTATACGGAGTGAAGGGAGGAATAGGGAAATCTACTATATGCTTAACCTTAGGAAAGACACTAGCAAGAAAAGGGAAGAAAGTCCTAATAATCGATAGGGATCCATTAGGTTGGAGTTCTAATGTTATAGGAATAAAAGATAAAGGTTTGATAAATTCAATAATAGATAATATTTCGGCAAATTTTTTTAAAAGTGTAAAAATAGAAAATGGATATTTGGATGTTATAAAATTTTACGGAGATCCGTCAAGAGTTTTTAACGACTCATATATACTTACTAGAAATAGGGAAGCAAAGAAAAAATTTGAAGAGATATACTCGAATATTCTGCATACTAATAAATACGATTTCTATATCGTAGATAATTTCGCTATGGTAAATTATAATAACGATATAGTATTCCATGAGAGAGAAGTATTCTATAGAATCTTACCTAATATAGAGTCCTATAGAATATATGTTTCTGATCATTCTGCTACTACATTGAAAAATACAGAAAATTATATAGAAAAAATAGAGAAATCGACTAATATTGGAAAACCCCTAGGATTAACTGTAAACATGGTACCACCATATCCAAAAGATCTAGAAGATATTAGAATAGAAGTAGAGAAAATATTACAAAGAAAAAAACTTGGAATAGGTATAATCATACCATTTATAGAGAAATTATTTGGATTTTCTGGAACGTTAAATGAGTTAGATATTCCAAATCAAATTGATAAATTATCTGATAATATAATAAAAGGATTTCTAACAGGTTACACAATAACCTAGAAATCAGAGTGAATCAAAATAAATTAATTAGCATTAGTAATTAATAAAACTATAAGTTATAAAAATAAGAATAAGATATCACTAAGTTATGTCTAGAATAATATATAGAAACTTTACAGTAATTAATTCTAATGAAGATAAATTAACATAAAATAATATTATAATGAGTTGTTTTCTAAACTTACAATAAACATTTAAACTTCTATACTAAATATATTTATGCATAATCACAGTTTTCTTCTTAGCCCTTTAAGAAAGAAGTTTGAAGATCCTGAAAAGTTTCTCCCTAACTTAATTAATATAAACGATACTATAGCGGATTTAGGCTGTGGACCTGGATATTATTGCCAATTTCTAGTTAAACTTACTAGAAATAAGATATATTGTGTAGATAAAAATGAAGAATTTATAAATGAAGCAAAAAGAATTGTAAATTCAGATAATGTTATATTTCTTATAGAGGACTCTTCACACACGTCAATACCTTCTAGTTCTATAGATAAGGTAATTTTTGCCAATTCTTTCCATGATATGAAAAATAAGGAGAAAGTTTATGAAGAAGTATTAAGAATACTCAAACCAACAGGAAAAGTTATTATAATAGACTGGAAAAAGGAAAATACTTCTTTCGGCCCTCCTTTGAGTATTAGAATGAGCAAAGAAGATTACCTTAATATTTTTAAAAATTTTAAAATAGAAAAGGAATTTTATGTAGGGCCATATCATCAAGGCTTAGTTTTAAGCAGGTAAGTTATAGTCTCTTTCACTAAGAATTAATGTATTATAATGTAACGAATAGAAAAGTATTACAAGTGGAAAATATATTAAAAAGAGCAAAGAAGGAAAGTCTTAGAAATGACAGGAAACAAGATAATAACCATTCTGTAAAAGGAAGAAGAAATTATAGTTTGTTGTCAGCGTATATTCTTATTTTTGTTAGATCCATAAGTCCATTAGAATTGACCTTAATATAGTCAAGTATTGGACCTAGGCTACTTGCGTAGATCGATATATATCTATTACTTATTTCAGAAGTTTTAATTTTTTGTGCGAAAACGTCTCTCACTATATAGTTAAGTAAATATTCACCATAACCGAACAACATTATTTTTGGTAGATCTTTATGATTAACAGAGAGTAAAGAATTAATTATATTAATAAGTAAGAAATACCTTATTGTCTCAAATAAATTGTAAATTATTATTAGAATATTCCATTTATCAATAGCAGCCTTATCTAGGTATGTATCATCATATATCTCACTATGCAGTGAACTACCCCGCCCTAACGGACGGGGCTTCCTGCTTCAAAGCCGAGGCTTGCCAAAGGTAGAGGTCTCAGCTCCACAGGCACTAAGGGTCGTTCCGACCCCGATCTCCTCAGAATATTAAGAGAAGCATTATAATCACGATCAGCGACCCAACCGCACTTGGGACAGACAAACACACGATCAGCCAACGTCAAATCTTTCTTAACATGCCCGCACCTAGCACAAGTCATTGAAGTAAAAGCAGGATCCACTAGAGTGAGTTTCTTACCATACTTCCCAAGTTGATACTCCATGATACTCCTAAGCTCATGAATAGCAACATCGTGTAACCTCATCCTCAGCCTTCTGAGAGACTTACCAACAAGTTGCTTAACATGAATATCCTCCATTACGAGAACATCATAATGCTCAGCAAAATACTTACCAAGTTTCATGTACATGTCCTTCCTAAGGTTCTTCAAGTGTTCGTGAGCCCTCGCTAGACGAATCTTTGCCTTAAACCAGTTGCGTGACAAGAACTTCTTCCGTGAGAGAGCTTTATGAAGCCTCTTCATCTTATTGAGTGCCTTCTCGTAAGGTCTCTGGTTGGGGACATATTCCCCGTCAGAGGTAGTGAGAAGTTTCTCTACGCCAACATCCACAGCAACAACTTTGTTTGTCTTTGGGAGTTGAGGATACTCTTGATCCACAACGAAAGTAATGTACACTCTCCCTGACGGTGTTAACTTCACTATGACCCTCTTTACCTTGTCTAGCGGGAAGTCCCTATGGACAACGACGTTGAAGATCCCTAGGTTTGACAGCTGAAGCGTTATTACCTTCTTCTTGTTCTTCTTGCTCTTCGTCCTTATTTCTCTCACCTTCAGGACTTTCCAACCTGATTGAGGGTAGACGAGGGAGTACCACTTGTGTGCTTTCTTTTCCTTTGGGAAACGTGCTAACCCATCGAAGAACCTCTGTCTAGCGTCGTAGAATCTGTCTGCAATCTGCTGCAGTGTTTGGGAATAGATTTGTTGATACTGTTCATCCTGTTTTCTCAGATCGAGAGCTAGTTGCCTCAACTCCGTCTTAGTGAGTCCTTTTCCATCTCTTTCATGAAAATAGATGTCTGCCCAACGTAGGGTGTTGTATACTTCTGACGCTAACCTCAACTGGGCTTTTAACGCCCTCAATGTTTGTTCGTTAGTGTACGCTCTGAAGCGTAACCCTACGTCAGACATTAATAGAATATTTGAAAAATACGCATTTAAATGTAACTACAAAGGGGGCTCCTACGGCGATTTTCACGAACAACACTCCTAAACAAGAAGACAAGCCTTACAAGAGTAAAACTTTTATAAAGAGAACAAGAAAATAACATAAGCCGAAAGTGGGCATGGGGATAAAACCCCGTTGGATAGGCTGGCTATACGTCCCCGCGATCTAACATGTGGGACAACATCCCGAGTAGGAGCGTGCAAAAATTTAAGGGGACGTTCTCATAGTTAGTTCGCACTATCTCCTAACAAAATTAACAATACAACGCGTATTATAGAAAAATTCAAGAATTAGAAAAAGAGTATTACACATACAAAGTGAAGATCCTAAAGTTAACCTCTATCGAGTGGTTTCCTCGGCTCTTCAAGCTATCGCCTAGCCATGTTAGAGGCAAAGCATGTGGAGCCTATCCATCTCCACCCTTACGGATGGAGTCTTCCGCCCCCTTTGAACCCCTTGTTAAGATAAATTGTCTTCATCATTTTTTATACTTGTTAAAATTAAATTGGGGATACCAGATAATAGGTGTTCAAGAGTTAATTTGTAAATATTTTGCAAAGATGATATATAATTGCTTAATATTGATAATAGATCTATAATTAACGTAGTTGTATTGGTATATAGATGTAAATGATTAAATGGAAAAAATCATTATAAGACATCTCAGTATCCTCCTCTATGTACAAATATTTGCATGTCTAGCTACCATCACTGGAAAAGTAGCGGCACTCATAGGTTCAGTAGAGCAACCACAATTGCCATTTATATAAAAGTCTGTAAAATCTGAATATCTTCTATTTGTAGGAAATTCATATCTTTCAAATTTTCTAATAGAATATAAACTAAAACCTATCATCTTTTTGCGTCCTCTAATTGATATGCCATTTTTAAGATTTTTAACATTATATATGGTTTGAAGTTTAAAACAGTAAACTATAGCTATAGTTTAAACTAATTGAAAATCATACTTTAAATCTAGGTGTAAAGCTACGGATTTAATTGAGATAAACAACGTTTGGAAAAGCTATGGTAAAATTGTGGCTAATGAAGAAGTATCCATGACAGTTAGAGAGAATGAAATAGTATCTATACTTGGACCTAACGGTGCAGGGAAAACTACCTTATTGAAACAAATCTATGGAGAACTTGAACCTGATAAAGGTGAAATAAGGATTTTAGATAAGAGACCTACTGACGTAAAAGTGAAGAAGAAAATAGGCACACTTCCCCAAGAAGTCAGACCTTTTACTCAGTTAACAGTTTATGATAATTTGTTTTACATAGGGAGAATAAAGGGGGTTAATAAGAAAACTTTAGAGGAAAGGATAGAAGAGTTACTCAGAAAGCTTGACCTAGAGCATGTGAAGATGAAAATAGCTAGGGATCTATCTGGTGGAATGAAAAGAAAGTTACTGCTTGCAATGGCGCTAGTTAACAACCCTCAACTTCTAGTTTTAGATGAGCCGACTACCGGATTAGATCCTGAGGGAAGAAGGAAAATATGGGATCTTTTACTCGATATGAAAAGGAATGGTAAAAGTATACTTCTCACTACTCATTATTTAGATGAAGCAGAGAAGTTGTCTAATAGGATTTACTTTCTGAACAAGAAAGTTATATTTTCAGGTACTCCGTTGGAGATAAAGGCTAAGTTCACGGAATGGTATGAGGTCATAGATTATACTAATAATAAAGTATACAAGGTAGGAGGGGACAAGGTCAAGGATATAGTAATGTCAATTAAAGGTAAATTCGAGGTTAAAACGCCAAGTCTAGAGGATATATATCTACAAATATTCCAAAGTGAGTGAGATGTTAAGGGAAATACTTTATATAGTAGTAATGCAGATAAAGGGAGCTAAGAGTTATGCATTAGGTTACGTGTTCTTTTCCCTACTATTTCCATTAGGATTTATGTTAGTATTTGCGTCTTTCGTGTCTAACTCTTACAGACTCTATATTATATCTGGCACTCTTACAGCTTATCTATTCATAAGTACTTTTACTGCCGTAGCGAATAATCTTGCTAATGAAATTGAATCTGGCAGGTTTTCATTAATACTAGATGCAGGAGTAAGGAAGGAATTATACAGTATTAGTATAGCATTGTCACAGATAATTTTAGATATCATGCCTATATTAACTATTTTGACTATAGGAGTACTTATATACAATATACAGTTAAAATCTATTCCTTTAATTATAATTGCCTTATCTTCTTCTATAGCATTATCTTCTATATTTGGAATGACACTGGCCTCAGTAATTAAAAATCCATACGAGGTGAGTCAGTACTCTAACGTTTTGGGTTTTGCATTAACTTTCTTCGCTCCTGTTTATTATCCTTTATCTTTTATTCCTCTACCATATAGGTATTTGGTCTTTCTTGAACCCAGCACTTATGTATCTCAATCAATTTATTATTCTCTAGAGGGTAACGCGTACTCATTATTATGGAGTCTGGGAGCAGTTATGATATCATTTTTACTAACTATTATAAACAAGAGATCACAAAGACTATATAGACGTAATTTAATAATTAAGGACGAATCTTCAGTCCATTTATAAATTAGTCAAGAAATTTTTATATTTCTCTAGCATTGATAGATATTTTTCAGTTATCTCTTTGCCTTTTTCGGTTATTATTATAATCTGCTTAGGTCTATTCCTGTCTATTTTATACTTTATTTGTATTACTCCCTCTGACTCCAGAACCTTCAAGTTTATTGATAACGTTGATTTATTTACCTCTAGAGCTTTCTGTAAATCTGTGAAGTTAATTTCTTTAAATCCAGCAAGCGCCAAAAGAATGGTTAGCCTTATAGGTGATGAAAAGATGGGACTTGAAGCTACGAACTTGAGAATTTCACCTATTTCTTTTGATTTCTCGTCACTCATAAAGTCTCGCCAGTGATATTATTCCTGCGGTAATCCAACTCACACTGAATAATATTGATAAGAATAGCTGATCTAGAGGAATAAAAATTAGACTTATTGTAGAGACAATTACTATCCAGTCTTCTACATTTGCGTGAACTCTTTGGTAAAAAAACAAGTTAAAGAGATAATATTCTAGGAAAGCGAAGGGAATCACGTACTGTAAGTAAGATCTTATAAATAACGCTGTTATGATGGTAATTACTAAAAATGCTATTGAAGAAAAGGAGAAGGAATATTTATCCTTATTTTTTGTATGAGTTACATTACGTAGCTTTCGTAGGATGGTGAAAGCTTTGCTTAGCTTCACGTCTAGATAAATACAAAACCCTACTATAAATAGGAAAATACTAGTTTCCACTATATTTAGGATGAAAGAATTAAAATGAAATACGGTGAGAGTGTAAACTATAGGAAAATATAGACCAATTGATAAATATATTATTGATAAATATTTCCTTATTTTTAAAGAGTAAATCTTACTTAATCTCTTCTCTGTTTCTTTAACAGTTACTTGGAGGCTCATTTATGTAAACTATTTATAGCTATATATTTATATTTTAAAGAAAACTAAGATCCATGTCAGTATTTTAGAAAACTGTATACTATAGTATTATTAAACTGATTATGGAAAACTTAGTTAAAATTTATCTGAACAAGGGGTTCAAAGGGGGCGGAAGACTCCATCTGTAAGGGTGGAGATGGATAGGCTCCACATGCTTCGCCTCTAACATGGCTAGGCGATAGCTTGAAGAGCCGAGGAAACCACTCGATAGAGGTTAACTTTAGGATCTTCACTTTGTATGTGTAATACTCTTTTTCTAATTCTTGAATTTTTCTATAATACGCGTTGTATTGTTAATTTTGTTAGGAGATAGTGCGAACTAACTATGAGAACGTCCCCTTAAATTTTTGCACGCTCCTACTCGGGATGTTGTCCCACATGTTAGATCGCGGGGACGTATAGCCAGCCTATCCAACGGGGTTTTATCCCCATGTTCACTTTCGGCTTGTGTTATTTTCTTGTTCTCTTTATAAAAGTTTTACTCTTGTAAGGCTTGTCTTCTTGTTTAGGAGTGTTGTTCGTGAAAATCGCCGTAGGAGCCCCCTTTGTAGTTACATTTAAATACGTATTTTTCAAATATTCTATTAATGGCAGTCACTGACGGAGTAAGCGTCACCGAGACGCCTTGGTTAAAGCGAGGGTCTATGTGGTACGCCTCTACTCCATTCAACAGTCCCATATTGGGATACTGTGGGTTCACATTAGTGCTCGGGGTCGGAACGACCCTTAGTGCCTGTGGAGCTGAGACCTCTACCTTTGGCAAGCCTCGGCTTTGAAGCAGGAAGCCACGCCCGTTAGGGCGTGGCAGTTCACGACAAAGAGAACTGCATTAGAAATAAGAAGATAATCCTTGAGATAAAGTAACACTTAGTTGACGACAATACTTTGGGAAGGTTTTTTATATTATTTTTCGCTATTTCGTACTCGCTTCGTTAACAAGGATTTTATGAAACTTCTAGTATACTCCTAGTGTAAGGGAAATTTCGCTCTCTTAGCACTCTAAGATAAAATATTTTTAATATATTAGCATAGTAAATCTATGGATAAAATATCTCCTTATAGTGGAGAGCTTTATGAAGGACCAATATGGGTGAAGGACTCATTATATTGGGTAGACATTCTAAAGGGAGAAATACATAGATTAAAGGGAAAAGAATATAAAAAAATTGTTTTAGAGAACTATGTTAGTTCAATACAGCCTCATGTAAATGGAAATATAATAGCCACATCAGGACACGGACTTTATTCTATAAACTTCGAGAAAAACGATATTCATAAAATTTTTGAAGTTAAGGATTGGGATTCTAGAAACAGATTCAATGACGGTAAATGTGATGCTTTAGGAAGATATTGGATAGGCACAATGAATTTAGAGGAAAAATATCCTACTGGAGGATTATTTGTTTTGGATCTAAACAAAAACTATAAAAAGGTACTTGATGGAACTACAATATCTAACGGATTAGCGTGGAGTTCTGATAATAAAAAATTTTATTTTATAGATTCTCCCACAAAAAAGGTATTTTCGTTTGATTTTAACATAAATGAAGGTTATCTATCAAATATGGTAGTAGCCATAGATCTTTCTAAATATAATGGAAATCCTGATGGAATGACTATAGACTCTGAAGGAAAACTATGGGTAGCTCTTTTTGGAGGAAAGAAAGTTTTAAGATGCGATCCAAATAATGGTGACATACTAGATGAAGTTGAACTACCTACACCAAATGTAACTTCTGTAACTTTTGGAGGAGATAACTTGAATATACTTTATATAACTACAGCTAAGATTCATTTAAAAGAACCAGATAAAAATGCAGGATATTTGTACTATGAAAAAACAAATTATAGAGGGACTGAAACAAATTATTGTAAAATATAACTATCTAGTCCTCCAGCTATCCTGCTTCCATAAGGTTAATAAAGCATAAAATGCAGCAAAAAATTGAACGACTAGTGCTACTGAACCTAATATAATTATTTTCAATCTGTCTCTTTCTACTAATTTAAACATAGCAAAAGCAAAAGGTAATGATGATAAAGAACTGAGAATATGAATAGTGGTCGTGAGAAATTTTACGTGCAACTTATGCCCATTATAGAATAAATGTATAGGAGTACCATGGAATGAATGAGAAGTATGAATATATAATATGTTTATAAGTATAGGCATTGATGCCAGAAAATCCATAATTCTGAAAATCACGTATAGCAGAATTTTAGGATACTCAAATAATTCATACATGTAACTTTTAGGATCATGCGAGAAATCAAGCAATAAAAATACTATGAATAATAGCGGAAGTACATTAGTGTAAAATGAATTAAATATATATAAAGTGCCTTTTTTGAAAATAGTACCATGAATAACGTCACTTATAAAATAGAAATAGTTAGATTTTGTCCATCTTATAACTTGATTTACGAAACCTTTGATATCTTCAGGAGGCATAGTAAAAGCTGTAGACTCATAATCGATTATTGCTCTATAACCACTATTTAAAATAAAATTTGTTAATTGTCTATCATCACCTATAGTTAGCCTTTTACCTAGCACTTGAGGGTTGGTAAAATTTTTAGATAGAACTATTTTTTTAATTAAATCAACTCTATATAATGCACAATGGCCATATAATACTGCTACTTTACCTCTTCTACTTAAGGCTCTTTGAAGTACTTCAGACATTCTTTCAAAAAATTCTGAATAATAGTAAGAGTACTTGTTATTATTAATCATAAGAACTCTTGGACTAATTCCTCCAGTTTTCTCGTCCATGAGACTTAACATATGAGTTAATGATCCTTCAGATAGTATAGTATCACTATCTAAAAACAATACAAATTCAGTTTTTACTTTCTTTAATCCTTGAGCTAATGCATTCCTTTTACCCGATCTATTTTTGATGTAAATAAACTCTCCTTCATATTTCTTAGTTATGGAATAATATGGTTCTAAGCAACCGTCTCCTACTACTATAGTTTTTATTCCTGATACGCTTTGCATAACCTTTTCAAAAAGATCCGGATCTTCATTATATACTGGTATTATAGCGGTAACTTTTTTTAGATCATAACTTTTTTTAGGTAATAATTTAGGCGATGATACAGCAAAATATGAATTTATCATAAAATATATGAATCCGATAAGCAAAGAGATGGTAAGAAAAATTATATAATTCTCTTCATTCATTAATTCATTCTCCTTACTCTAAGTTAAATACCTTACTATTTGGCATGTTAAAAACTAACTATTAAATTAACAAAAAATTATATCTTTCTCCTTATTCTTTCCATTCTTATATCTTCGTCTAATTTATCTAGAAAATCATTTACCCATTTAGACATAAAATTTCTAGCCATTAGATCTCTCCATCCATCATATTCAAAGCTTATGTTAATATTTTCTGTAAATTGAAATTCTAACTTACCGTTACCTGTTTTATTCCCAGATTTCAATGTAAAAATATACCGTATATTATCAATTGAAGAATATACATTTCCTCTAAGACAAAAATCTGTAAATAAGAATTTACCCTTAGCTATAAATGAACTATTATTATTTTCGACGCTTTTTATAGGAGGAAATATCCTAGGTAAAATAAAAGAAGGATCAGAGAGAATAATAATCAATGAATTCCTATCATGCTTAGTCTTTATAGATTTAACTATTCTTAACATAATTATAATTAGCATTAAAGGCATTTTTATTCTTATCTTTTTATTAATAATAGCAATTTTAAGTAAGATAAGAACTTATATTTATAAATACTATAATGAAAATTTTAAGTAAAATTAAATTATCAAATATAACAATAAATTATTCACTGGTAACTCTAACAAAATTTTCGTCTTAAAATCCCATAATTAAGATTAATAGTCTTTTATAGAGATTATGCTAAGCGTTTAATTAAAAGAAAATATACGATAAATTTAAAGATGTTTAAAAAGTATAAACAAATATGCTAGAAAGAAGATATTTAGTCTTATTAGCGTTAGGTACATCCTTGTCTTTTTGGGATATTTTCAATGTTCCATATATAGTTGATTATGCATCAAAAATATTCAATGTAAACACAGATCTTTCTAGTTTGCCTTTAAGCGCAGAAATGTTAGGCTATTTTATAGGAGGTAGCTTTAATGGATACATAGCATCTAAGTGGGGAAGAAAGAAAGGACTAATATTATCAATGGGATTAATTTCTTTAGGATCAGTAATAGGACTTTTATCATTATCATTTATTATGATAATTATATCAGAATTTATAATAGGAATGGGAATAGAAGGTGAAGTTGCTACAGTACCTTCTTATATTTCAGAAATGGTGGAAAACAGAGGAAAAACTATAGGTATTGTTGAGTCTTTTGGTTTTCTAATGAGTCTTGTAGTTGGTCCAATTGCAGTATTAGCTGGTCAAGAATATTGGAAATTATTATTTTTAGCAGGAGTAACAATAGCCATTCCGTCTTTATTTTTTAGATTTTATTTACCAGAGTCAAAACTTTGGATAAAGAAATCTAACGAAAAATTCAAGTGGGATAATACCATCTTGCTCTTTCTAATAGCATGGTTTTTTAGTTATTTTGCAGGATATGCACTTTTTTCAGATCCTATTTTTTCACTAATTGGAAATAAAGGCTTTAACAACACTGCAGTTTATTTTACATATATATTATATGGTGATCCATTAGGAGTATTAATTGCTTCTATAGTAAACGATAAGATAGAAAGGAAACTAACGTCATTTCTAACAAATTTCTTAAGTGGTGTGCTAATTATTAGTTGGCCATTCTTATCTGGAATTTCATTCTTAGGAATAGGATTTACAATAATGTTCCTACAAGGATTCAAATTCCCAGTAATGTATACATACACTGCAGAAAATATAACTACAAAAATAAGAACTTTAGGTTTCGGAATAGCAGATGGAATAGGACACTTGGGTGGAGTTATAGGCCCAATAATTTTATCTTTGTATTATCAACAAGATGTAATATTAGCTTTTACAATTGTAGGTTTAACAGCTATAATATCTGGAAGCATTCTAGGAATATTCGGACTAAAAACTAAAGGTTTATCATTAGAAAAAATTAAGGGATAACATAAACTTCTATTCGTTTAGGGTGGTTTAACATCTATTGCTGCTACTGGACATACGTTAACGCATGCCATACAGAATATACAAGCTTGTTCATTTATTGGATCTGCCTTTTTCTCTGAAGCTGGATGTCCAGGTGTGTCATACCATTGAAATACGTTAACCGGGCAAGCCGTTATACAAGAACCATCTGCTATACATAGATCAAAATCTACTCCTACTATAGTTCCGTGAATTCCTAAAACTTTAGGTGGTTCTACTGGACCATAAACCTTATGCCCTTCATGTTCCCCAACTACTTGTTTAGACGTTCGGAAGTTTGGATCAATACCCATCTAATCACCTTGCTATATATTGAAAATATATGAAAAGAATATTACCCCAAAAATATTCGGGAAGAAAATTAAGGTAAAAAGAGTTAACTTAAGCTTATTAATTTTCTTAATTTATAATATTTATTAATCATATTTAGAAATCTCAACATAATATTCTAAAGCCTCTATTATTAAATCCCCTATATCAGTATTTCTCTTCCTTGATATTGCTTTTATTTCCTCAAATAACGGATCTGGAATAAATATATTCAATTGCATAATTGTTAATAAAAGTGGTATTATATAAATTCCTTATTAGTGTAAGAGAAAATAGTCACTCTATAATGGATTTGTCTAACTCATTATACGCAGTTACGATTTTCTCTCCTATATCTGTAAGTTTTATACAATATCTATTTTCACATCTATATCTTTCTAAAACATTAAGCTTTTCCAACGTTCTTATAATAATTGGATGAGATGCCTTATCCCCTATAATCTTCCTGGATTCCTCTAGCGTCATTTCTTCCTTTTCATGTAATTCTATAAGCAGACCTATAATTTTCTCTAAGGAGACCCTAACTTTCTTATCTAACAATACTATTCCCCATAGAGAGTGAAGTTCGTTCATGACGGTAATGTCAATATAGAATATTTTAAAATTCCCTATTCGATTTTAGGGGTATATAAATACATAATTTTAATTAGAATAAGGAGTTAGAAAAAACATATTAACATTGTTAAACCTTTTTTAAACACTTAATAATGATTATCCTTTAAATAGTAAGGAGTTGATAGATAAAGTGAAATGAAGATAAACTGGCTAATTGGAGGAGCACAAGGTGCAGGAGTAGATACTGCAGCTTTAGTCTTTGGTAATGCCATTGCAGGAGCCGGATACTATATATATGGAAATAGAGAATATTATTCAGATATAAAAGGAAGGCATAGCTATTTTGCACTAACTGTAAGCGATGAGAGAGTAAGAAGCTTTTCATTTACAACCGATATTTTGGCGACTTTTGATGCAGAAACGGTATTTCAACACTTTACAGAAGTGAAAAAAGTACTGATATACAATAAAGGGCTTCTAAATACTAAGGCAGAATATGTTCAAAGTATGGAACCGGAAATTACAGATGAAGCTATAAATGTACTTAAACAAAATGGTTATGATACAACTATAGGAGATGTAGTTAATTATGTAAAAAGTAAAGGAATAACAGTAATAGGAATAGATTACGATGAAATAATAAGAAAAATTGCAGAGGAAGTTAAAGTTCCTCTTTCAGTAGTAGAGAGAACAAAAAACACTGCAGCAATAGGTGCTTCTTATGGTCTTTTCGGTTTAAATAAACAGTATTTACTAAAAGCAATAAAAGATGTTTTTAAAAATGAAACCTTTGTTAAATTCAATACAATGGCTGCAGAAATGGGTATTTCCCAAGTGTCTCCAATGTTTCAACTAAAAGAAATTCCATTGACGAAAGAAAGAGTTCAGCTTGATGGAAATACTGCTATAGCAATAGGAAAAATTTATGGAGGATTAGGTTTTCAAAGTTTTTATCCAATATCTCCAGCAAGTGATGAAAGCACATATATACAAGCTCATCAAGAAGTTTGGTATATAGATCCAGAAACAGGAGATAAAAAGAAAAGAACAATAGTTGTTTTGCAAGCAGAAGATGAATTAGCGGCAATAAATATGGCAATTGGTGCATCTTTAACTGGAACTAGAGCTGCAACCGCTACATCAGGTCCAGGATTTTCGTTGATGACAGAAGGAATAAGTTGGGCTGGAATGGATGAGGCTCCCGTAGTTATAACTTACTACATAAGAGGCGGTCCTGCTACTGGTCAACCGACAAGGACATCTCAAGCCGACCTATTATTTGTAATGAATGTAAGTCATGGTGAATTTCCTAGAATAGTTTTAGCCTCAGGAGATCATATAGAAGCATTTCAAGACGCTGTTTGGGCTTTGAGTTTAGCAGAAAAATATCAAACTCCAGTAATTCATTTTGTTGAAAAAGCTATCGCCAATGCATATTCAGTCTTCGATATAGATGATCTAGAAATGGAAAAACTAAATGCAGAAAGAGGTAAAATAGTTGAGAACCCTGGAGATGAATATGAGAGATTTAAATTTACAGAAGATGGAATTTCACCTAGAGCGTTTCTAGGTAGTACATATATGTTTTACACTGGAGACGAACATAACGAAATGGGCCACATTAGAGAAGCCTCTACGAATAGAGAGAAAATGTACGCAAAAAGAATGCAAAAATTGGAAACTGCCGACAAAGAAATACCAGAAGAGAATAGAATAAAGACATTTGGAGATATTGATTCTAAAAATATAGTAATAACATGGGGATCTCCTAAGGGACCTGTTCTAGATGCTATGGAAGAATTAAAAAGTGAAGGAATAAAATTCTCTGTTCTTCAACTAAGAATGTTTAGTCCATTTCCTAAAAATCTAGTTAGAAAACTACTTTTAGATAAGGAAAAAATTATAGATATAGAAGGAAATTACATGGGGCAAGCAGCTATGGTTGTTAAGTTATATACTGGAATAGAAGCTACACACTATATACTTAAATGGAATGGTAGACCAATGGGAAGAGATGAAGTAAAAGAAGGTTTAAAGGCAGTTATAAATAACGACGAGAAAAAGGTGGTGTTACATGGCGGGGCCTAACTGGAAATTAGAATGGGCAGATTGGTGCCCAGGCTGTGGAAACTTTGGTCTTCTTAACGCTGAGCAAAGAGCAATCCAAGAGTTGGGGGAAGATCCTAAAAAGATTATTATGGTATCTGGTATAGGCTGCTCAGGAAAAATTCCTCATTTTATGCGAATTCCAGTATCTGGAGTTCATACATTACACGGTAGATCTTTAGCTTATGCGCAAGGCATTAAATTAGCTAACCCTGAACTTGAAGTAATAGTCAATGTTGGAGATGGAGACGGATTAGGTATAGGAGCAGCTCATTTTGTAAATGCTGGAAGGAGAAACCCAGATATAACAGTTATAATTCATGATAATGGAGTTTATGCATTAACAAAAGGTCAAGCATCGCCTACATTAAGAAGAGGAGATAAGCCTAAATCTCTTCCAGTACCTAACATAAGCGATAATGCAAATCCTATAGCTTTAGCTCTAGCGTCAGGATATACATTCGTAGCTAGAGGATACGCCTACGACGTTAATGGATTAAAAGAGCTCATAAAAGCAGCAATAAAACATAAGGGTTTAGCAGTAATTGACGTTTTACAACCATGCCCAACATATAATGACGTTTATACTAAGGAATTCTATGATAAGAGAATATATAATTTGAGTTCAGAAAAAGATTGGGATCCTATAGTAAAATCTCCTGAAGAAGAAGGAGAAAAAATGAGTAAAGCATTGCAGAAATCGTTAGAGTGGGGAACTAGGATACCTATAGGTATATTCTATCAAAATGAGTTAGTTCCAATTTATGAAGAAAGAATACTTCAACAAGCTCCTAGCTATAAAGATAATTATCCTGCAAAAGCAAAAATAGAAAAGGACGGAAAATTGATAACTTCCGTAGACGATATATTAAAGGAAAAGAAAATTTAATTTTTTAAGAAAATATACTGTACATATAATTACTGCTAGGTAATATGTTTCCTAAATCTACATAATATACCTCGCCAGGTATTTTTAGAACTTTTAGCACTATCTCCGCATTTATCACTACTTGAGCACTTTTTATATCATTTTCAGGATATAAATATATTACATTATCATTTTTAATTTCATAAAAATTCATAAATACTGGATGTCCATTAATTTCCATAGGTATTCTTACTACTTTAGAAGATGTTAAAATATTGGATGAATATAGTAACAAATAAACTTCTTGATTTGAAGCTATTTTAATACCAAAATTATCTGTACCATTAAGTATGTGATATGCTAAGCCTATTGTTAAAGCTTGGATTTGACTGTACGTTTCTGCATTAGAATATTGAGATATTCCAAACATTACTTGCTTATAGCTTACATTATTAGGCTGTGAATGTTCAACAATAAGCATACCGGAATTTAATGCATAATATTTTTCTCCTCCTAGTTCAATTGATCCGTTTTTTATAATTACAAAGTCAGTATAATTATGGATAGAAATTTCCTTCATAATACTTTCAAATTTATTTGGAATATGACTTTCTATTTCATTAGGATTTTGAAATAACTTAATGTAATCTAAACTCCAATTATACACAAAATCTGTAGCTATTGACGTAGTATTAGACTTTAAGGTAGAATGATCGAATATTCCTACTTGATATGGTAGAGTATAATTAGAAGCTTCTGTGAAATATTTCAGTATAAGAGTTATATTTCCTAACAATGTTTTTTGAGGGATAAAGAATATATGTATTGGACTTTTATATATCATAAATATTACGTTTTCTTCTGTTCCATTGATAATTATTGGAATTGTTATATTATATAAGTATATTGCATCAGGCGGTTGAGCAGTAGGTGGTTTATAAAATGCTATCACTATAGAATCCAATCTTTGTTCATTATTTAATTGTGATGTATTGATTATTTTTAAAAATACTCCAAAAGGTCCTTGTTGGTTAAACGAAAAATCAACAGTAGTTTCGTAATAATATCCTGGGATAATATAGCCTATAGCTATAACACTATTAATAGTAGTTATATTCATTCCTTTTGATGTACTATCTATTATAGTATCATTGCCATGTAATACGTAAAAGTATAAACCATTTATAAATAGTCTAGACTTTACATATCCATTATAATAGAACGCCTTATTAGGTATTA
The DNA here is from genome assembly GCF_003201835.2 of Acidianus brierleyi. Lineage (NCBI taxonomy): Archaea > Thermoproteati > Thermoproteota > Thermoprotei > Sulfolobales > Sulfolobaceae > Acidianus > Acidianus brierleyi. The sequence goes on along the minus strand of NZ_CP029289.2, from coordinate 403,141 downwards.
GTTGAATATTATTTGTTTCCTTATTTGTAGAATTTTGAGAAGTTGTAGTTTGAGAATTTTGATATGAAGTAGATTGAGTAGAAGAAAAAGTAGTTGAATTAGATGCATTAGTGTGTGTTAAACTCTGAAAACTAATTATATAATAATCAGCACCAATAACAACTAAAATTGCTAATACGATCCCGATTAATATACCATTCTTCATTTTCAGTCAAGTTATGATAAGCATTCCACCTTAAGATTATATTTCCGTTCATAGCATTTTTACTGTTCCATTTGAGTGAAAAATATATTTATAAAATAAATCATTTAGATAATCTTATTTTAACAATATTTAAAGATTGGGCAACACTTCCAGAAATTGGATCTGTTATCTGATCGCTTATTAAGCTATTTACATCGAAACCGTGTCCATATGCATATCTTTCACCTTTTGAATGTCTGCCAAATCCAAAATATGTGAAAACAGTATCATCTCTTATACCATCGGTTACCTTAACTTTACATTTAACCTTCTGTCCAGTAGTAAGTGAAATAACCTCTATATCATCATTGTCCTTAATGCCAAGTAATTGCGCCTTATTTTTGCTTATCATAACTGGATTATCTGGAGCAAGTCTAATTAACGTTGGAATATCAAAAGTTATGCTATCCTGAGTATGATAAAGAGTATGCCCAGTTGTTAGGAAAAATTCATCTTGTGCTCTTGGCATTACATTTTTCTCAATATAAGTAGGAATAGGATAATATCCATATTTATGGAGAGTTTCAGAATATATTTCTACTTTTCCTGATGGAGTAGAAAGTGGCCTCTTGTAAGGGTAGATTTCATAAATCTCTTGTGGTATTTCAATACAGCCTTTAGAGTAAAGTTCTTCCCTATTTATCTTAAACTGATCTAAAATCTTTTTTTCTAAATCGGCATATGTATCTTTAGAAAGACCTAGCCTATGTTCTAGCTCTAGGATTATCCACCATAAAGGCTTAGTATCATAAAATGGTTCTATTGCTTTTTGATGCACGTCTATCCATGACTCTAAAGTCCATCCAACAGGCAAAGGAAGTTCGTCTCTTTCCAAATATGTAGATTCTGCAAGTACTACATCTGCATATTCAGTAACGTCAGATGGCATAACATCTATTACTACAAGGAAATCAACTGAATTCAATGCTCTTCTTACAAAATCAGAATTGGGATCTCTACCGTCAAGATTAGTACCTACAACCATAAGGGCTTTAATAGGATAAGGATTTCCAGTTAGGATACTTCTATAAACTTCTTGGAAAGCAGCATATGATAATGGATATCTTATTTTATCTATTCGTTTAGCTTTTACTCTAGATTCGTCATATAATTTTACCTTACCTTTTTTAGAAAATATTAAACCGCCTTTTTTATCTATATTTCCGATCATAGTATTCAAAATTAAAGCTGCCATCCAAGCATACGTGGAATCTGTTGAAAAAGATGTATGCCATGCATCATCAATTACTGCCGACGGTCTATTATCCCACAGATTTTCTGCTATATACTTGACATCGTCGTAAGTAACACCAGTAATATCTTTTAGTCTCGGATAAACTTTTTCTCCTTCTTTCATAAGTAGAGAAAATGCAGTACTAACTTTCCTACCATTTATTTGACCTTCATAAAGTAAAGAGTTAGCGTAAGTGTTAGCAGATGAAAGGTCATCATATATCAGTAATGACGCGTTGCTATATTTCATTAAAAAATCTTCATCGTACATTTTATTTTTTATCATATAATAAATTACTGACAACAAGAATGCGCTATCCGTCCCTGGCCTTATTGGAATCCATCGATCTGCATACCTTTCAGCAATTGCTGATTTTCTAGGATCTATGACTGCTATTTTCATTCCTTTCTTTCTTCCTTCATCTATTCTCCTTACTATATCTGGAACTATCCCTTCTAGTGGATTTCTGCTAATAAATACAACGAATTTGGAATTCGGATAATCTGGATCTATACTTCTAGGACCTTCGGCTCCAAGAACTAGCTCTGCAGCTACTGTTCTAGATCCATGGCATACTGATTCATGACCTATAAGATTAGGAGTCCCATAAAGTGCTGCAAACCTTTCTAAGATTTCTTTCCCATAATCATGGAAAGTAATAGCAAGATATTCTGGATGCCCTTCATCAATGAGTTCTTTAAAGTACTTTGTTACTTCATCTAAAGCTCTATCCCAATCAGTCTTTACAAGAGATTCTCCTTGTCTTATCATAGGTCCCTTTAATCTATCTGGATGAGTTAAAAGATAAGGACCTGCAGCACCTCTACCGCATATTCCAGGTTGTGGATGATTTCTATTAGCAGCAACTCTTACTGTTTTACCTTCTACAGTGGCTATAATTCCACACATATTTTTGCACATGTAGCATCTTACAAAAGCCATATATTCTATATCTCCTTATCATATTTAAGTCTAAATTATATATATAAAGTTCGATTATAATTTGGCTTGAAAATAAATTTATAATATATAATTTTACTAATAATATTTGATAGTATTATAAAGTACAATATATAGCATCTGTAACTGTGTTAATGAACAAAATCTAGAAGATATTGTATCGAAGTTTATTAAAGACATTATCTCTAATTTATATATGGAAAAAACACAAGATCTTTTCATTAATGGAGAATGGGTAAAACCTTCTTCTGAAGAATATCTTAACAAATATAATCCCAGTACTGGAGAATTATATGGTAAATTTGCTTCAGCGTCAAAAGAAGATGTGGATAGAGCAGTTGATGCTGCTTATGATGCTCAGAAAAAATGGGAAAAGTTAACATCAGTAGAAAGAAGTAAATATCTATACAAATTAATTGAGCTAATAAATCAAGATAGGGAAGCTCTTGAAGAGTTATTAATGGACGAAGTAGGAAAACCTAGGAAAGAAGCTAGCCAAGAAGTTGATGGAGTATTAGATCAATTACAATACTATGCTGAATTTGCAAGAAAAATAACTGGAGATGTAATAGAAGGTACAAAACCAGATAGAGTAATATATCAATACAAAATACCCTATGGTGTGGTTTTAGCTATAACACCATGGAATTTCCCTGCTGCAATGGTTGCAAGAAAAATGGGACCGGCTTTAATTACTGGTAACACAGTAATAGTTAAACCAAGTTCTGATACACCGTTTGTAGCTGGTTGGCTTGTAGAAAAAGCTAGACAAGCTGGGTTCCCAGCAGGAACAGTTAATCTAATTACAGGTAAAGGAAGCGTAATAGGAGATTATATGACTTCCCATAAGAAAATATCAGTTATTACGTTAACAGGCGAGTCTAAAACTGGAGTAGAGGTAATGAAATCTTCGTCATCAATAATGGCTAAGCTTATCTTAGAATTAGGTGGTAAAGCCCCATTCATTGTATGGAAAGACGCTGATCTAGAATTAGCAGCAAAAGTTCTTATGTGGGCTAAATATTGGAACGCTGGACAATCATGTATAGCAGCCGAAAGGCTTTATGTGCACGAAGACGTTTATGATAAATTCCTAAATCTCTTCATAGAAAAGACAAAATCACTAAAAATAGGAGAACCAAGAAGCAGTGATATGGGCCCATTAATAAATAAAGCTGCTCTCTCTAAAGTTTCTGGGTTTGTAGAAAAAGCTGTATCAGATGGAGCTAAGATTATTTATGGAGGAAATAAGCCGGAATTGCCTTCTAGATATTCTAATGGATTCTTTTACATGCCTACTATTATTACTGACGTAAAGCAGAACATGGAAATATTTAGGGAAGAAGTATTTGGGCCAGTAATAGGCGCTATGAAGGTTTCTGATGATTTCGATGAAGTAATAAGTTTAGCTAATGATTCAGATTACGGTTTAGCGTCATATTTGTTTACAAAAGACGTCTCTTTAGCTATGAAAGCTGCTAGAGAGATTAAATTTGGAGAACTCTATATTAATATGCCAGGACCTGAGGCTAGCCAAGGATATCATACTGGATTCAGAATGTCTGGACAAGCAGGAGAGAATTCTAAGTATGGAATAGAAGAGTATGTCAAGGTCAAGAATATTTACATAGATTATAGCAAAGATCCAACCAAAGGAGAAGTTATTCCTCCTTACACGTAATAATTTTTATTTTTGCATTTCAAGATTTTTTTATGAACACTAGTGAAGCTCTTAACATTGCAATACTTATTCTTCAAGTGCTTTTCTTCATAGTACCAATAATGTTCTTTCTAATGATGATGAGAGCTAATACCTTTGCAAAAAAGAGACTTAAAAAAATAAGCTATATTCCAAACGTATCTTGGGATAGAATATACGATAGAGACTACGTAAAAAATAGGCTTGAAAAGATAGCAAACGAAGTAAAAGAGGGAAAGACATACGGTGTTATTTTATTCGGCCCACCAGGAACAGGAAAGACCATGATTGCAAAGGCTATAGCTAATAAGATGCAATGGAATTTCTTTGAGTTAAAGGCCAACGATATACTTAGTAAATGGTATGGAGAAAGTGAATATTTACTGTATTCGTTTTTAAACGATGTAGAAAATAATTCGCCCTCCATATTATTTATAGATGAAATTGATGGTTTTGCTATGAGTAGAAGTGATGATATCCACGAAGTTACTCATAGACTTGTTAACATTCTATTAACTAAAATTCAGGAAATGCATGATAAAAACGATAAAATACTAATTATAGGTGCTACTAATATACCTCAAGAAATAGACGAAGCTTTCCTAAGACCAGGAAGATTTGATGAGGTTATCTACGTCGATTTACCAGACGAAAAAGAACGTGAAAGAATATGGAAGGGATATGTAGGTATAGAAGGAATAGATTATTCCTTACTTGCTAAAAAGAGTAATAGATTTTCTCCAGCAGATATTAAACTGCTTTCTGAAAAAGTAATTTCAGAATGTAATGAAAAAGGAAAATATCCCTCTACAGAAGATTTTTTAAAATATATAGAAAACTATAAACCATCAGTATCTATATCTACTATAATTAAGTTTGAGAACATAGCTAAAAAATATTCTAGAACTAAAGTAGAAATAGAAAATTATGGTATTCCAGACGTAACGTGGAACGACCTAGGAGATCTAGAAAATGTAAAGAGTATAATAAGGGATTCTATAGAGCTTCCCTTAAAGAATAAGGATTTCGCTGAAAAATTAGGTATAAAACCAGTTAAAGGAATTCTACTTTATGGACCTCCAGGAACTGGTAAAACCAGTATAGCTAAAGCTTTATCAAATGAAATAAATGCTAGTTTCATAATCCTTTCAGGAGACGAAATAGCGTCTGCAGGACCGCTGAAAGCACCAGAACTTATTTCTGAAAAATTTGCTGTAGCAAAAGATAATTCGCCATCTATAATATTCATAGATGAAGTCGATATGTTAGCTAGAGCAAGAGCTTTTAATGAGTGGAGAAACGCTTTAACACAGCTATTAGCTGAAATGGACGGAATACGTGATATAGGAGATGTAATAGTAATAGGAGCAACAAATAGACCTTGGGACATAGATCCTGCATTATTGAGACCTGGTAGATTCGATAAGATAATATTCGTTCCACCACCAGATTATGTAGGAAGGATAAAAGTACTAAAGGTAATTACAAGAGGTCTGGAAATAGACGATTTTACTATTCAAGAAGTAGCTAAACTAACTGAAAATTTTACTCCAGCAGATCTTAAACTAGTAATTGAAGAGATAAAAAGAAATTTGCTTAAGGAAGCTACACAGACTAAAATACTAAGGACAAAAATAAACATAAATGATTTTAAAAAAGTTTTACAGATCGTAAAGCCTTCTGTTACGCAAGATCAAATAAAGCTCTATGAAGATTTTATGAAAAGAAATTAAATTACTTTCTTCTTAATAGTATTATGGAAATTACTATGATTATAGCTATAACTATTCCAATTATTATATAATAACTTAGTTTAGAACTGATGGTCGTGGATGTAGAAGATAATGGAACAGAGGTGTTAGTTGTAGAAGATGAAGTTGCGGAAGTTGTAGTAGGAACTGAAGTAGATATAGTAGGATATATAACATAATATGTCGAGTATGGATCTGTAAATATGTTTACAGTATTATTTACAATAAAATAATCTGATGAGTTTAACTGCATCAATCCACTGCTAGTTTTCTCGAGCACTATGACTCTTGCTAAATTATGAACCAACGTTACATTAAATAAAACATATCCGCTAGAGTTTATATTAACTTCTTCAGCAAAATATTTACTGTTATTATAATTTATTGTAGTATTTAGTGTAGATAATGGTTTTATTGTGTGAACTTGAGCGGTATAATTATTTTTAAACGCTACTATATAATAGGTTGTGGAATTCACAGATACTTTAGCTAAAATTCCTGGTGTTGATATATATACTGTATGAGTAAAATTAATATTAGCTGTTGACTCTAGACTTCCATTAACAGTTATTGCTATAGCTAAGTAAACATTGTTTAAGTGCATGATATTAATAGATACTGTTCTTATAGCCTTATGTCCGTTTATAAATACTATCATTTGCGAGGTATATATCATGCTACTAGTAATCTTGCCACCTATTATGAAGCTTTTCTGACTATAGGAAGAAAATGTTTTAGTACTAATGAACCCTATTAGACTTCCATTTATTCCATAAAATCCTATATAATGACTATAAATTTCTCCTCTATTTGATATGGGCTGTTTGACTATAGGTATTGTATTGTTAAAATTTACAGACGAACTTCCGTTCCAATATATTGCTGGAACTAGTGTTCCGTTAAGTTGAGATACAGTAACATTATATCTTTCAATCAATCCTATAGAATTATTGTGCAATGTCACCAATGAATATATATTGCTATATCTTTTAGGCATATTAATTGTAACTATTGAAGTTCTAAGATAAGATATAATTTTAGTAATTTGCGAATTCATAAGAAATGTATTCAAATGTCCAGAAACATTTGAATTTGGATTAACAGTCACAGTGATATTTAATACTGATGTACCATTAAGATATTGTAAAATAACTTCTGCAGAATTATTAATATATGTATATCCAGTCACACTTCCTGTAGTTACTAAATAACCTGCCCATACTACTTTTAACATTCCTTGACTATTAACTAAAACTCTTATTAACTGTGGAGAGGAATGAACAGTGATAAACATCCCGTCTCTTATTGATATAGTATAGTTTATTTCCTCATTTTTTAGGGTTCCTTCAGTAATATAATATATTGCATAATTATCTCTTAGATGAACATTACTTCCTTGAAAACTTGATGAGTAAAATCTTTCGCTAGATACCATATATATTGTAGAATTAAGGGATAACATATGCATGTAAGTACCATGTAGAGGCATTTGAGTGGGAATGAATAACACAGAATCATACTTTGAATAATATACTGTGTAGTTTGTAGAAGCTGGAGAATATGCTTGTAATTCTAATGTATTATATTCACTCATAAATGAAAGAGAAAATATAAAAAGAAATAATATGACGACAATTTTATGTTTTAGACTCATAAGTCTTCGTATTAGTTTCAACTATTTAAATTATAGTTTCAAGAAAAGAGATATCTCTTGATTTTCCAGTGGAACGGAACAGTGAATTGTCAAAAAATAAATTTAGCAATATAATATTCATTTAATTTTTTCTTATTTTTCTATAGAAACTAATTAGATAAAAAAAATATCCTAATATATAATTGCGTACATTGAAAATATATCTTCGTAAAATACACAATCTAAGTTAAAAATGCATTATTTTAAATTGGAATTAAACTTACCGTATCCTCCTCCTCCTGGAGTCTCTACTATAACTTCGTCATTAGGTTCTATCTCCATTGAGAACTTGCTAGGCATATTTTTACCAGAAATAGTGATCTTGCCAGGCTTTCCTCTTTCTCCTCCATCAATACCCCATGGACCTATCATAAATCTATCTGCTATAACTGATATTCTTGTCCTAGAAAGTATCCTAAATCCTCTAATAATACCATCTCCTCCAGGATATTTTCCTTTTCCTCCGCTATTTTCTCTAATATAATATTTAGTAAAGAGTATAGGAAATTGTTTTTCGGCTATTTCTATTGGTGTATTAAGAGTATTAGTCATATTGTTTTGAACTGCAGAAACTCCAGGCTTGCAAGGTCTACCTCCACTTCCTCCACCAATTGTCTCATAATATGACCAATATTTCCCATTAAAAAGACCTCCAAGCATAATATTCATCATTGTACCAGAACTTGCAGCTGGAACTTTATTAGGCAGAGCTTTTGATAAGGCTAGGAAAGTTACATCAGCTACTCTTTGTGAAGTTTCCACATTGCCGCCCCCTACTGCAGCCGGCTTTTTAGGATTTAGTAAACTACCTTCTGGTACTTTAATTTCAATAATAGAATAAAATCCGTCATTAGTAGGAATTTCCGGTAATAGCGATCTAACTGCAAAGGATACTGCAGAATACGTAACACCAAATACTGCATTTAATGGATTTTCCATTTGAGCTGAAGTTCCAGAAAAATCAGCAGATATTTTATCCCCAGTAATACTTAATTCTAGTTTAATAGGAACTAAGTTATTATTCCATTCTAAGTAATCTTCCGCATCAAAAATTCCTTTAGGCCATTTCCTTAATTGAGATAAAACTAATTCTCTCACATAATCTATAGATATTCTCCAATTTTCTTTAACATTATCATATTTCCCAAAAAGCTCCTTTACTCTAATTATACCTAATCTATTAGCTGCAATTTGTGCATTAATATCTCCTATAGAATAATCTGGAACCTTGAAATTCTCTCTTATGATAGATAACACACTTCTATTGATATTGCCTTTTTCCATTATCTTTAAAGGAGGAATTACTGTTCCTTCTTCATAGATAGTTTTCGCAAAAGGATTAAGACTTCCAGGAATTGGGCCTCCTACGTCAACATGATGGGCCTTATTTATTACATAACCGGATATTTTTCCATCTATATATATAGGAGCTATAATTCCTACATCGTTTAAATGAGTTCCAGAAATATAAGGATCATTAAATACTAACATATCATTTTCATTTAATTCTATACCTTCTTTCTCAATATAATTTAGAATATTAGTAACTCCTATTTTAAAAGATCCTAGGTGAACTGGTATATGTTCGGCTTGAGCAATAATTTTACCTTCATCGTTAACAATAGCACAACTGTGATCCATTCTCTCTCTAATGTTCGGAGAAAGTGCAGATTTTTTTAGCGCTACCCCCATTTCTTCGGCTATATATATTGAAGATTTATGAACTATTTCCCACATTTTGCACACCTCAAAAATATAGAACCCATTTTCCCTATATCCGCAGTCCACCCTGGCTTTACAACAGTAGTAGAGCTATATTCTTCTATTATAGCTGGTCCTTCTATATGAAAGCCTAATGGAAGTGATTCTCTAATATATACAGGAACGTTAATCCAGTCTTCAAATTTTACTTTCCTATAACTATTTTTTGGATTTAGCGTCGAAGGAGGATCTGGAATTTTAGGTTTAGCTGATAATATTATTGCAAAGACTCTAATTGTAACTACTTCAATAGGTTTATCCAACTTAAATCCATATACTGATAAATGTTTATTCTCGAAGTCTTGTTTTATTCTAGAAGGATCAGATACTTGAATAGTTAATTCCCATCCTTGTCCCTCATATCTAACATCGGCATATCTTATGAAATAATCGACTTTACCTAGTTTAGTTATTAGTTCTTTTTCTAGAGTCTCATAATCTCTGAATAAATCAGTAGGATAAGATTTTCTTGCTTCAAACTTTTTATCTGCAAAAAGCATTCCCATAGCACTAAATAGGCCAGGTGCAGGCGGTACCACAACTTCTCTTATGCTCAATTCTTCAGCAATGTCTAACGCAAACTGAGGACCTGCCCCGCCAAACGCAAAAAGAGTAAATTCTGAAGGATCTAATCCTCTTTCAACTGTTACTAACCTTATAGCTCTACTCATTTCGAGATTTGCTAGCTTTAGTGCATTAGTCGAGATGACTTCTTCATCACCTAACTCCTTAAGTCCTTTTATAGCTAAGTCCTTCCTTAATACCATATCTCCAGAAAGTAGTCTATCATTTATTTTACCTAGTACCAGGCTAGCGTCAGTAAGTGTAGGTTTGTCTCCTCCTTTATTATAACTCATAGGACCAGGATCTGCTCCTGCACTTAGTGGACCTATTCTTAATGCTCCTGCATCATCTTTCCATATTATTGTACCTCCACCAGCAGATACTTCTACTAAATCAACAAAAGGAAATCTAACAGGATAGCCTGAACCTTTAACTACTCTTCCATAATGAGTTTTGCCTCCAACCTCATACTCTGAAGTTATTTCTATTTCTCCATTTATAATTGATCCAGCTTTAGCTGTAGTACCTCCCATATCGAAGCTTATAGCGTTTTTAATACCAAGAAATTTAGACATTGTTAGTATTCCAACTACGCCTGCCGTAGGACCCGATTCAATTATTTGGACAGGCCTATACGAGGCTTCTTTAGAATCTATCAAACCTCCAGAACTGGACATTATATATAATCTGGGTCTTCCGAATTCCTGAAGCAAGTTTTCTAAAGATTCCAAATATCTAGATACTATAGGCATTAACAACGCATTTATAACAGTCGTGGAAGTTCTTTCATACTCTCTCGGCTCTGAAGCAATCTCACTAGATATTGAAATATACTTAAAATATTTACTCGCAATGTCCTTTACAATTTTTTCGTGAGAAGGGTTCAGATAAGAATGAAGAAAAGATACCGCTATTGAAGTAGCATTATTGTCAATCTCTTTTATTTTACTTTCTGCTTCCTCTTTATCTAAAGGTATTATTATATTTCCGTTAGCGTCAACTCTTTCATTAATTTCATATCTATATTCTCTAGGAACTATAACACGCGGTTTTTCAAAGTAAGGATTATAAAGTTCTGGCCTATTTTGCCTTCCTATTTCTATTATATCTCTAAAACCTTTAGTTGTTAGAAGTGCTATTTTAGGCAAATCTAAATTGACCTGCCCTAGTAGTGAATTTGTAGCTATAGTAGTAGCATGAATAATTTCAGACGTATTTATACCAATTTTTTTAATACCTTGATACACTCCAATTTCAGGATTTTTTGGTGTTGTAGATAACTTGTAATACTGCAAATTTCCCTTTTCATCCATAAAAATTATGTCAGTAAAAGTTCCTCCGACATCAACTGCTACAGGCATAAGTATGATATAAGAGTTTTTATTTTAAAGCGTTTTATCAAATTGTATTAAAAATAAAATAATAGATAACGTCTGAAAATACATCAAGTAATATTATTCAAGCAACTTAGTTAGAGCTAATATAAACAATTTTAACTTGTAAATATAGAAATTTATATATCAAATAAAGTTTCCCACATATTTATGAAGAAAATAACAATAGCAGGTTCTATGATAGGGACTATTATAGAATGGTACGACATTTTCATTTTTAGTTCTGGAAGCGTATATATAGGAGAAGAACTTTTCCCATCTAGTAATAAAGCAGTAGCTGTACTTGACGTATTATTGGTTTTTGCTCTAGGATTTCTAACCAGACCTATAGGAGCATTCTTATTTGGACACTATGGAGACAGAAATGGAAGAAAGTATTCATTACTTATTACGTTATTAATCTCTGGAATTTCTAGTGGTTTAGTAGGAGTTTTACCTACTTATGCACAACTAGGATTAATTACAATAATACTTCTTGTTATTTTAAGGCTAGTCCTAGGATTAGGACTAGGTGGAGAATGGGGAGGAGCTATATTGTTAGTTAACGAAACTAACGAAAGAAAAAGGGCGTTTTTTAGTGCATTTGTTCAGTCTACAGTAGGAATAGGTCTACTTCTTGGAACTGGAGTATTTTTAATTTTAACATCGTATTTACCTTCATCTGAAATGTTCTCATTTGGATGGAGAATTCCATTTTTACTTTCATTCATTATGGTGGCTGTAGGAATTACAATAAGACTAAAAATAGATGAAACACGGCTATTTACAGAGGTTAAAAATTCCGGATTAATTGTTAGATTTCCTGGTAAGGAGATGGTAGTCAGATATTGGAAAGAATTATTACTAGGAACGTTACTAGCAGGATCTTTAGGCACAATATTTTATGTTGGAGCTGTATTATTACCTGTTGTTTTTAGCGGACTAGGAATCATAAGTGAAAATATCTCACTTATAGCAGTAAGTTTATTAGCTATAGCTGATTTAACAACTGTATTTATATCTGGAAAAATCTCAGATATAATAGGAAGAAGACTGCTACTTCTGTTATCAAATTTAGGCTCTTTAGCAATTATCATTCCAGCATTTGAATTTAGAAATCCTGCATCGTTTATATTTTTCGTGACATTATTTGGAATTTTTCATGGATTAGGATATTCTCCATTAGCAGCTTCATTATCAGAAATGTTCCCCACAATAGTCAGATACTCTGGTAGTTCATCTGCTTATCAATTTGGAAATTCGTTTATAGCTGGACCTGCTAGCTATATATCAGATTTCTTAGGGTCAATCAGTTATGCTCTATATCCACTATATTCAATAGCATTTATTCTAATAGCCATCTATTCAACAATTAGAATGAAAGAAACAAAAGATTTACAATTGAATGAGTAAAAAGAATGACGAAAATTTATTAATTTAATATTACGTTAGTAGTTTATGGAGAAAACATATACAGGTCGATATATAAATTTACAAGCATTAGCACAAGAGATAAATAGTATATTAGCGGGTGAAGGATGGGAAAGCAGTACACAAATGATGAGCCCACCTATGGGAAGTATGCAGGACTATATAGTAAGAGGTTTAAAAAAAGGGCATATGCACCATGCTGAGGAATTGATTATAAGAATAACTGGAGCACCTAATGATTTTAGAATAATAATAGAAGAGGAACATATAGGAGCCTTAGGTAGAGAATTAATAGATCATAGATTATTCAAACAGATAGATAAGGAAATTAACGATGGGTTATTTGATATGCCTTACACTCCTACACCGTCACCACAAATGACTCCAACGCCACAAATGCCTTCAATGCAGCCCCAAATGCCACAGACGACAGCACAAGGTCTCAGATGTTCTCAATGCGGATATCAAAATCCTCCAGGAGCTAAATTCTGCTTAAATTGCGGAAATAAATTGATGTGACAGAAAACATTTTAACAGTTTTTTGATAATTAGCATGTAATATTATGATGCACCACCATTTTCATAGACGAGGATTAAGATATCTTATTCTTTATATGCTTGCTAATGAAGGAAACTTAACTGGAGCAGAAATAATGGAAAAAATTGAGGCAAATACTATGGGTATGTGGAAACCATCTCCGGGATCTGTTTATCCTATGATAAAAGCTCTTGAAGACGAAGGTTTAATAAAGGTAGTTAAAACTGAAGGTACGAAAAAATATTATGGAATAACAGATAAAGGAAGAGAAATAATAGGTGAAACAAGCATAGAAAATAAGATATCTAATAGTATAAGAGAGTTAGACTCGCTTGTGGATTATATTCTTGATAATTGGGATAATCTTTCTATAGATGAGAAAGAAAATATAAGAAAAATTTATGAAAAATTTAAAAAAGCTTTTGAAACTTAGAATATGGATCTTGCAGCGTAACTTACGCCTTCATTAGTCATTGGATGCTGATCAGCATAATCGGCTATCTGCCTAGCTGTAAGTCCATTAGCCATTGCTATTCCTATTTCATTGATTAGAGAAGGTGCATCAATTCCTATTATCCATCCTCCTATAAGCCTCAGACTAGTCTTTTCAAAGAAGAGTCTTATTTCGCCCTCCGTTTCCTCATACATTTGAGCTCTAGAATCCTTTGCAAAGGGATATGAAGCTTCCACTATTTCAATTCCATTCTTCTTAGCAATGTCTGGTGTTATGCCTATATACGCTATAGGAGGAAAAGTAAAGATTGTCTTAGGCACGCTATTGAAATCCATATAGTCTATTGGGGTACCACCAGACATTATATTATGAGCAGCAACTAAAGATTGCCTTACTGCAGAGTGGAAAAACATTGATATACCATTAATATCGCCTGGAGCAAAAATATTATTAACAGACGTGATGATGGAATTATCTACAATTATTCCTTTTCTATCAGTTTTTACTTCAGTTTTCTCTATACCTTTAGGATAAACTGGCGATCTACCAGTAGCTAATAAAACTTGGTCTGCAGTTAATAACTCCTTATTGCCATTATGTGAAAATATTACATCTAAAGATTTACTATTTTTCTTTACTTCTAAAACTGGGGAGTTAAATCTTATATCTATATTTTTATCCATTAATGATAATAAAGTGGAAGACAATTTACTATCAATTCCCCTTAATATCTTATCTGATCTTACAAGAACATGAACTTTTGTCCCCAAAATATTAAACATTGTAGCTGCTTCAAATGCTATATAACCGCCACCAATTATAACCATTTCTTTAGGCAATTCTCTTATAGGAGATTTATATTTATATAAATCGTCACTAGTTATACAAAGATTTTCACCTGGAAATTTAGGTCTAAAAGGCTCGCTTCCAGTAGCTAAAATAATATATTTTGCCCTTACATTTAGATCTTTATCTCCTTTAATTATAGCGTTATGATTATCCACTATTTCGACTTCTCCTTTTATAAACTCAACATGAGTTTCTGAAAGTTCTGATTTATGTTGCTTAAATCTGGTTTCCTGAACTTTATCTTTATGATTTTGGATTAATTGAAAGTTAACATCGATATTTGTATTTAATAATTTAGCTCTTTTTATCATTTGTGTTAATTCTCTGACTGTTTTGGAAGGAACACAGCCTTGATATAAACAATTTCCACCTAGTTCGCCTTTAGGATCGGCCATTATTACTGAAAAACCTGCTTTAGAAAGTCTAAACGCTGCAGGATATCCAGCACCTCCTGCTCCTGCTATTAAAACATCTACATCCATAATTCAATTATAAAATTATTATTAAAAAATTTATGTGAACTGCTTATCAAGAGAATTTAATGTTTCATCAATCTTTTCTATTCCAATATCTATATCTTCTTTGGATATTATCAATGGAGGTGATATAACTAACCAAGACGGTCCTCCAAAGACATATATACCATCATTCATCAAACGCTTTGTTAAAACGTCTACTGGAGTGCTCTTACCTTCATATTTATCTTCATAAGTGCCAAAAGGAGTTTTCTTAGAGTCTTTAATTAATTCTATAGCCCAAAATAGTCCCATGCCTCTAACATCACCTATACTTTTATGTCTCTCCTTTAATTCCTTTAGTCGATCACCTAAGTATTGTCCCATAGCTTTTACGTGCGACAGTAAATCCAGTCTTTTATATTCCTCTATAACTGCTGGAATTGCAGCCAAAGTAACAGGATGTGCTTCAAACGTGTGTCCATGCGCAAAAATATTATCTTCAAAGAATTCTGCTATCTCCTTATTTACTGCAGTAATTCCTATGGGAAGATAAGAAGCAGATGCACCTTTAGCAGTAGTTAGAATGTCAGGCTCTACGTTCCAATTATTTACAGCAAACCATTCTCCTGTTCTTCCCCAACCTGTCATAACTTCGTCAGTTATTAAAATCACATTATTCTCACTTGTTATTTTTCTTATTATTGGTAGATATTCTTTAGGTGGAACTACAACACCATTTGTTCCAGTAATAGGTTCAATTATAACAGAAGCTACGTTACCTTCATTTTTTATAACATAGTCCAAATATGTAGCACAAGCTATTCCACAATCTGGGTATTTAAGATTTAACGGACATCTATAACAATACGGTTCAGGTATTCTTACTACTCCTTGCATTGTGTTAGGCTCAGTAAACCATCTTCTATAATCTCCAGTTAAGCTCATTGAAGCTAAGGTAGAACCATGATAAGCCCTGTATCTAGCTACTACTTTATATGAAGGTTTTTTCACAAGTCTTGAAATTTTTATTGCTCCTTCATTAGCCTCAGTCCCAGAAGTAGAAAAAAAGAATTTAGTAAGATTTCTTGGCATCACTTGTAATAAAGAAGAAGCAGCTTTAGCCCTAGTTTCTGTAGCAAAAGCTGGAGATATGTATTGTAAATTTTCCAATTGATGTTCTATTTCTTTTATAACGTGATTATTTCCGTAACCCAAATTGACATTGACTAATTGAGAAGAAAAATCCAAATATTTTTTGCCAGCAGAATCGTAAAAATATACCCCGTCTGCCTTCACGATATTTATTGGTTCCCAACCTTTCTGTTTTCTCCATGTTCCAAAAGTATGCTCTCTAACAATCTTACTTGGATCTTCCATAAATGTAAACTATTATTAAACAACTATTAAACTTTTAAATGCCATTTTTGGAAAATTTCTAAATTTTTTATGAAGATTTCCATTCATTAACAAAGCCTATAACTTATCAATAATGGAATCAGCTATTTTAATTAATTCTATATACTTTTTTGCTAATTCTTCTTCCTTAAAACTACTTTTTGAAATAAGTAAAAAACATTCTTTTTCAGTTATATAGAATCCCTTCATAATATCATTAGGTTCATGTTTGATTAATTGCCTTATCTTGTCTATTTCACTACAAGCTATTTTCCTAAAATAATATATAATGAAATGTCCATCATATATTAAGTCAATATATGACTTACCATTTATAAAAAATCTAACTCCATTAGATATTTTATCTATTTTTGTAACTAATAATCCTGAGAATTTTAGTGTGTTTTCAATTTCTTCAGTAGAAAATCCTTGCATACTAATTATCTTGAATTATATTTTAAAAATGAATATGGAATATTCACAGTAGTTTTCTACATAATTATTAATTCATCTAAATCTCTAGAATTTTTCTCATATAGTCTTAGAAATTCGTTAAATCTTTCATCAGACATTATCTCCTTTATTTTGTCTACTCTAGATTGTATTTCGTCTCTTGTAATAACTTTAGATCTGTATAAATCAACAATTAGGAAAAGAACGTTAAACTGTATATTATAATCGTCAAAGTCCAACAAATCTAAAACATATTTCTTTAAATCCATAATTATTTCCGCACTGATCAACGAGTTTTTTAACATATTTGGCACTAAAGACCATACAGCTATTCTATCTAGTTCATTACCCTTAAGCATGGAAATAAATGTATTAATTACGTTATCTACGTCTTCCTTAGTTATAATCTTCCCTAGATACAAATCGTTAACCAAGAGCCATGCTTCTAGAGAACCGTCCTTTAAAGACAGAATAAGATTAGTCTTGTATTTATCTATATCAGAATAATCTATTATACCATTTTCTAAAAGAAAAGGAGTTTGTTGCCACGCATGTAATCTAACTGTCTCATCAGAATCGTTTAATAATTCTAAGAACTTTTCCTTTAGACCTATCAAGTCTTCCTTCGTTAGAACATTATTGTCTAAGATCCATTTAGTCTTAAACCATGCGTCTAACCTATCAAAAGGATTAGAAGCTATAAGAAGTTGCCTGTAGTCCATAATTTTCCATTTTTTCTTAATGATAAAAAAATCTAACTTCTATTTCTCATATAATTATATGCTCTATAATGTAGATATAATTTTATTGCATGAGAACAAAGTTCTTCCTTACATTGACATTGAGAAGAGACTAACTTATTGTTGTCTAATATTATCCTAACTTTATAAGAACCTATAGCACATTTAGCTGGAACAAGGCCGTCTACCACTGTTTTGTTACCGTCTTTTTTAACGCTTAGAATTTCAATATTCATAATATTAATTCTTCTCAAAAATACTTAAATCTCCATATGATGTTTTTCATCTTCTAAAATCTTTTCAATATCTCCTTGAATTGAAAAATTTTTAATGTAAAAATTTATTGCTGCAGTCTCTAATCTTATTATAACCTTTCTTGTTATTTTAAAACCAAAAAGTGAAATTATTATTCCAACCAAGAATAAAGTGTAGTACGTTGGCATTTCTAGTATTGAACGTCTATATTTTTTAAAATATTTCCAATGGGATTCTTCTTGTATGTATGATTCTTTAAGTTTTTCAGATTTAAATCGTACATAGAAGGCTTTGGCTATTCCTGCCGCTCCAGCTTCACCTAAAAGTGCAAAATAATATTTATCCATAGCTTAAGTTATAATATAAAAAATAATAAGTGTAAGTTAATTAGTTTTTAACTATAAAGCATACTCTCTATTTTAGATATCATTTCTATAGTTCTATCATTATGAGTCTCGCCCTTTATTATAGATAAAGAAAGTAGAATAAAACCAAATTCGCCTGCTACGTCTTCATAGCCTACTTTACCTTTTTTTAATTCTTTAAGAAAACTCCTAAGTTCGTTCCTTATCGATAACAAATCCTTCTTTGTTGAGCCCTTCTCTCCCATAGCGACAATACTTATACTATAAATCAAACTCCTTACAAGTTTCTGTAAATCTCTTATAGTTAGCTGTGCTAGTTCCATGTTACCATATATAATATAGGCAAAACTAGTTAATAACATTATTTTAAGAATTCGTTAATATTTCCGCCTAGTTTTATTCATCGGTTATATTCTATTGACTGTAATATTATTTGAAGTATACTATAATATTATTTATAAACCTATTGATTAAAACTTTTAATTGTACTACAATATAAAGTTTTATTTTATAAAAGTCGAAATGTTCATTGCTAAATTCTATACAATTATACTAGGTCGAATCTAATTAAAAACGATAGCTAAAAAACTAGCATAAACATTATATTAGTAATGAGCAAAAGACTATTAGCTCTAATAATACTTATAAGTTTTTCATTTATTATATGGTCTCAAAACACTTTCAAAGGCTATAGTGCTTCTTCGTCAACTCAAAATCTAACTCTCGTATTATCTAGTTAGAGTTTTCAAATATAATGTGATAAAGATGAATAAAAGCGAATATTACAACATTAGACATTATAGTTAAAGGAGGTAGCACTTTCTTGTTAAATGGAAATATAAATACTAGTAATATTACCGCAACCGCAATAGGTGAGATCTTTAAAGATTGTGATTTATTTGTAAGCTTTCATGATGACAATATTTCTGAAATAACATTAGAATTTTATGTAGCACAGTACGCAGTAAGCTATAAACTATAATTTTCCAGTATATTTCTCATTAAAAAGGAACATATTTTTTAAAATATGGCTCCATTTCTTTTCTTAAAAACAGGGCTTTCTCTTTATCATAAAACTCACATTCTGAAATTAGAGCAGCTAGTCTCATTGTTTCTATACGTGCTGTCTCATTTAGCTGGTATAATTCAAATTTTAGAGAAGAACTTTCCGAAGTTAGTTTAGACAACTCTCGTAATAGATCTATGCATTCATCTTCGTACATGCTTTCGATTCCTTTTGTAGTATCTCTATCTTCTCTATATCTTTCTTCACTTCCTCTACTCTCTTCCTCAAATCTTCTATTGTTTTCTTCTCTTCTTTTATCTTCTTTAGTATTTCTTCTTCTCTTGAACATGGCATTTCTATCCCTTTAGTTCATCAATAGGCGTATGTTCTCTCTTCTCAAAAATGATGACTGAAGATATAACAACCAACGCTAAAACATCAAGAAATACACTAGCTTCTATAAGCAAAGGTATTGGAATTAAGAATATTCCAAACATTACTAAAGCATTTTCCTCTTCTATATAACCTAATATTTGAGCAGGAGTGGAATTCCTTGATGCTATTAGATATAAACCTTGGAAAAATAAAGAGAGTGGGAATATTAACTCATATACTCCGTATGTAGTAGAAATAAGTATTTTAGATATTACAAATTCATAAATTATTAGGACAGCAGTAAAGAAAAATGCTAGATCTACTACTAATAATGACGTAACTCCCTTTATTTTTTCTCTTTCACCATATTTTTTTCCTAATGCCTTTAATAGCACGTAAGGAGTTACTATACCTCGTAATAAAATTAAAATTATTGCTAAAACGAAATAATCATATATACCTGTGATAAATCCTAAGAAAGTAGATAAAACAGCTAATATAACTGATTGTATTCCGCTAGCTTCTATTAATGGTTTATAGTAAGCTTGGCCTTGCATGTAAAATGCTAATGCTATGATTGAAACAGATACTAGATCTATTATTTCAGTATTTATATTAAGCATTTTGTATCACCGAAAGCAAAAGCGACATGATTGAAAGAACAAATGCGACAGCCAAAAAATCTTGAACTTTAAACAACCTTAATTTCGCTAAGCTAGTATCTATTACTAAAGCTATGAATAGTAAAAATAACCATTTAATAAACATAATCCCTATATCTTCCATAGCTCCTAGAACACCTAATTGCATTCCCCATGGTAAAAGAAAGACGTTCAAAAGAACAGATCCTAGTAAGTATTGCTTCATATATCCTCCCCATTTTAATAAAGCAAGTGGCTTTCCGCTATATTCGTAAATAAGAGCGTCATCTATCATTCCTAACTCTGCTAATCCTGAGCTTTCGACTGGTAGCTTTCCTGTCTCGAATAACCATAACATAAAGAAAGCTACAGTTGCCAGTATATGATCTAAAGCTAAATAATATTGAGGTATCTGCGCAAATTCATGCTCAATATAAGGATTATTAGTACCAGTAATTAGCGCTACAGCAAAAAATACTGTTATAAGAGTCGATTCTCCAAGGAAACTAAACGAAGTAGCCCTAGCAGAGCCTAATGCCACAAAATTGCTACCAGACTCCATGGCTTCTATTATTTTAAGAAATCCGGCAAGTGAAAATAGTAATGCACCACCAAGGAAATCTACTGTAGGAGTTAATAGTATAGGCTCTGGATATACAACTGGGATAACTAAAGATATCACTATATAGGTAGAGAATACAACATAAGGGGTATAAATAAATATGGAAGACGCATTAGAAGAAACTGTTGTCTCTTTCTTCAATAATTTAAATATATCAAAATAAGGCTGAAATATACTTTGACCTTTTCTAGAGGCTACATTAGCTTTCCATTTATCAAGTATTCCTGAATATAATGGTGAAACTAAAATTACACCAATTACTTGAATTATAGTTTCTAGAAATACACTTATCATAATATCACCACTAAAATTGTAATTAGAATAAAAGCCAATATCATGTAAATAATATACCAGCTTATTGAACTGTTCATATAACTTCTAGCTAAAAGTCTAGAAAAAATTACATATTTCTTTGCAATATAATACATAACTTTCCAAAAAATATCTGTTGAAGTTTCTAGTGAATCTCTCTTTATTTCTGTTCTTAAAAGTTTAGAAAGCATAAGTCTAATATTATTAGCAAACGCAAAGGCTGTATATTCTTCTCTTGGCTTTATTCCGTTATTCCATGTGTTAGTTTTTCTTACTTTTGGTTTTCCAAATATGCCTAGAGTTAGCAAACTAAAAACTACTATTAGTATTAATACATAGAAAGGTGATATATCACCGAATATTTTTCCTGAAGAGTATTCAGAGATTATTATAAACCCATTTGGAATACCAAGCGATGGAACACCGTATATGAAATTTCTGAAAAGCAGATAACTAAGTGAACCTAGAATCAATATAACAAAACCTATTATAGAGAATATAGTAATTTTAGCAGATTTTCCAGTAATTCCCTTAAATACTTGAGTATAAGATATAAATTTTATCATAGCGGCCGATGCAAAACCTTCACCCATAGCTATTACTGACCCAGTAATTATAGAAATTGAAGATAAAGTAGAATGTAAAATATACGCCTCCATAAATAAACTTTCCAATAAGCTCCATGTAGCTACACCACCTATATTTGGCAACAAACCTGACATTGAAGAAGCAAGTAAAATTCCTCCTATCTCTCCTAGTTTATTCCTTATAATTTTCAATTTACTTAATGCTTCACCTTCTACGGTTCCAGATATCATAAAAAGACCCGTTTTAGCTATAGAATGAGCAAATGCAAAAGTCACAATTACATCTAATGCAAATTCTGCAATAGTTTTTGTAGGATATGTCATATAGACTCCTATAGCAGATAGTATAGCTCCGTTGTTTTCTATTGTACTAAATGCTAATAGACCTTTTACATGTTCCGAAATATATGCATATAATGCACCAAAAAATACAGAAAAACCACCTATTCCCATAAGAATGTAACCTAGGATAGGAATATCAGGAGAAAGAAGCATCATTTTAACTATTCCGTATGCAGCAACTAATGTCATGGTGGCACTTAATATAGCAGATGCGTTTGCAGGAGAATTACCGTGCGCTATCGGTAGCCATTCTGTAACTAGAAATGGAAATATACCCATCTTTATCATAAAACCAAATGTTACCACAATTAACGGAATATAAGTATCTAATGCTGTAAAATAAAAGGAATTACTTGTAGTATATGCATAAATAAATCCTGCGAAAATTAAAATTGTACTTAATTCACCAAATCCCATAAAAATGAACGCCGGAGAATCAAGCTTTCTATTTAAACCTATTATTGCATATGCTGGAATAGTCATTATTTCCCAACCGGCTAAAAATTCTATGTAAGTCCTAGCTGTTAGAGCTATTGTCATGCCTAGTATTGAAGTTATAAAAAGCGGAGAAAGCCATCTACCATAAGTATCATAAAATATGGAAAAAATTGAAGAAAATAGCCATACTAATCCGGATATTATAAAGAAATAGCCATATATATTTCCAATAGTTATTCCATAATATACAAATATTATAGAAGTAATAGCAGAAAGAGCATATCCTATTTTCTTTTTAAATATGGATAGAAATATGGACAAAATAAACAACAAGTAAATAAAATAAATCATTCTTTATCACCTTTAGCCTCAATTAACGCCTTAAGTATAGTATATGGATTTGGAGGACAGCCAGGAATTATAACGTCTGGTTCTATTTGCGAACCAGTACCCAGTATCCCTCCAGATATAGCGCAAACTCCTAAAGCTATAATGAGCTTAGGTTCTGGCATAGCCTCATAAGCATTTAATAAAGGCTCTTTCATTCCTTCTGTCATTACACCCATAATGATTAAAGCATCAGCATGTCTAGGTGTGTTAGTAAAAAATATTCCAAAACGCGTCATATCATATTGCGGAGAGGATATCAGCTTTAATTCTAGGTTGCATCCTCCACAAGTTCCAATATCTATAGGATAAACGTAAAAAGACCTTCTGAAAATATTGTTTTTCTTATTAACTTTAAAAATATCTATATTTCCTGTTGGAGAATACAAAGGATAGCATCTTCTACAATATATACATCTTTCAGAATTCCAACTTCCATTATCTATAGCTTTAGTAGGACAATTAACATTACCGCTACCATTTAATTCTGTTGACCATGGAGCTATATCAATAGGGTTTGTTTTTGGAAATTTCTCAGTTTTTATACCTTTTTTAAGACCTTTCAAAAACCAATTCATATAAATCTCACCCCAACTTCCGATATCCATATACCAAAACTTTCCCAATTAAATGGAAAATCTGTAAAAATATTCTTAACCATAGATTTAGAAAAAAGCTCTATATTTATTGAAGAAGGAGATAGCAAATCTATATTTACAACTTTACCATTGTTTACCTTAACAAAATATGCTAAATCACCAGACGGACTTTCGACTCTTCCAATTCCTTCTCCATCATTTACTTTAATTTTATATTCTTTAGATTTTACTTTTATTTGAGAGATTATTCTTAATGATTCAAATATTTCCTCACTTCTAACAATTAACCTGCCAAAAGCGTCTGCTGAATTATAAGTCGATATCTTAAAATCGAAGTCTTTATAAGGTAAAAATTCATCCTCTATTCTTGCGTCATAATAAAATCCTGCTGCTCTAGCTGCTGGACCAATGCTTCTTTCATCTTTGATTATCCCGTTACCCTGTAGTCTGTCTATAAATATCCTGTTTTCTATAATGTCTTCGTAAATCGTCTTAAATTCTCTTTCAATTCCAGTAAAATCTACTTTTGGATCATTAATATTTATTTTACGTAGAGAATTAACACCAAAGAAATATCTATGCCCAAATAATTTTCCTATTTTCCTATTAACATTTTCAATAAGATACTGCAATTGATATAGAGGAACCTGGAAACCTGCAGATTCTACTAACCTTTCTATTACAAATAGATTATTTCTAATTCTTTCCATTTCTATTTGTAATATTCTTAAATTTAACACATCAGAATCTATGTCAGATTCTGATATCTTATCTATTGCAGATAGAAATGATATAACATGAGAAGCAGAAAATGCAGCATTTATTCTCTCTATGTATAAAATAGCATCTTCTATGCTTTTATCCAGTATTCTTATTTCTCTTTTCTTATAATTTGGATTAACCTTAATATTCCGTATATATTCGCCAAAGGTGTTTATATCAATGCCTACTGACTCAAATAAGCCACCTGCTGAAGGACCGTAAGTAAAATTAAACGCACCGTATGGTGAATTTGCTATTTCTTCGTTTTCTATATGTGGACATGTACCTTCAAAATATGTATCAGAATAAAGGCAAAACTTTCCTAATTGCCCTATTAGTCTCCTCATTATAACCACCATATTAGAAATAATCCTATAGCCAAGGAAATCAATGACGAAATTAACGAAATAATACCCATTAAATTATCTTCCTTGAGGTTTTTGTCACCCTTAAATATCATTCTACTTATGTGCGAGTTTATCGAAATAAACGCTATTGCTATAAAAGGAATTAATAACGCAAATTCTGCAATAGAAAATTTCAATAACGCAGATAATATCAGAAACTCACCTACGAATGTACCAAATGGAGGAGTACCAGTGACTGCTAAAGATGATAAAAGCAATGAATAAGGAATAAATTTCAGTTTCCATAAACCATACTCATCTATTTTTTTACTTCCTACCATTCTAAATATTGATCCAGAAGAATAGAATGCGCCCGCTTTTCCAAAAGCATGAGCTACAAGGAGAATAATAGCGCCTATAATTGATCCCGTAACAAAACCTAACAAAGCTAGGTTCATATTCTCAATTGTAGAGTATGCAAATAATCTCTTGAAATTAGTTTGACTGGCCATACTTATTGACGCTATTATTATTGATACAATAGAGAAAGCAGAATAAAGCATAGGCAATGGAGATATTTGATAAACTATATACAAGACATATAACGCTACAGGCAATAGAACTCCTGAAAAAAGCGCGCTAACTGGTGCTGGCGATTCACTATGAGCGTCAGGAAGCCACGTATTTACAGGAAATACTCCAACTTTGGTTCCAAAGCCTAAAAGGGCTATTGCTGATGCTAACTGCAGAACAAGTGAATAGTGTGTTCCTAGGATTGAAGATACTTGAAGGCTATGTAATCCATAATATACTAATATTACGGAAATAAATGCAAATGTAACGCCTGCAGATACTATAATTATATATCTCCATCCTGCCTCTATTGCAGTTTCTGTACCTTCAGTTATTACCAAGATTACAGTAGATGCTGTAGTGGCCTCTATTCCTACCCACATTAGACCTAAGTTATTTATTATGAGTGTAAAGAACATTGACGACGCAAAAAAATTCAGTAAGGCAAAATATTCTCTTTCACTTATTTTAGTCTTCTCGCCCTTAAGGTAATTATGAGAGAATACAACAGAAAGAAGATAAATTGATGATACCATTATTATAAAGTACCATGTAATTCTAGTTATATAGAAATAAGAACTTATTATTGGTAAATTAATAAATAAAGTTAAAGATAATATTATTTCAAGTATTCCTGCTATTATACTCGAATATTTTATACCTCTAAAAAAGAATACATTAGCTATTATAGGAATTAAGACCAAGCTTATTGTTTCTAAATCTATGGGCTTCACCTATCTCACCTATTAGAGATAGGCGTCATCAGCCCTCATACTATATCGGGCGGTTTGGGATAACCCAGGGGGACGCCATCCCCCGCCTCATAAGCTCAGCATTCTATATGAGAATCTTCTGGCTTATAAGCTTTATTTATAAACAAGATTATTACGTTTTTATTATTAAAAAGAATATATAATATAATAATAAACAATACTAGTAAATTTTTATATTAATCTCCCTCTAATTTTGTGGCAAAAAATATAATATGATTATATAATATTAATTAAATATTTTATAGGAATAAAACACTGTTAATTAAAGATTTTTTAATCAGTTTTTACTATCTTTAAAGTATGAGCATTAATTTACCAGATATAGTTCAAATAAGCAAGTTAAACGAAAAAGAAAGAGAAAAAACAATGTCTAGTCTATTTTCAGAACTCCTAAAAATGCCGGATAAACAAAAACTCGAGATATTAAAAAACTTATTGAAAGAAATGGGAGATAGAGCATCTGATGAGGAATATATTAATCTGTGCAAAACTAATATAAAAGTAGCATCAAGCCTACCAGAAGATACATTATCAGCATTTTTAAAGCTAAGAATGCAAGCAGTATCAGAGTTACCTAAAAATTATCAGGATAGAGATCAAAAATTGATGATGAATGCATTAAATACATTTAGTGATGATATTAAAAATAAGATTATGAATGCTATGAAGTGATACCATATTTATCCAGAATGAAAGTATATTCATTTTTTATTTCCTTAACATCTGCTTCTAATTGTTTTATCTCATCTTCAGTTAAAGGATATAGAGGCTCTCTAGGATATCCTACGTCATATCCTTGTAGTTCCTTCACTAGTATATAATGAGCAGACATTTGGCCATATTTTCTTGCTATATCAAGGAATTTATAGTATGTTTTTTGAACTTCAAAAGCATCGTTAATTTTACCTTCGGAAACAAGTTTCTTCTGCAACGACAGAAGTTCAGGCATATAATTTCCTCCAGCTGTTACTGTCCCGTCTAGATAAGTTAATGATTGTACAGTAAGATAATCACTACCGTTATAGACTTTTATATTAAGAAATCTTTTATATTGCAATGAATGAACAAAATTATCATTAGTATCTTTCAATCCTGCCAATCCGTCTATTTGTTTCATAAGCTCATAATTCATGTCAAAACCAGTAGCTGCAGGAAAATTATATACGTAAACTGGATGAGGAGATTTTTCTACTAATGTCTTAAAGTACCTAATAACCCACTTAGAAGGCAATTGAGGGTAGTAATACGGAGAATAAGATGCTACACCTATTATATCAAAATCTCTAGAGTATTGTAAAAGATTTAATGTATCGTCTAAATTAAGACCTCCTAATTGAAAAATTATTTTTCCAGTTACATCGTATGATATATTTAAAATTTCCTTCTTTTCTTCTGCAGATAATGATGGACCCATTCCTGTAGTTCCATTTATGAAGATTATGTCTATACCTTTTTCTATAAGATTTTCAAGATGCTCTTTTAGTCTATCCTTATCAATTCTATTATCTTTAGTGAAAGGAGTTACATTAGGAACTATAATTTCCATAAGTAAATTATGCTATCGTTTATTTAAATTACTTATGTTGTTCTGCATAATCGTTTAATCTTCTAATCATATTAAAGAATTAATGAAAGTACTTATAGTAAGATACGATGAAATAGGAATTAAAAAACCTGGAACAAGAAATAAAATGGAAAATACATTAATAAGTAATTTATTAGCCTCAGCTAAATTTTATAATTGCGGTAAAACAGAAGTAAAAAAACAGCAAGGAAGAATCTTTCTTTATGGAAATGTAGAGTGCCTAAGTAACTCTTCAATAAAAGTCTTTGGTGTAAAAAGCGTAAGTATTGCTGAAGAATTACATTTTGAGAATATTAATGATATAGCTCAAAAAGCGGTAGAAATTTGGGCAGATAAGGTCATTAGGAAAAAATTTGCAGTTATAGTGAGAAGAGTAGGAAAACATAATTTTTCCTCATATGACGTGGCCAGGCTTGTAGGAGAAGTACTATTAAAACATGATGGAAAAGTAGATTTAGATAATCCTGAAATAAAATTATATATTGAAATTAGAGATTATATAGCATATTTTTACGATAATATTATTGAAGGACCAGGAGGTTTACCATTAGGATCAGAAGGAATAGCAATTTCACTAATTTCTGGAGGAATTGATTCTCCAGTATCCTCGTGGATGATAATGAAAAGAGGTGTAGCTGTAGATTTCTTATACTGCAATTTAGGAAGCGAAATAACTAAAAATGCTGTTTTAAATGTAATTTACAAACTTGTTGAATGGAGTCAAGGATATACTCCAAAAATATTCGTTGCAGATTGTAGTGCAATAACAAAAACTATAATGACTCAAACGGATAAGAAAATATGGCCACTAGTATTCAAAAGAGCTTTATATAAAATAGCCGAAAAGATTAGCGAAAAGATGGGATATGAAGCTATAGTGACTGGAGAGTCATTAGGACAAGTATCAACTCAAACCTTACCTGCAATAAAAACACTAAATTATCAAATTTCTCTTCCAATGTTAAGACCATTAGTTGGCTTCGACAAGGACGAAATAACTAAAATAGCAAGAAAAATAGGTACATATGAGTATTCAGAAAAAGTACCAGAGTATTGCTCAATATTCTCTTTTCATCCTAAGATTAAGATAAGCTATAATGAGATTATAGAAATAGATAAGAAATTAGACAATGCAATACAGAGTGTTGTAAATTCTGTTGAAAAAGTCGATTTAAATACTAATAAATCTATTAATATAAACGATCTGATTATTGACAAAATACCAGAAAATTCCATAATTATTAACTTAACTAATAGTGCAGAATGTGCAAAAGGTATACAGTTAAGTCCTAAAAACGTAATAGAATTCATTTTTAAAACTGGAATAGATAAAAATTATATATTCTGTACAAATGGAGATAAATTTAATATAGATCTAGTTTCTTCCCTACGAAAAATGGGAATAAAAGCGTATATAATTAATTAAGATATTTTACCATATAAGGACCTTCCTTAACATATCCCTTGTTTCTATAATATTCTCTAACCCCTATTCCAGAAAGTACTGAAATCTTTTTAACATCAAATTCTTCTGCAGATATTTTCTCAGCCTCCTCAAGTAATGCTGAACCATAACCTTTATGTTGGAAACCTATTTCATCCCACATTCCTACTGGAACCTCTATTCCATAAACATGAAGTTCTCTAACTATAGTAGAACCCTTAATTTCCTCTCTATGAGGGTTATTAGGGTATCTTAGCCTAAGATATCCTATTAAAATTCCTTTATCGTCTTCAAATGATATGAAAATCTCAACTCCTCCACTTGCTTCATATTTTTCTTTTATTAACCTTGGCGTAGAAGGTATAACTCCCCTATGAAGCCATGCTAATCCTACTTCTCTATACCGTATATCATTATTCTTTATACCTTTCCTTTCAACTTCCTTTTCTACTAATTCTCTCAAATTTCCTTTCTTATTGCCTGCTAGAATAATATTAGCTGGAATATCTCTTTGAATTCTCATTACTCTTACCCATCTAGGCAGATATCTATATGCTTCTGATATTATGTCTACTAATGTTTCAGTATCATATGGAGTATATTTACCCCTTTTCCATAATTCAACTAAAGGAGCGCTTTCTACAACTAATGTAGGATATATTTTTAACATATCTGGCCTAAAGTCTGGGTTAGAAAAAATTTCTTTTAAAGTATTTAAGTCTTTATCTGGAGAAGAGCCTGGCAGTCCTAACATAATATGATATACTACTTTAAAACCAGAATCTTTCAATATTCTAGTTGATTCTATAGAATCCTTAACCGTATGTCCCCTATTATTGATCTTAAGTACATCATCATAAATTGTTTGTATCCCTAGCTCAACTTTAGTAGCTCCTAGCCTTAACATTTGATTAGCGTGCCATTCTTTTCCCCAATCTGGTTTAGTTTCTATAGTCATACCAACGCATCTTATATTAGACTTCTCGTTTCTATTTTGAGCATCCTCTAAGTATACAAAACCTTCTTTTTTTCTTCCAGGAAATCTGTTCATAGCTTCTAACGCATTAGTAACAAACCAATCTTGATAATCTATGGAAGTAGAAAGAAAAGTTCCTCCCATTATTATAAGTTCAATCTTACTAGGAACATGCCCATTTGATATATATTGACTTAACCTAGACTGAACTTGATAATAAGGATCGTAATTATTCTCTATCGCTCTCATTAGAGTAGGCTCTCTACCATAATAGCTCTGAGGAGTATCATATTCAACTCCTCCAGGGCAGAAAATACACTTACCATGAGGACACCTATGAGGATGAACCATTATAGAAACTATACTAACTCCAGACAGCATTCTTACCGGTTTTCTTATTAACATTATAACTAAAACTATGCTGAATCTAAGAAAAAAGACTTTTTAGAAAAAATCAGAACCTTTTCTTGGATTTTCTTTTGCCAAAACTAGCCTTATACTCATGGCCTACTTTATAGTCTGGGTAGCTAGGTATTACCTTTAGTGCTTTATATTCTCTAAGTCTAGCTAAAGCCTCCTTAGGATCGCTAACGCCCTTCAACATCTCAGCCAAACCCCTCTCACCTATGTAATTCAACCATGATACTATATGACCCTCCTTCAAATGATACTCCAAACAATCAATATCCTCTTTAGATAACCTATCCATTTCCTTCTCCAACTCATTAACGTCGTGGGCGACTCCAACTATCCTATCATATGATTTGAAGTAGAACGGCTCCATAAGTTTAAACTTCGACAAAAAATATTTTTAAGCATCTGGGCTTTATATTTTTTTAAGAAACAGTTTCTTTTTTATCTACAATTTCCTTTTTCTCTATAATTTCTATGCTTTTTCCTTTAGTTTCTGGTATAAAGATTAATGTAATTAGACTAGATATTAACGCTATAGATGCATATATTCCTACGACCGCACCTAAGCCAAAGCTTAATAGTAATGTAGGAAAAGCAGTTATATTTAATGCAGCCGCAAGCCTATCTATACTCACATTAATTGCTTGTCCTGTACCTCTTATTTTTGTTGGTATTAATTCAGGCGCAACCATTGCAGATCCTATAATTGATGCAGGTCCCATAGCTGAAAATAAATAGTTTAATAAATAGAAAGAAAACCCTAACTCTGCAGCAAAACCTATTAATTCTCCTTTAACTAGCGAGACCCCAAATAAAGTTGGATCTAATAAAAGCAAAGAGTACATAAATAACCAAAATGCAACTCCACTATAACCTACTACTATTAATGGTTTTCTTCCAATTTTATCTATTAGAGAAATGCAAATTAATTGTCCAGGTATTCCGGCTATAAACTGAGCTACATATGTAAACATTATGGGAGTTAGCCCTAAATTTTCGGCTATTGTTATAGGACCGTATATAGCAAAAGTTGAGGAATAAACATCGTATAATAACCATAATATTGAGGACATGGCAATAAGTAAAACAGAAGATCTTAGCCTTGATATAAAGGACGAAGTATCCTTATTGATAGATATCTTATTTTTTATTTCCTTCTCTATTCTATTAATTTCCTTATAATCTGGCTTTATTCTAGATAAGAAGAGAATTGTCTCATACATTCTCCTTCTAAGTAAAATAACTGAAAGAGCAGGAATAGCTCCGAAACCTAAGACAATTCTCCAGATAAGACTAGCCGGAAGAGCTAGCATTAACGTTACTTGCTCTACAAAAGCAGCTAAAACAGCACCTAATCCCCACATTACAGCGAACGTAATAACCATCATTTTACCTCTATTTCTTGCAGATGAATTTTCTGCTACTATAATTGGGGAAAGAACATAATCTGCTCCAATACCCATACCTAAAATTAACCTTGAAATAAATAGCTCAGCAAAGTTCCCTGAAAAAGCCTGCATTAAAGCTCCAATACCCATGAGAGTTACATCTATTCCATACATTCTTTTTCTTCCTATCCTATCTGCAACTACTCCAAAGAAGAGTGCAGAAATTGCTGCTCCATAGTAACTTCCAGCTACAAGTAATCCAAGAGTTAAATTCGTTAAATGTATGCTTAGTATAATAAAATATGAGCTTAGTGAAATCGAATATAAATTATATCCATCTGTAAAAACTCCCATTCCTGATATTATTACGTTCTTCCAACCGAAGGAGTCTCGCATTAAAATTAGTAACAACTCAGAGTTAATAAATCTGAGTTTTAACCCATTTTTTTATAATACCTGCAAGTTCTGAGTATTTATCCATTGGAGGAGAATGTTTCATTTCAATTAGATAAAGTTCACATTTACCGCCGTTTTCCTTTATTTTATTGCATAAGTTTATGCTATGTGTAGGAGATACAATATTATCATTTTTTCCATGAATTAAAAGGACATTATGTAACTTATCGGCATAGTTGATTGGAGAATATTTTTTTAAATCTTCTATAGATATTTTGGATAAATCAAGGTAATTTCTATATTGTATGCTATCTTGAGGAAAAGATGATAGATATTTCATTTGTTCTACTCTATCAGAAGGCGCAGAAACTGCAATGCAACATTTGCCTGTTAATGCACTAGACATTAGCGCTATTGTACCACCTCTAGAATGACCTGCTATACAGTCAAAGTCATACTTTAATGCTTTTTCTACACCTTCTTTTACCTCATAATCAAAATCTGGTACTATAATTTCTCCAAATTCTTCTAATGGTTTGGAAAGCCACTTAATCTTGTCTGGAGATGATCCTTTTCCATGTAAAACTAGAATTCTCATTAAAATCAAAAATGCTCAAGTGATATATAATCTTGTGGAAGAAAAAGAGCTTACAAAGGAAGCTTATGAACATATAGTACATAGAAGAAAACCTATAAACATTCATGTAACCGAGTTTCCAGCAGGAGATATAGGATGTGGATCAGGACAAAACTGTTCAGCCATAAAAGGTTATGTAATCTGTCTTGATATAGCGGAAAAACAACTTTTAGAATCAAGAAAAAAAGGGTGCGAAAATTTAGTTCAAGGAGATATGGAGTTTTTACCATTCAGAAACGAATCTTTCAGAACGTTAATTTATATAGCGTCTATTCATCATTTACGTTCTCCAGAAAATGCCATAATTGAAGGAAAAAGAGTTCTTAAAAATAATGGTATAATAATTATTACCGTATGGCTAGCCCAGTTTAGATATTTATTTAAAAGGCATATTTATAAAAAAACAGTAATTAATGGAAGTCCATATTATAGGTTTTATAGACTATTTTACCCTTGGGAATTACTTTATTTATGTAAAAAATATGGATTTGGTATAGAATTGTATAGAGTTTATAGAGTTAAATCATTATTTCCAAATAATTCTCTATGTATAGGAAGGAAAATTGACCATAAGATATAATAATTTACCTAACTGTTAATATTTATGGATCTAGATAATGAAATAAAAAACTGGATTCAGTCATTAGGATTATCAATATTTACTCCTCCTCAAGCTAAAGAATTTTTCCACATAAGTGTGACTCCACCACAAGGAGGACCAGTGGTAGATATTGTAAGACCGCTAGAGAATAGTAATTTCTATATTATAGCTATGGGAGTAGGAGTACATCCCACTCATCAAAACGCATTGAAAGAATTAAAAGATTCTGATAGAAAAAAATTCATTAATGAAATTAAATACGATATATTAAAAATGGGATTAGATGTAATATTTTTGCCTATGGGTCAGGAAGTGCCCCAAATTATTCAAATAACACGAGTTGTAATAGCAGAGAATCTAACTGCAAACGAATTCATGAATTCGTTTTATTTCGTAAGAAATGCAGGTATGCTAGTAATTTTTAAATTTACTGATACTTTTGGGAATATACCGCAAGGGCAAACCAGCACTAAATATCTGTAACCAGAACTATAACGATAAAAATTTTTAGTATGTAACTCAAAATAAATTAAATATGAATGTTTCAAAAGGTATATATGAGGGTTATAAAGTACTAAAGCAGATTACCGGGGAAGCTTACTTGTTTGTAAATGAAGACCAATACTTTCTTGTAGGAATAGAAAAAGCATCATGCAAAGATAAATCTAAAATTATTGATAAAGTATTAGACAAAGTATATAATTATGGAGATGAGTTTTTTATAAGCGTAATAATTACTGAAAAGGAAAATTTCGAAAAAATAAAAAAAGAGCTTGGAAAACAGATTATTCCTTGATATTCTAAAGTTTTGATTACATTCAAAAGTATTTGTTGCCCATGATTTAGTAGACTACGGCATTCCTTTAGGTCCTTCCCTTAAATATTTTTCAGGATCCTTTTCAAATGCCTTTTTACATCCATTGCTACAAAAATAGTATAGTTTACCTTTATACATAGTCTTATAAATTGAAGTTTCGTCGACTTCCATTCCACATACAGGATCTATCATAATTTAATGTTATATATTCGAGATAAAATATTATTGATTATTATCTATTCGTCAATTTACTCTAGACTTTTAATATCGTTATGTAACTTATAATCAATGTCTGAAGAAACAAACGAAATAAAACTATCTGACATAGAATTTAGAGTTCTTCAGATACTAAAGGAAGACGCTAGAATGCCTGCAGCTAAAATAGCAAAACAGCTAGGTTTAAGCAGAGTAACAGTTTCTAGAATAATAAATTCCTTAAGGAAAAAAGGAGTTAAGTTTACTATAGAGGCTAAAGATAAAGAATTAGTAGCATTTGTTGTAACTGATTCGTGTAAATCTACAGAATGCTATAAAACTATTTCCGGAGACTTCATTTCTCTAATTAGAAGCAATACTCTAAACGAAATAGAGAATGAACTTGAAAAGATAAAACCAAAAAATGTAATATTAGCCCGTTCCTTAGGAAAGAGATTTGTTAGAACTTCGTTATATTGTGATTATTGTGGAGGAAAAATTGAATCTGAACCTATTATTTACAAAAGAGGTAAAAAAATATACTATGCATGTTGTAATGCGTGTTTAAATGGTCTTAAAAAGAAGCTAACTAAATTGAAAGATTAAATGAGTAATTGTTATTATTTTTCCAAATATTTTTCAATATATTTATCTGCATCAATATTATTAGATAAATCAGAAGTATACATAAAACTAGGATAAAATATTTT
This sequence comes from Acidianus brierleyi, assembly GCF_003201835.2. Lineage (NCBI taxonomy): Archaea > Thermoproteati > Thermoproteota > Thermoprotei > Sulfolobales > Sulfolobaceae > Acidianus > Acidianus brierleyi. The sequence continues at coordinate 367,997 of NZ_CP029289.2, read as the reverse complement.
AGACAATCACGAGATGTAATATATTAATGCATACTTTACTTAAGATAGGTATAATAATAGCCATAGTAGGACTCGTTTTAGTATTTGTATTATCACCTCTTTTAGCATATCAACAAGCTAATTATATTTCGTCGCAAATAATCAAAAATTCACATGAAGTAGCATTAAATCCTGGAGAGTCTACAAATATATATTTTAACGGAAAAAATAATAATAGCATGTTCGTATTAATATACAATACCTCTTCTTATCTACCTCTTAGAGTTAGCGGATTACCTTCCAATGTGTCTGAGTCTAATATAGAGAATCATACTTATATTTATTATATAAGACCGTTAGAAGGAACAATGCAAATAACTAATAATCAAACTACCTCTCAAAACTTGTATTATTCTTATGGATATATTAGCGCCCTCGATATTACTCTGATCGAATTGGCTAGTATTTTAGGCCTAGTGACAATATTTGTAGGCATAGCAGTAGGAGTTATAGGTTTTATTAGAGGTAGGAAGAAAACGTAATTAACCTTCCTCTATATATCTAAATATATAACTAGATATAAATAATAATGTACCAGCAATAATAAAATCTGTTATAAATCCATAATAATGCGAAATATATCCGGACAATAAAGAACCTATAAACATTGCTATTCCAACTAATGTACTATATACTCCTAATGTAGTACCTTGTCTTCTACCTCCAACTGCCTTAAAAATTAATGTATTCGATGCCGAGTAATACGTAGAAAATGCCAAACCTGCTGCTAATGGATAAAAAATTGCTCCTGCACCAAGGAGAAGACTAGGGAATAAAGTAACTATACCCAAAATTATGTAACTTCCTCCCCTTAAAAGTAAAGCTTTAGAGGCAGCTTCTCTTTCGTCGATTTTTTCTAATAATTTACCGGTAAAGTGGAAAGTAACTATTTGCGCTAACATACCTTCAGTTATTATACCTAATACTTCAGATTTAGACAAATTTCCTTGATAAAGGCTAACTGGATATACTGTATTAAATAAACCACTAGATATATAAAATATAAATATAGCTAGATAAAGCAAAGGAAGATAATTTATAGGTTTTCGTAATAATCTTGATAATTTAAACATCTTGAAACTATGAACTGAAGGAAAATGAAGAAAAATAAGCGGTATCATTTTTAATCTAGTTAAAAATGACTCCTTATGGTGTAGCATACTAGTCCTTTCTATTCCTATAATAGTCTTAGGTGTATAAAGAACTGAAGAACCTAAAGCCATTATTCCAAATATTGTTAAAAAAAGATAGACTTGAAATATCCTTATTATTGCAACTAATAATGTGGATAAAATAAGACCTATTAAAGAACCTATAGAAGATAACATTGAGAGTCTTGAAAAATTATATGCCCATTTACTTTTCTCACTAGTTTCCATAACTAGTAGATTCATTGGAGTACTATAAGCAACACTAAAGAAAGTAAATATTGAATAAGATAGAGTCAAAAGAGGTATAGAATACGTAAAGTACATTAATGATAAAAATAAGGTTGATAACGAAAATCCTAGAATTATTATGTTCCTTAAGTGATATCTATCTGCAATAATTCCCCAAAACATGGATGCTGGTATAAGAACTACATTTGCTGATGTTATAGCGTAAGCTACATCTATTGCGTTTCCTCCTAAATTAAGTATCTCTAAACTAACTAATGTTGATAATGGACCATTAACTATACCAAAAAATAAAGCTGAGAACATCCATCTAGTATCTCTATTTATCAAACTATATTCGGTTTAAGCCAAAAAACAAAGCTAATAAACTATTCTATTAATTTTTAAGAAAATCTATTTTTAAATTAACGTTAAGTAACGGTCCTCCGTATTTTCCTTTGTTTGACGGAATAATAGAGTTTATTGATATCCCTTCATCAGTTAATAATGAATTTTTAAACACAAAATATACTCCAGACGGTATTTTATTATCTTTTTTAAATCGTACCTTTAATTTTCCTGATGTAGAAGTTATATAACCATATCCTTCAAAACTAGAATTATATATAACCGCAGTTTTTGCCCCATATACTTCCTTAAATTGGCTATTAGTATAATTAGGATGGGCAGAATATACTATGAAATCTCCACTTGGCTTTATCAACTCATTAGGATGAGGAATGGTTACTTTAACATTATAAGTAATCTTAGGAGTTATTTTCGTTATTTTCTCCTTTTTTAATAAATCTACAGTAATACCAGTTTTTCTTAAAGAATAATCTACAGCATTCCAAGGAGACTCTTCAAGCAAACTATGTTGAATATTAAGTTCTTTTGATAATAAATTAATAAATTCTATTTCTGTGATTCCTTTTTTAGGTAAAATAGGTTCATTATAAACTAGATATTGATGCCAATAACTATACACTACGTCTTCTTTTTCCAAAAAAGTAGATGCTGGTATGACTATGTTAGCTATTTTTGCAGTTTCTGACCAAAAAGGATCATGAACTATTAAAATAACTTTACCTTCTCTCACTTTTTCGACTATCTTATTTCCTCCAGGCAGAGAGACTATAGGATTAGAATTCCATACAAATATTACTTGGAATTCATCTATTTTATCACCTATTTCAGCCATGCTTACTATTTTACTTGGCCTAGCTAAGTGAAGACCCCTAAGATAATCAAAATCTATTCCCCAGCCTTGACTATTAGAATAAAAAAATCCATGTTGAATTCCTAGCAAATATGGTATAAGAGAGATTGTACTTATAGCATTTCCTCCATTTAATGACCTTCCTAACGCAAAACCTATAATTGTTAAAGGTTTAGTTTCTGAATAAAAATTGGCTAATTCCTCAATTTTATCTTCTGAAATACCTGTTATTTGACTTATATCACTAACATTATATAAATCCAAGTTCTTAATATTTTCAATTTTCTTATTTTTTAATAAGAATTTAAGAATACCTATTGCTAAAAAGACATCTGATCCAGGTTTTATAATATAATATTTGTCACTTCTTCTTGCTGTTTCACTTAGTCTAACATCTATTGTGACTTTAAATTTATTCTTCAAAATTTTCCAACCATGAATAAAACTTATTGCAGACTCGCTTCCCCAAAATACTACCGTATTAAATTTGAGAAAATCCTCAGGCAATGCACCAAAACTTGTTCCATATATTTGTTTTATTGCCTCATGTCCCTCTAGACTACATATTGAATAGTCTGTAGTAGAAGCTCCTATAACATTCCATAATCTTGAAGGATAATACCAAGTTAAAAGACCTTGGTTACCATCATAATCTATGTGCAAAATTTTGCTTTTATCTTCTACTCCTTTAATCACTCTCGCTATTTGCTCAATTGCTGTATGTAAAGAAACTTCTTTGCCATCAATAATAGGGTACTCTATCCTATTAATAGAATTTCTTTTTATATCCATAATTCCTCTTGAGCAAGTAAAACCATTTATGGGAAAAATATTCAAAGGTTTATACTTATTGTCGAAAATACATGTATCATAACAGTCTCTCGTACACGCTATCATGCAATTATTTTATTTAACTAAATTATTAAGTTTGAGTATGAGTGGTATGAATAAAGCCGAACTTCTGTTCGAAGCTTATAAAGAAAGAAAAACTATTGAGCCTTTTCCTTTAACTCAAGAAGAAGCTAAAGATATAGGGAAAGAGTTTAGTAATATGTTAGTTTCTTACGAAGGATTTGGAGGATATAAAATAGCTAAAGGTGGAGTCATAGGCATATTGACCAAGAAAATGATAACTTTTGATAATGTTGAATTATGGTTCCCAACCCATAAACTAGAAGTGGAAATAATAGCACTTGTAAAAAATGGAAGATTGGAAAAAACTTTCTTAGGACTAGAGCTACCTGCTACGAGATTTAATACATGGGATCTGTCACAAGAGTATATAATAGCAGACGATGCTTTTGCAGGTAGACTCTATGTAGGAAAAGAGATTGAACCACCGTTTGGTATATTTAAATTATCTATAAACGATAAATTCACTGCAGAAGGAGGTCCTTCATATTCTATAAAAGATCTAATAAAATCTGATATGAATGGATATATTTCTTTAGGAGCCTTTATAGGTCCGTTAAAGATCAGTAAAGGAGATAAAATAAAGGTTGAAGGTAAAAAAACTATAAATGTTAAACTAATCTAACTTTCATATTCTACAGGATCCTTTAAGCCATTTATTTTAAACGCTGTTTTTCTCATATAACATGGACCGCATCTTCCACAATGTTTATTTCCACCTTCATAGCAACTCCACGTTAAATGAAGAGGGGCACCGATTTCGACACCAAGCTTAACAATCTCATGTTTTACTAGATTACCTACTGGCATAAGTATGTCAATTTTCTTATTTGGACCAGTTACATAAGGAGATAATTTATCAAATAACCTTATAAATTCCATTTCATTATCAGGATAAGCTCCAGATTCCTCTAAATTTATACCAGTAGCTACTGCATCATAACCTTCAGCTTCAGCTATGCCAAGAGCTATTGTCATGAAGATTGAATTCCTAGCAGGAACCCACTCATGAGCAAATTCTGCTCCTTCTTCTCCCATTCTATCCTTAATTATTTCGCCACCATTTTTTAAAAGGGACGTATGACCTATAATCTTAAATATATTAGTATCCATTTCAATCAATTTTACATTAAGGTATTCGGAAATTTTTCTTACTGCTTCTCTTTCCTTTTCCTCAGCTTTGTGATTATAGTTAAAATGTATAAGAGTTACATCATATCCATCTCTTATCAATTTTGTAGCAGCTACAGTTGAATCTAGACCTCCACTAGCTATTACTAACGCTCTTTTACTTAACTTTGAAATTAAAGGTATTTGATTAATCTTCATATCTTTTGTTATCTCTACTATACTGTATGGATCTAACTTTTTTACATTAACTGGATCAAAAGGCTTTACGTCAAAATAATCATCTAATGACGAGAAAAATGCTGCTTTTAATGAAAAATCATAAGCCATATAGATTGGCTTAAAATTCTGTACTGCAAATATTCTATCGGGTCTTTTTTTGTCTCCTAATATAAAAGCAAAACTTCCCTTAATTTCGGAAAGAGATTTTCTTAAACTTTCAAGACTACCATCCCATAATTTATCTAAAAATGGAGGAATAATAGCAGAGTCAATTTTAGTTTGTCTATGTATACCATATTTCCTTTCTATTTCATTATCATTAGCTATTATCCCGTTATGAGAAACAACATATCTCCCTCCTTCAAAAGGCTGGATATCTTTTTCAGATTTCTTATTAATGTATTCAGTAGTAGGTTCGGCTCTATTATTAGCTATTACAACGTTAGTGTTCTCATTAAATATTCCATATAGTTTCTCTTCATAATCTGAAGGCTTTCCTAAGGATCTAATTGATCTCACATTTCCATCTTTTTCTATAGCTACTATTCCAAAACTATCTCTACCTCTATCCTCAGCCTTTTTCATTATTTGAGCAAATTTCTTCTCTATTTTATCAAAATTAGAATTATCAAAAATAATTACTCCACTTACGCTACACAATTTTATCTTTTAAAGCGTAAAAAGTGAGGTTTTAACGTTATCTTCTATATACTAAAGTTAATTTAATGTATCCATTAGGTAAATCTTCTCCATCTATTATTGAATAACCGTATTTTTTGCTAATATAAGGAGATTCTTCCAATAATCTTTCTGGTATTACTATCTCAAGTTTTTGCGTTCTCAATTTTTCTTGAGCTTCAAGGAATGTACTTAAATCACCTTCATTATCCAATATCTCAGACATAGTTATTTTCTTCTAATACCATCTTAATAAATATATGGATATTTTGGAGAACGTCAAGGAAAGATTAAATTTGTTTAACGCTGAAATCACTCATATTTATACTGAAACAGCCTTTGAACCAGATCTGGGATCTACTGTAGATAATCTAAATATAAATGAGAAAATTAAAAAATCGTTAAAAAATATAGGAATTGAAAAAGTATATAAATACCAAGAAGAAGCTATAAATAAAATTCTAGACAGAAGAAATATATTAATAATTTCTGGTACTGGAACTGGAAAAACAGAAGCATTTCTAATACCAATATTAAACTTTGCAATAAATGGCGAAAAAAGTATATTAATTTATCCTACAAAGGCATTAGCTAGAGATCAACTAAATAGAATTTGTAAACTTATAAAAAATTTGCCAATAAGGGTAGGGGTTATCGATGGAGACACGCCTAGAATAGAAAGAAATAGAATATATGAAGATCCCCCAGAGATTCTGATAACTAATCCAGACATGTTGCATTTTGGTTTAGCTATGAGCAGAAGATTTAGTGAAACTATACGACAAGCTGATCATTTTGTATTTGATGAAATTCATGTTTATGAAGGTGTATTAGGCTCACATTTAAGAATGATAATAGATAGACTAAGAGATATCAATAATAAAATTCATATTATATCTTCTAGCGCTACTATAGGCGCCTCGCCTTATATGTTTGAGGCTATGTTTGGAGAACAAGGAGAAATAATATATGGTAGTAGTAGAAGAAAAGGAATGGCATTTCACGTCTTAATAAACTCTAATGGTGTAAGTAGGTGGACTCTCTCAGCTTATTTAGCTGCTATCCTCATTAAACTAGGCTTAAAGATACTTATTTTTACTGACTCTCAACAGATGGCTGAGGTTACTGCTAAAATAGCTCAAAGATTTGGCGCAGATCTAGAAGTTCATAGAGCTGGTATTTTACCAGAAGAGAGATTAAAAGTTGAGCAAGGCCTTAGACAAGGTAAAATAAATGGAGTAGTTGCTACGCCTACTCTCGAATTAGGTATTGACATAGGCAATATAGACGCTGTAATAATGGCAGAAAATCCACCAAGTTATCCAAAGTATTTACAAAGGGCAGGAAGAGCAGGAAGAAGAAATGTAGCAGGGTACGTGTTTACAATATTAAGTGATGATCCCATAGATTCATATTTCTTAAGAAAACCGAAAGAGTTCTTTGCAAGAAAACTAACTCCTATACCGTTTGATACATCAAACATTGAGGTAGTTAAAGTTCATACAGCAGCATACATTCTTGAGAAATATATGGTAAAAATTAAAGAATTACCTAATCTATGGCAAAAAGCTTGTAAAGAACTTGAAAAGAATAACGTCATAAGGATTGTAAATGGGATAGCTTACGCTACTAAAGAAACAAGAAAATTTGTTTTAGAATCTTCACTAAGAAGCTCAGGTCCTATAGTAAAGATTTATAATGATGATAAAAAAATAGGTGAGAGAGAATTACCTATAGCATTATACGATTTATATCCTAACGCAGTTTATATTGCATCTAAGAGAAATTATATAGTAGATAATCTTGATCTCAAAAAAATGATTGCTACTGTTAAGAAAACTAGTGATAATCTACCTTATTATACCAAGCCATTATACTCAGTAGACTTAAAAGAATTTAATGAAATAGAAAATAGAAACGTATTTGGACTCCCAGTTAAATATGGAGAAGTAATGGTAAAAGTGTCAGTAGAAGGATATACAGTACATGATTTTTATTCAAAAAAAGATAAGAGTTCTGCTGAATTTAAATTTGAAAATCCAATATCTTATTCATATAGAACAAAAGGTCTTATAATAAAACATCCCATATTAGATGAATTCACATTAATGGATGGAATGGAAGCGTATCATGCTACTGAACATGTACTTATTTCAGCAGGAAGAGTTGTAGCTGGAGCTTCGCTCACTGATTTATCTGGTATAAGTTATCCTAGTGGGCACGTAGTAATTTATGATTCAATAGTTGGTGGAAGCGGTGTCTCTAAATTACTTTATGATAGATTAGAGGACGCATATGAGGTAGCCCTAGATATTGTAGGAAAATGTGATTGTGAAGATGGTTGCCCAAAATGCATTTATGATCCTTATTGTGGGAATAATAATAAGGTTCTTTCTAGAAGAAAATCCTTAAGACTGATATCTGAAGTAATGAAAGGTACAAGGAGCAAAGACGAAGAATTTTGGGGAGAGAGTATAAGATAAGTATTAAATAGAATTAAAATCTTCAAAAATCATGTGATGTTACGATGGAAAAATTTCTATTTTCAGCATTATCCCCTACTGTTAAGGTAAATCCTCCAGAGGTTATTATTAAAGTACGTAAGGAAGACGATTTACAAAACTTAAGAGATTTTACTCCTAGATATGAATTTATAAGAGGACTTCAGGGAAACAAAATAGCTGATTTGACCGAGTTTAAAGGAGTAGAAGATCTAGGAGACAAAATTAAAGTGATGCCTGGAACTAAATGGAAAGAAATAATTAATTATAATCCAGAAATTTTTTGTATAAGAGATTTTACTGTGGGTGGTTCAGTATCTTTTAATGACGCATGTTTTGGATTTAATGAGTTTGGATACATTAAGGATAGAGTAGAAGTTGAGGCTTATATAGATGGCCAAAAATATGAGGGAAAATACAAAGGTGGAATAATATCTGCAGTACTAATAAATAAGGAAAATAAGGAAATGTGTTACAAGTATCTTGAAGGAGACTTCCTATATCTAGCAAATCTAGTTAAAAAATGGTTTATTTCTGATTTCCCTGTTTTTAGAGATGTAACACTGATTAAAGAAAACAATAAAGCCAAGGTATTTGTATCATATACAAAAACGAGAGAAGTATTAGTAAAAAAATTCATCGATAATTTCCAGGATAGTAAACCACCTTATGAAGATATAAGAAAACATAAATTCAGATATGCTGGCTACATAACTTTAGTCTCTTTTGAACCTTCAGTTTTCTCGAGATCAGATTTAGTTTATTTCCATTTCAGGAAAAATGAAGTATACTATTATGCTTTTTCACAAAATCCGTTAGTCTTACCAAATACTACTGTATATTCGGATGTTAATGATAAGATACTTTTTAATGGCTGTATATTATGCGGAAAATGCACTGAAGTTTGCCCGCATAAAGATCAGAGAGATTCTAGTGTATTTTCACCATTAGGATTTTACGTATTGTCTTCCTTTAGCAAGGAAAAAGAAGTGTCTAATTGTCATATGTGTGGTAAATGCACAAACGTATGTCCAGTAGATCTTAGTATAGTTTTAGATCTTATTAAAAGTGCCAAATTTCCAGAAACTAAACTTGGTATTAACATAAATCTTTTTTCTAGAAGAGTAATAGTTTTAACAGTTATTTCTAAAGATCTAAAAGAATTTGCAATTAAGGCATTCAAAATACTTGATTCAATGGGAATAAAAGTAGGCATAATTACATTAGATCTTTCGTATGCAGAATTAATAAAATCCGAATTTAATAATGATATTAAGGAAAGAATAAAATATATAGACGAAATAATTACGCTTACTCCAGAAGAATTTCACTTTTTAAGTTCTCTCCAAAATGTGAAAATAATTGACGTTACGTTCATATACCAATTACTTGAAAAAGAGATCAAGAATAAACTAGAAAAAATGAAGGTTCATGTACCGTGTTTTTATGATGCTAATTTTAAAAATGCAGATAAAACATGCAGCTATGAATTTCTTAATGAAGTCAATAACGAGGGTTATGGTAAGAAAAATCCTAATGCCGATATAAGTCTATGTCCACTAGCTGCAAGAAGGTTAGGGATAAAAAATATTTTAGATTTATTCAATGTTCAAATAGACTATTCTATTTCAGATAAATTTTATAAAGATTTTATATCTTATCTAGGAAGCCTTAATGAACTATTTAAAGATTTAGAATGGTATACTGATATTGACGATAATGTTAAAAATGAGGCCTTTACAGATCTAATTGAAAACTTTCTTAGTAGTAGATCTAAAGACGAGCTACTTCTATTTTATTTAAATAATGATAAATATATAGATCTAGATAAAAATATTAGAGATCACATAGTTAAAGGAATAGAAAAGCTATTTGCTACTTAGAGCGTACTATATATACCAGATGCGAAACTTCTGGTATAATTAATTCTTTCATTGCCAAAGTTACTGCACTTGGGGAACCAGGTAAGAGATATATTACTTTACTATTAATTATTCCAGCAGATGCTTTAGTTAAATATGCAGCTGACTTTACTTTTGGATCATTATAGCTGAGCATTCTAAAAACGTCACTAAAACCTTCTACTTCTCTATCAAAAATCTTTCGTAAAGTCTCTACTGTAGTATCAGATGGAGAGTACCCAGTTCCGCCTGTTGAAACTATTACATCTACATTTTCATTATCTACTGCATTTAAGAAAGCTTTAAGTATTTTTATTTTGTTATCTGGAACTAAATCATATCCTAGTATCTTGTGTCCTGCAGTAATTATTTCTTGCTTTATTGCATCACCAGACTCGTCTACTACTGGCTCCTTTTTTATCATTTTTTCGTATCTAGATGTGCTTATGGTAATTACAAAAAAATTCAATATCTTTGGTGCTAATTCCCTATGTAGTTCGTGTGAATTCATAATAATAGATTCTAATAATGCTTAATAATAGTTATTAATACGCTAGGATAGTATCTTAACTTCCTCTGCTATGTCTAAATCTAAATCATTAAATATATCTCTCCTCAGTACTTTTCCCTTTACAAAAATTTTTTTCCCTTCTTCTAATTCTGTATATCTTGTTCTAAAACTAGTTAATACGAAATTATCTGTATAATATTTAACTGGAATAGAATAGGGTTTTATAGCATTTTTTATTTCTAGAGTCCCACTAAATTCTTCCATTTTCATTACTTTTCCAAAATCTTCACATCTCACTATTTTAAAAGTATAAGGAATCCCTTTAAAGAATCCTTCTAATACTCTGAATTTCTTTAGATTTAGGAAGTCTCTAGAGTCTAAACCTTCTACTTCCTCTGAATTTATAGACTCTAGAGGCGAAGTAATTCCTTGTTGTCTTAATAGCCTTAATATTTTATAATTATTCTCATCAAAACTCAATAAATCAATATCATTCCCATCTCCTTCATATAAATAACTCCCTGTTATTCCTACGTTCCTAAAAAATAAGGAAAAGTCTCTAAGAACTCCATAAGGATTAAAAGAAAAAGGATCTAATATAATACTCTCATCTAATGGAACTGCAGGAACTCGAAATCCTATTTCGTCATAATATTTTAATAAATATGGGAATTTCTGCTGTACAATATCCATAGATTCCTTCATTCTCTTAATTTTTTTGTTCTTATAATATCTAGGAACAGCTATCGCATAACCGTCAGGATGGAAGCATCCTTTTACAGACCATATAACGTCTTTATATTTTATAAAATAACCTTCGGTTACCGTTATCTTTCACCCAGACAAAGTTTTGTTTAATAATTCATCTATATCTTGATCTCTCTAAATATAATTAAGAAATTTGTTTTCGAGTATATTCGTGTTCATGATTATTGTAAAAATTATTAGATATTTTTAGCAGAATATCTTGAAAATTAATATTCTTCTATTAAAACATTTTATTAGTTGAATTATAATATTTCTATGGATATTTGTGTATACAAGTGAATCATCATCTGAACTTTCCATTAACTATAATTTTATAAGACATATAGCAATTCTAAGAGTTTTGTTGAAAATAGTAATAATAGGTGGAGGAATAGCAGGAAGTTCCTTATATATTCAATTAAAGAAAAAACATCACGAAGTATTTGTGATAGATCCCAGAATTAGAAAAATATTTATGACATTAATCCATTCATTGCTTTTAAAAGACAGCGATGTAATAATAGCTAAGAAAAGTCTAGATTTTTACATAGAAAATAAAATTCCTTTAAAGGAGTTCAAATCAATCACAATAGGGAAGATAGATGCAAAACTAATAGATTTATGGTCTCAAGTTGGCGTTAAAATTGAGAAAGATAAAATAGACTGGTTAAATACTGAAGGAATAGTAGCAGAACATGGAGATAGACTAGTCTATGTAAAACGAATGATAGATTCTATACCCATAGTTAAAGAAAAGGCTTTTATATCACAAAAGGGTAACAACGTGGAAGTTCTTGTAAATAATAAGAAAATAGATGCTGATATATTTATTTTAGCCAGTGGTCCATGGAATAATTTATTGTTTAACGTAATTTCTAAAAGTTACTATTGCTGGGCATCATTAGTAATTACAAGGAATAAAATTCTGGATAACATTTTTATTTATGATTACGAGAAAGAGTTCTATTCTAGACCATTTCTTGGCATAGGATTAAAAACTGCTATAGTAGGTGATGGTAAAACAATAGAAGCAAAACCTGGTACTAAGATCAATGTGAATCCATTGGAAGTTATTACAAAAGCTCAAGAAAGACTAGGTAATCTAAGACATATTTATACTTCTGGTGAATTTTGTGAAGGAACCCCTGATATGAGACCTGCTTATGGACGACTGTTGGATAATCTGTTTTATATAGGTGGGTTTAATGGATATGGAGCTGAAATAGGACCTGGAATAGCGTCTTTACTTGTAGATATGATAGAAAATGGTTATGAAAACAAGGAATACCTCTTAGATAGATTTAGAGGGATAAAAAACTTTGAATTAGGAAGAGAAGCTCATGAATTATAAATTTTTAGATGAGCTTTTACAAGATCTTCAGTACCTAAGTCTCTTGAAACTTGAAGATGAAGCATTTGCTTCTCTTCACAATTAGTGCAATCATATAATACCCAACCACCTATAAAATTGTCACAATAATAATATTCTATAGATCTCCAACCTTTTCCTTGAATCAATATTTTTATAGCGTTAATATCAAAAATAGGAAAGGCTACATATTTTTCTAATTTTATATAATAAGGTTTTAATTCTTTTAAGTATTTTGCATGTAATAGGACAGATGTAGGAATGAAAAAATCATCCAAATCACTTACTTTAATTATCTCTATTTCATTTTTATTATTTATATATATTCCTGCATTACGATAATCTGAAAATATATCCCTTAAATAATACCAAGGAGGAGCTTGAGACCCAAGAAGCCAACTTATCATAAAAATAGTTTTAATCCAGAGATGTTAAAATTATGTAGCAGTGATGACGTGACGGTTTTCTGAGCAGTGAAGAGCGTTTCCCCACACTGAGAGTGGGATTATGAAAAATAGGAACTTTATAAAAGATTTACAAAATGTAAAAAATAAGATATTAACTCGTTACGGTATAATAGACATAGAGGACATCTTCAATAAGCTTATCGAGTTTCATAAGCTAGGTTTCATAAATACCGGGCACTCAACATTAGAGTTAATAACAGCAGCATTCTTGATAAAAAATGGATTTAGGACTACAGTTGAATATGAAAATTCTGGAAAAATAATGGATGTTTACGGGATTAAAGGAATAGATATTGGGATAGAAGTAGAAACTGGATTTGTCCCACCAAACTTTGCTAATAGCCAAGAAGAATTTCTAAGGAGTAGAACTGCACTTAAAATAGCAAGGTATAGCAATATAGCAAAAGAGTTTTTTATAGCAGTGCCTTCTTTCTACATTCCTCCCGTACCTAACATGTTTTTAAAATCGTCGTTTGAAAGAAGTGAAGAAGAAATAAGAGAAATAATGTCTCTAATAAGAAAGTACCACAAGAGTTTGGATGTCAATTTGAGTTCATTAAAAGAAGCAAAGATAGATGGTATAATAGTTATAAACACCACAGACTTAAGAATAAAAATATTTAATCAGGAAGAATTTCTTAAATTAAAAAAACTTTATAACGATATAGAGAAATAGAAATGATACTAAAGATACAGTTAGATTATCGTCTATTTTCTTTATTCTTTCTAGAAATGTAGCTAATATACCTGAAATTAAACCTGGAATAGAAAGAAAGACAAAGCCTAAAGAAGAAGAAATGATAAGCATTCCTAATGAGCCCCAAAATCCCTTAACACGCTTTTTGTATACATAATTCCTTATTATTCCTGTAACACCGTCTCCAAATGACATATAAAATAGAGGCAATAGAGCCACATATAAGAATTTACTATTTATAGACCAAAAAGTTGGCTGAAGTATCCATGACAAAAGCAAAACTGTTCCAAATGAAAAAGTAAAATAAATCTCTCCAATATCCTGTTTGTCTTGAAACCACGATAACATTTTTCCTTCTTTTCTATGAATTAATAAATAAACTGTTAGTAGATATGCAGATAATATGGGTATTAGAGGAGAAGAAAGTAGAAAAGGGCTTAAAATTGCTACAACGCCACCTCCCATCATATGAATAACTTTCCTTGCAACATATATGTTGAACTTTTTTGCAAATATTTTTGAAATATAAAGTGTAACAACTGCTACCCAAACTATTAATAGAGAGCCCCATAAAACATCAGTAAGTGTCAGTATCACACTTTTTAAATATAGACATACCTTATAAAACTGGTGAGGCTTTTCAGTTTTTCACTAAAAGATGGGAAACTTATCCATGATCCTAAAGGTAATATAGTAGCGTTTGTAGATGGAGAGTTAGTTAAAATTATGTATAAAAATGGCGAAGAAATTGATACAAATAAAGTTTCATTTTTATTATCAAATGATGATGCCAAATTAATAGAAAAAATAAATAAAATAGAAAAAATAAATATTCTACCTGCTCTTGTTTATCCCGAGGAAGAGCGTAGACTACGTTTATTGCAGATACTAGGCACGTCGTTTGAGGATTTTATTTATGAAAGACTAAAAGGCAAATATAACATAGTAAAACATCCAAATATTTTTAAATCTTTGAGCAAATTAACCAATTCTAGGAATTTCAATATACCAGATTTTCTAGTAAATAATAAGGTGATTATAGAGGCAAAGGTTGGGGAATATAATTATCATCAAATAGAAACATACTCGCGCTATTTTAAATATGGTATTGTAGCTATCCCTTTCTCTGGAAATTGTAGAGTGCCGAAATTTTGGCAATGTGTAAATAATTGCGTTCTAGATATAGAAAGACTAACCAAACGTATAGATTTTTACTTGAACAAATAAAGAAAAACTCGAAAGCATATATATTTTTTAACTTATTCAAGTTATTTCATTCATGCAGATAGGAACACCACTTCTAGAAGGTGGTAATAAAGTTCTATTGTTAGGAAGTGGGGAACTAGGTAAAGAAATGGCAGTAGAAGCCCAAAGAATGGGAATAGAAGTAACTGCGGTAGATAGATATGATTTGGCTCCAGCTATGCATGTAGCTAATAAGAAATATGTTATAGACATGATGAATAAAGATGCAATAAAATCAGTCGTAAGAAGAGAAAATCCTGATGCAGTAATAGCTGAAATAGAGGCTATAAATACTGATGCGTTAATTGATTTGGAAGATTCTGGATTTAGAATAATACCCAATGCTAATGCGGTTAAAATATGTATGAATAGAATGGATTTAAGACAATTAGCTGCAGAAAAAGTAAAAGTACCAACTACTAACTATGCATTTGCAGAAAGTCCAGATGAAATAAAAAGAATTTGTAAAGATATAGGATATCCATGTTTAATAAAGCCAGAAATGAGTTCAAGCGGACATGGACATGCTCTCATAAACAATGAAGAAGAAGTAGAAGGAGCTTTCAAAGAGTCTATTTCTCACGCTAGAGGAAAAAGTAGAAGAGTAATAGTAGAGGAATACGTTAAAATAGATACTGAACTTACTATCCTAACTTATAGATATATAGATGATAGCGGAATTGTTATGAATACTTTCCCAGCTATAGAACATAAAAGGCCTAGTTACTACTATGTAGAATCATGGCAACCAGCTAATGTAAATGAAGATATATTAAATAGGTCAAAAGATTATGCATTAAGAGTTGTTGACGCTTTAGGAGGAATAGGAATATATGGAGTAGAAATTATAGTTTCAGGGAATAGAGTTCTTTTTAGTGAAGTAGCACCAAGACCTCATGATACAGGGTTAGTAACACTAGTTAGTCAAGATATAAATGAATTTCAGGTTCATATACGAAGCGCTTTAGGCTTACCTACTCCAGAAGTTAAATTAGTGAGTCCAGCAGCATCTCATGTAATCTTGGCTCAAAAAGAAGAGTGGGCTCCTAAATATCTCAATATAGATAAGGCTCTAAAAATTCCAGGAGTTCAAATAAGACTTTTTGGAAAACCGTCTAGCTACGAAAAGAGAAGAATGGGAGTAGTGTTAGCTACAGGCAATAACGTAGACGAAGCTAAAGAAAAAGCTAGAAAAGCGTCTTCAATGATTTTAATTGACTAACCCATGAATTTCTTTTAACTTATTTATTATATCATGTACTTTATTTATTACAAAAGGAGTACTTGATGTATAGCAGCAATCATTAAGAACGTCTACGTCTGGAGATTTTATGTTAGCTATCTCTGCCGTAGAAACTGTCCATATTCTCGCAGTAGCGTCATAGTTATATCCTCCTACTCCTAAAAGTAATAATTTACCATTAGAATATTCATGAGCTAGTCTATGCACTTCTTTTACTATCTGTAAATAACCTAAAGTTGTCAATTTTAATTCAACTAAAGGATCATCAAAATGAGAATCTCCTCCTTCTACCAAGATAATGAGATTTGGCGAGAATTTCTGAATTTTTTTAACAGCAATCTCGTTAAATGCTTCAATATACGCGTCATCTGCAGTACCTGGAGGTAATGGAATATTCACCGTCAAGCCTTTTCCATCACCTTCTCCAATTTCTTCCATATTTCCACTACCAGGGAAAAAGTTTCTATGATACATATGTAATGAGATTTTAAGGGTTTTAGGATCTGCATATAAAATTTCTTGTGTTCCATCACCATGATGTCCATCTATATCTACTATTGCTATTTTATCATATTTTTCTTCAGCTATTTTAGCTGCTAATGCTACATCATTAAAAACACAAAATCCTTCTGCAGAGTTTCTCTTAGCGTGATGAAATCCTCCACCTATATTAATCGCATGATCATAACTATTTAACAATTCCAAAGCTTTTAATGTACCTGCTACTCTTATTAAAGCAGCTTCGAAAATTCCCTTAAATACAGGTGTGTCTCCAGAATCTAAATAACCCGAACCTTTTTCACTCATAGCTTTTACAAAATCTACATAATTTTTATCATGAACTTTAAGTAGTATATTTTCGTCTATCCTTGATGGTTTTACTAAATCTATCTCGTGAAAGAAACCTCTTTCTTCCATTAATTTTTTTGCCATACTCTCCCTAAGAGGTTTAAATGGATGCTCACCTGGAAATGAGTATAATAGATATTTATCATCCCAAACAAATGCTGTCTTGTGCAAAGCTTATTCCTATTAGATATTTTTAATAATTCTCATTATAAAATATTACACGTGAGAACTTGACTCTAACTGACCTGGCCATAGAACCTAAAGTTGTGGCTACAATAAATAGCAAGCTAGGTGAAATCCTTAATAAAATGAAGGAAGAAAATCAATGGGTAGTCCCAGTTATAAAAGATAAGAAACTTATAGCAATGCTTACTGATAAAGACCTTTTAAAAAGAAGAGTAAGTCTAGAGACTAGAGTTTTAAGTCTAGCCTCTCCTACGGTATCCTTGGCTGAAAACGATGATTTTGGAAAAGTTGTAGCTAAATTCTATACAAGTAAAGCTAGAGCTATTCCGTTAGTTAATTCATCAAGAGAACTGACTGGACTAATAACAAGAGAAACGGTATTAAAATATTTACTAGATTCTAAACAAATTCCAGAAAATAAGGCTAGAGAATTTATGTCTTCTCCACCTATTACGCTAGATATATCAGAATCTGTAGCTAGAGCTAGATGGGAAATGGTAAAAAATAATGTTACTAGGTTACCATTATTAGCAGAAAAGAAGCTAGAAGGAATAGTTACATCTAGAGATATTGTAAACATATTATACTCTGTTGGTGAAAAGAAAAAGGAATCAATTTTAACTGAAGAAGAAAGAATAATGGCTATGCCCGTAAAAGAGATTATGGTTTCGCCTGTAATCACTGCAAACGGAAATGAATCTCTAATCAAGGTTACTGAAAAAATATTGAAAAATAAGATTTCTGGCCTACCAATATTAGAAGGAGATTATATAGCTGGAGTCTTAAGCGGAATAGATATAATTAGCTCATTGCAATCTAAATATCAGCTTACCCTACCTTTAGAAGCAAAACTAACTTCAGATTTGAAAAAAGAGGAAATAAAGGCTGAGATTGACGGAGTTCTAGAAAGATATCTAAGCAAACTTGACAAATTAACTGATATTATTAACTTTAGAGTATCTTTTAAGGAAGAAGCTAATAGTCAGGATAAAACGATATACAAAGTTACCGTTAATGCCTCAACCAAAATAGGTAACTTCATAGCTAATGAAACAGATTGGGATCCAATTGTAGCTGTTAAAAAAGCTGTAGAAAAAGTAGAGGAAAGGCTGATAAGAAAATTAAAACGCATAGAGAATAAGAAAGGATTCAAGAGAGAGGAAGATTGAAAATAGGTATAGTACAACCTAGCAACGTTAAAAGCGCTATAGAACTTACAGAAACTGTACTTAGTAAAGGGGCTCAACTTGTATTATTACCAGAAAAATGGGTAAAAACACTGGATGAGATACCATTATCCGATTTTCAGAGACTAGCACTAAAGTACACTGCATATATTATCCCTGGTGCTATAGAAGACGGAGTCTCTGTAATCGCTCCTATAATTGATAATTCAGGAAAAGTAAGAGGTATAGCAAAAAAATTACATCTTTTTGGGAAAGAAAAAGAAAGATTATTACCAGGAGATAAATCAATTATTTTTACTTATTCTGGAATAAAATTTGGCATATCAATTTGTTATGATATAGATTTTCCTGAAACGATTAGAAATATGTTTAGAAAAGGCGTAGAAATATTACTAGTTCCATCAAAAATAACGACAGAAGGATTAAAAATATGGAAAGATTATATAAAAATACGCTCTCTAGAGAATAGAATAGCTATAGTAAACGCAAATGCATTAGATCCTCCTAATTATGTAGGAAATAGCTTTGCTCTAACACCTATTAAAAAGGGGGAATTAGTAGATACTTTGACTGTTGCGGAATTAGGTGAAGAAGATGGATATGCAATCGCAGATATAGATCCATTATCATATTTTCACTTAAGATTAGAAAGATTGAAAGAAATATCTGATACATCGGTAGAAGAAATTTAATTAATATAGTATAGCGTTTTACAAGCTCGTTTTATTAACTCTTTTACAAAGTATTTTATGAATGGAAGCAAGTTCTCTTTCAAAGTTAGCTAAGAATACGGCTATTACAAAAATAATAGATATAGCTAAAAAATATTGCGAAGAAAATCACTTAGTACCTATATTATCCTTCTACCTAGAAGATAACTTATTAACTTCCCTAGTCAAAGATCTTGAGCCAATTCTAAAAAATATTTTTAAACAGTATGGATATGATAGATCCATTTTTATAAAAAAAGCCGAAGAAGTATTAGATAACGCTAAAAGAGAAGATATAATAGAATTTCCATACTATGCTATTCCAATAAGTGAAGAGAGCGAAATAACATTTGTAGAAAACAATCTAGTACCTGCTAAAGCTATAGTAAATAAAGGAACCTTTAGATTCATATTTATGCCATATCCTTCTTATTCTTCATTAAATGAGGCAATATCAAAACAAGGTGAAGATGATGTATTAGTTACATTTGAGAATGGTAAAATAGTAAATATAGAGAAGAAAAGAAGTATATTTATGGAATCCAAATCTGTAGATAAAGTTGTTGAGGCCGATAAGGTTATAATAAACCTAACTCCTACATTAGATACTTTCCTTATTCCTTCTATAATAGCCATGAATGTGAAGCTTCTAGAAAATAAGGTTATAATTAAAAAGAATAACGAAAGTCTAAGCTATGAAATACTTTCAGGAAAGGTTGACTCTAACGAGGTTATAAAAGGAAATACTCTAGACTCTACTACTAAAGCGTCAATATATTACGATTTTAAGAAAAAAACTATTATTCAAGAAAATATTATAGACGGAATATTGAACAAAATGCCAATTTAAATATTAATATTTTCTAATATATTTAAAAGATTTTTAAGATGATTTACTCTAATTTTAAATTCTTCTACATTCTGTGATCTTGGATGAAATTCACCATGGAGTTTCTCGCTATTTAAGAAATCTACTATTAGCTCCTTATTGTCCGTTCTATATGATAAATATTCAATTAATGAAAAATAGTCATGATAATTCTCTATATCCATTTTAAGTTCACTACCTATTTTCCTTAAGATATAAGATAAAGACTTCCAATATGCTTCTCCAGATTCACTTAGTTTACCTTCTTTTTCTAATTTCGTAGCCAATTGAAGGTACTCTCTAGAAAGCTGAGTATATAGTCTAGATTTGTCACCATTTAAAGAAGATATTAGTAGATCGACTATTACGTCCTCAAGATTTTTCCTCTCATCATTTGCTTTCTGAAGCAAGATAGAATAAATAACTTCAGGTATTTTAACATTTTTCATTAATTAGACTTATATTTAAGAAGTAAAAATATTATCTTTTATTCTATAATGTGGAATAAACTTCCTATAGCATGCGTCACTAGAGCTGCAGCTATTGCTAAAACAGTCATTTGCAAACCTTTCTTTGTCGGGTTTACATTACTCAATAAGCCTATAATATTTCCCACAACAAAAGTTGCCAATCCTGTTGCAGCATATGCTACTATAATACCTACTATACCAGATAATCCGATCAAGAATGGCAAAACTGGAATAAGAGCACCTATAATATAAGATACTGCTGTAGTAGTAACACTTTCCTTAGGTTTTTGGGAATCTTGAGATGTTTTACCTAGTTTCCTTAGAGAACTTTTCTCTATATCTGTTTCAGATTGAGAAGATAGGTAAGCCCCTATAGACATAGAAATTGTTCCTGAAATGCCTATAATTAAACCTCCTAGAGCTACGAGAATAGGAGTATTAAAAACTCCTGAAAGTCCAGAAACTCCAGCTAAAACTTCTATAAGCCCATCACTTATAGCATATATTGCATCTCTAATCTTATCTATATTAATTTGTGTTTGTACTAGTAAATCCTCATGATAAAGTTCTTCCATTTTAATTTTATTTATTTCCTCTTTCTCGGTATCGGAGAAAATGTCCATTCTAGATAACTTGTCATATTTTTCAGCATCAGAAATTTCTCCATATTCGGCTATTTTTAAAGTTAAAGCTATTCCAATAATTTTCCTCAAAAATAATAATAGTAATAATTTAAACTTTAGCCAAAAAGTAAGCGACTTTAATGAAACATTTTTCTTAGAAGCTATCATTCTCCAGAATTCTGAATGCCTCTTTTCTCCTTCTGCAAGTTCTTCCAAAATCTCCCTTACTTTCGGATTATTCTCTTTGATGGCTAAGTTACTATACAATTGATAGCCAAAAACTTCGTCTAAATAATTCTCTTCTACTAACTTATCCATGTTATCACTACTAATTTATAGTAACTACTATTTAAGAGTTACTTAAAATTTCCCTTATACTTATTTTTTTGAATGTGCTTGGTACTTCTATATCCTTAGTAGACGCAATTAAAACACAACACCAATCCTTATAATCAAAAGGATTTTGATCATGTAAAACATAATATTTTAACCTATTTGGAGACGCATTTTCAATTAATTTAAATTGATCTTCTGATTCAAGAACTATATATATATTATCAGAAATAATTTCCTTCCCTAAAATATACCATTTGACTTCTCTAGATTTTATCTTATCCCAACTATCTGTAGGATTCGAAAGCTTCATTCCTGCTAATGAAGAACCTATTATTTGATCTATCTCCTTCAATTCAATATGATCATTAACTATAAATAACGCATCGCCCTTGGGATAGTAAAAATATGACCTAGAAGAATTACTGCCTAGCAAAATAACAAACACTTTTTCATTGTTATATTTAAGAAAATATTCCTCTACAGACATAATATAGATAAAGTTTCTTAAAATAAATTTTTATGCTTAGCTTAAAGGTTCGCTTAAAATTTTATTTCAATAAAAATAATATCTTTAAAAACTCATATTAAAATAGTGTTTAATTACATTTATCTAAAATTAGAGCAGAATTATAAAAAGACATAAGAGTAAAATCATACATTACTGAAGCTTTTTTAGCATTGTGCCTCCTAATTCTCCTTAAATAAGATGTATTAAGTTTCTAATACAGAGTATACAGTGTATACTCTGGATTACTGTCTAAAATTTCTACATAAAATAATGTAAGCTAGATTAAGTAATAAGCTCTTATTTACACTTATAATTTGATACACTCTACTTTTTTATCGTATTACAAGGTTTTATCCTTTAATTTGTCTAGCACGAATACTCTAGACATGATAATAACGGTTATTAACCAAAAGGGAGGTGTAGGAAAGACAACTACTTCTGTCAATTTAGCTTACGTAGTTTCTAAGACTAAAAATGTTGGGTTATTAGATATAGATCCTGAAGGGGGAACAACGACATCTTTCGGTATGAAGAGAGAAAGAAAAGAGTTACCTTTAGGAAGTAAGAGCGTTAATATCTTTAATGTAGAAGTGTTTCCAGCACATTTAGGATTACTTAAGTTAGAACTCAATGGAGATATAAATGAAATAGTGAATATAATAAAAGAGATATCTAAAAATTTTGATATCTTAGTTATAGATACACCGCCTAATTTAGGCACGTTAGCAGTATCTTCCATGTTAGCAGCAGATAAGATTATTTCACCAGTAGCTCCACAACCATTAGCACTCGAGGCAATAAAAAATCTAGATTCTAGACTACAAAGTATAGGAAAAATAGCTATAGCTTACACTAATTTCTCAAAGAAGGCAACCAACCTAGATCTTAAGAACGTTAAATTTGTTAACATAGCAGTTCCTCAGTCTAGACTATTTATTGATGCATCTAGACTAGGAGTTCCAGCGTCTAGGTATGAAGAGATTAGAACGAAGAGACTGAAAATATCAAAGTACTTTGAAGAGTTAGCAAAGGTGACTCTAGAGTGAGCGAACTAGACTTTTTACTGAATAGGAAAAAATCTATAGAGAATAATGAAGAGAAGAGAGAGAAGAAAGAAGATGCACAGAATAGTATAGAGAAGAACAATACAGAGAAGAAAGAGAATACTCTAGAATATGCAAAAAATAGTCAAGAAAATGAAGAGAAGAGAGAAGAAAGAATAATAGTAAAAGAAGACACTAGAAACAATACTAAAGAATCTAGGGATCCAATAGAAGACTCTATGGAGAAGTTTCTAGATAAAGATCCAAAGATAGGTGTATGGAGTTATCCTGCTTTCCTCGTATTGCAATACTTATACAATACTAAACCTGGATTTAGAATGAGCAAGGTAGCTAAAGAAGCTCTAGAATTAGGGCTAAAACAGATATATCCAGAACTTTTTAAAATAGCTGAAAAAGTTTCAGAAGAAAAGAAAAATAGGTAATATCTCCCTTCAAGGTATTATGTAAAAAAGTTTTGTATAGTCTATATTATAAAGTTTCCAGTCAACGTATTCCAATATAGCCTTATAAAACTCTTCTTTACTATATAGAAAATTGAAAATGGACCAGCAGCATAACTCTTTTCATAATTCGTACGTATTAGTAAGCCTTTTCCAAAACCTCCATATACAGCACAAAATATAGATCCATCGAATTTTTTCTTTTCATAGCCATTTACATCAGCATAAATGTTATCTGCAATAATTTTTGCTCCAAAGTGTGCTATAGCACCAGTTTTTGGTGGGGTCATTATATTTGTAATATCCCCTACTGCAAACACATTATCATAGTCCTTATATTTTAACGTGTATTTATCTACAGGAATAAATCCAGTTTTATCCGTTAGGTTCTCAAATTCTTGTCCTGCCCTTATTGGAGTGTCCAAGAGTGCCATATCGTATGAAACATTTTGGCCATCTTCAGAGTAAATTATCTTAGAGTCTTTATCTATATCTTTTATTTTAAAGCCTCTTATTACATTAATTCCTAATTCCTTACTTCTTTTCCCTAATAGTTCTGCCATAGGTTTCTGAATATCTGGTGGCTGAGAAACTGGATTAACTAACGTTACTTCTGCTTTTGGGAATTTTTGTTTTAAAAAAAATGCAAACTCAAAAGGTGCAGCTGGACATTTTATCACTCCAGAGTAACCTACTACAATTTTTTTACCATCAAATTTATTTATTTGTTCTTTTAACCCTCCTATACCATCTATTGAGTGCCATTGAGGAAATCCCTCTATTTTTTTATTTTCTGCTCCAGCGGCTATAACTAAATAATCATATTCTATTTTTAGACCTCTACTAGTATATACGCTATGATTTTCTATATCGACTTTAGTGGCTTTATCTTTTATTATATTAGATTTAATAATTTGATTTACTGGCCTAATTATTTCTTCTTCTCTTTCTTCACCAAAAGCTACATCTATTATTCCAGGCTGATAAAGATGTAAATCCGATGGTTCTATTACAGTTACATCAATTCCCTTATTCTGAAGTCTATTGGCAACTATACTACCAGCATTTCCTCCTCCTATCACTACAACTTTTGCCATATGCAATTTTTGGTTTTTCACTATTTAAGGGTTACACTAAATGATTTTTATTTTAATTTATAGAAAAATATAATCTAAATAATCAAGTTAACATACTTTGAGGACTAGATTATAATATAAAATAAACACTGTTATAGAAAATTTAGTAGGAAATAAGAATTACACACTGACTAACTAAACATATTATACACTTCAGAAGTATTTTATAATGTGAGAATGAACTTAGAGAGGCTAAAGAAAGGCAAATTAAAACTACTAATCCTGGAATGTTTAAATGAAAAACCAATGCATGCATATGAAATAATGAAGACTATCGAGAAAAAATTCGGTGGCATCTATAAACCAAGTCCAGGTTCCTTGTATCCAGTATTAAAAGGTCTTATGTCTCAAAATCTTATAGGAGTTGAAGAAAAAGACTCCAAAAAAATTTACTATATAACTGAAGATGGCAAAAAAGAATATTTGAGGATAAAAGAAAAAGTAAATACTTTCTTCGCTACTCATAGCGAATATAGAAGATTAGTTTCAGAACTAATAAATTTAGGATTTTTCCTTTATAATTATAAAGATATTCTAGATGAAGAAAAATATAAGGAAATCTCAGAAATATTAAACAATTGTAAGAAGGAAATAGAAAATAGGCTAAATGAACGAAAGTAGTTCTAGAGACTTCTTTACTACACTCAATGGATCATTACCTAGTATAAATATTGTAGGTTCTTTACCGATATCTCCTAGATCTACTATATAAGTGGGGATCTGGCCTTTTTTACGAAAAGCTGTATCTACCATAAAGTTCATAGTATGTCCTTCCTTTTCTCTAGACTCTAGAGGCTCCTGTCTTCTATCGAATATATACACATCATCTAATTTTTTTACTATATTATCATAATATCTTATATCTATAGCACTCCTTCTATCTTTATTATACTTCATTGCAGTTAGCACAACCCTAGCTACATGATCTGAAGCGCCAAAAGCTGGTGGCATACAATATATTGCTCTACTAAAAGCCGAAGTTATTCTGCCAGGAATAGCTGCAACGTCTTTTTCATCTTTAGCGTCAGGTAATGCATATACTATATTCACTCTTATTTCTGGAATTAGCAAGTAAGATTTAGGATTGGATACAAAATAATCTGCGGCTTCTTTTAACTTTAACAAAACTTGATCTCTTTCCGTTTGTTCAACCATACTATCTATTTTTACGTAAACGATTTAAGCTATAATGGTATTAATCATTAATTATGAGAAAGATATATGTTTTTACTACCCCTCCTAGGTCTATAAGCTCTGAAGACTATGAACTCTTCATTCTAGACAGAATAGGAAATAAATTCAACTTAGGAGAGCTACTTGATTACGATAGTTATTCCGAAGGTAATATACAATACTTAATTGGGCAATTTACTGGAGGAAAAGTTATGGTAAAATTTAAAGAACAAGGAGAAGCGGTAGCTCTCATTAAGATATATAAGAAGGGTAGAATATCATATAGATATTAGTAATTCTCCGAATACAACACTAAATAATCCAGATAAAAATATTCCGTCAAAACTACCCATTCCTCCAATACTAACTATCTGTGGACTAGCTTCAATAATTTTCCTTAGATTAAGTAAATCTGCACCTATTAGTGTTCCGAATACACTACCTATATATGCAGAGACTGGAACTAGAATAGGCTGATGCAAAAATAGAATGTAACTGATTATAGTGGAAAATATTGGAGGTATAAGAGGATGCATCACTACCCCTACACCTGGAATAACTTTTGAAAAATATTTAGATATTATCGTTATTAGAATTATATTTATTAAAATAAGAAAAATTTTAGAAACAAGATAAAACAATAAAGTTAAAGATAATAATACGGGAATTATAGCCCCACCAATATTAAAAGCTATCAGCGTAGTAGTATATGAAAGAGAAAGTTTAGGTACATAAAATGGTATACCAAAAACATACACAACATCATAAGACTGAGAAAGATCTTTCTTTCTAACTTCTTTGAGCACCACATTTACTGGACTTAACGCTAGACTTAAAAAAGATAACTCAAATGCAAAAAAATAGCTCAGTTTTTTACTAATACCCACGAATACTAATAAATCCTTAAAATAACCTAGTGCTACTACCATTAAAAGTAATCCAAGCAAAATATAAACTGGCAATAACATTCCTCTAAATGGAGAAAATATAACTATCCTCTTCAAGATTCTCACTAAATATTCTCATAGCATAATTTATTTGCTATGGAAAGATCTTCTTTAGTATTAACATTTATAATATCTACATTACTCTCAATTGATGAAAAGTCATTAAGATTATCTGAATTCCATAAACTTATACCAACAAACTTTCCTCTAGAGAGAAGAGTACAGATAGAAGATTTACAAGTGAAAAGAGGCTTAACATAATCTATTTTTAAAAACGGTATATCTGAAGGAAGAACTAAAACTGGAAATCCTATTGTTGTTACAGCTTCTAATACGTCATTCTCATATCCTTTCCCTGATGTGTAAATTATATTAGGAAAACGTAAAATTAGCTCTTTTTCTATAACATGATTTTTTATTGTAGCAATATAAATATCAGTTGATATTTTTTCAGCCACATTATAAACTCTAGCTATCATTGGAATACTACAGACTTCTAATAATGGCTTTCTAGGAGATAATCTACTACCTTTTCCACCAGCCATTATAACTATTTTCAATCCTAGCTAATTCCTCCTTTACATTATCATTTATTATTCTTTTTTCGGTTTTAACTATAGGTTCCCCTTTTACTAATTTGCCTATGATATAGCCATTTACTTTACTAAGTATTTCTTTTGGATTATCAGTTATAGCTATAAAAGCCCCAGAAGAGATAAATTTTAATGGATCAATATTTAATGCTGCCGTTACTTCGTGAACTTCTCTTCTTAATGGTATAGAGTCTTCTCTAATTGATACTGTCATATTTGATCTTTTAGCTAGTTCAAAAAGTGCTTGTAAAAGCCCACCATCAGTTGTATCATGCATAAATTTCACTAATCTAGAAATAGCTAAAGCCTTAGACTGTACTATTAATTCCTTCTTAAAGGCTTTAGCAGCTTCTATTACTTCATCACTAACGCCTTTAGATCTAAGTAAAGATTGAAACTGAGTAGCTAAAATCCAAGATCCTTCTATTCCTATGTCGCCTATTAAAACTACATAATCGCCATCCTTAACAGAATTGATTTCCATTATCTTATCTGTTTCTCCTAATGCAGTAGTAACTACTATGTCACGATTTATATCAACCACTTCAGTATGCCCTCCTACAACATTACATCCTATTAAACTACAAGCCTCATTTATTCCGTCTATTATATTATTAAGATTGTCTTCTCTTGATAATAATACAGTAGTAAGTACCCATTTACATGCTGTGCCCTTCATATTAACGTCGTTACATGCTACAACCACTGAGAGAAATCCAGAGTCTAGACCAGACTCTGTAATAGGATCAGAATGAATAACTAAATATTTTTTATTAAGTTTTAATACCGCATCGTCTTCACCTAATGCTGGACATATAATGCAATTACCAGATTTTATTCTACTTAAAAACTGCTCAGGGGAAATTTTACCAAAAGACACATTATTTACTTGTGAAAAAATAAAATAAATCATGATGAGCATTGAAGTTGAAGATTTATGGAAAATATATAAAAATAGGGTTGAAGCTCTTAGAGGAATTTCCTTCTCAGTAAATTCTGGAGAAGTATTTTCGTTATTAGGACCTAATGGTGCAGGTAAAACAACTACCGTTAAGATTCTTTCCTGTGTTCTAAAGCCTACTAAAGGTAAAGTGAGTGTTCTAGGCTTTAATATTCCAGAAATGTGTAATGAGGTTAGAAAAATTGTTGGCATAGTCCCTCAAGAATTCCAAGGTTTTTCTGATCTCACAGTGGAAGATAATATAAAATATTTCTCAAGTTTATACGATAAAAAATCAGATATAGACGAGCTTATCGATATTCTAGATCTTAAAAAATACGTTAAAACTAAATTTAAACAATTATCTGGAGGGTACAAGAGAAGAGTTGCTATAGCTTGTGCATTAGCAGGAGATCCTAAAATAGTGTACTTAGATGAGCCTACTGTAGGATTAGATCCAAAATCGAGAAGAAATTTGTGGGATATTGTAAGAGATTTAAAGAGAAGTGGAATAACAGTACTTTTAACAACGCATTATTTAGACGAAGCTGAAATTCTTTCTGATAAGGTAGCAGTGATATATGATGGAAGAATTGTGAGAATAGGAACTCCAAAAGAACTTATGAGTGAATTTAATAAATCTAACCTAGAAGAAGCATATTTAGCACTAATGGAAAGTTTAGGTGAGCAATGATGAAAAATATTTTTTTAACAACAAAAGCCATCATTAAAGATAATCTTAATAGTAAGGAGACCTGGTTCTTTATCATATTTTTCCCAATATTTTTAACACTAATTTTCGCACTAGGTTTTGGAGCAGGTACGCAAGTCCATGAATTTGTTATTATAAATAATAGCCAAGTTGGTAAATTTATAAATGGTAGCCAACTATTTACTGCATTGTATGGGAATAATGAAAAAGAAGCCCTTCTTCACAACTATATTTATGTACAGATTATCAAGGATAATGTATCAATTTATTATCCTCAAGACGATAAATATTTAGTACCGTCCTTACAAGCTTTAATTAATCAATACTATACTAATAACTCACAAATTCACTATTCCTCAGTTCTTAAGTATGGAAACTCATATTATGAATATATAATATCTGGAATGATTGGAGTAGTAGCATTATCAAATGGTATTTTCGGAGTAACTGGAGTAGCATCTGGATATTATAGGGATAGATTGGTAGATAGATTAGCAGCCTCTCCATTGAAGAGTTATGAATGGGTAACCTCATTAGTAATCTATGAGATAATTATTACGCTCATCTCTATTACACCCATTCTAGCATTATCATTATTATTCGGATTTCTACCTTTAATTGGACTTTCTTTCATTGGATTCCTGATAATTTCAACGCTTATGTTTTCTGGTCTTGGTGCAATAATATTTGGATTAACACCAAAAGATAAATTATTTGTTTCTAATGTAGCTGCTAACGTAGTAACTATCCCGTTAATATTTCTTAGCACAGCCTTTTTCTCTATTTATGCATTTCCTTCTAGTCTAAGGGTTGTAGTGCAATATCAACCAGTTTCCGTTATAGATAGCATAATAAGAGACATTATTGTATATAACGTACCTCCGAATCCCTTCTATATCATTTACGTAATATTAGGAACACTAATATTCCTAGCATTAGGTAGTAGATTAATGAAACTAAGAGAATTTGAGTAATGTTAAAACTGAAAATTAGTCCAAGACGGTTTTATTTTAGCTAAGAATGATGATATTCCTTCTTTTGCATTATCGCTAGTAACTTGAGAAATAATGCTTTCAAAAGCATCATCTAGATTATGACTCATATTACTCAAAACTAATCTTTTCATTGATAATAATGCAGTTGGAGAAAAACTCACGAGTTTTGAAACTAAACTATTCGTCTCCTCCTTAATATCTCCATACGAATCTATAAGACCAATATTCTTGGCCTCTTTAGAATCTATCTCTTCGCCTAACATTGCCAATCTTTTAACGTTCCTTAAACCTATTATATAAGGACCTAGTGATACTAATACTGGTGGAAAGACTCCTATTTTACCACCAGGGGCCGCGAATTTAGAGCTTTCTTCAGCAATAACAAAGTCCATGAGTAATAACATCTCTAATGAGGCACCATACGCTACGCCATTAACTTGAGCTATTGTAATCTTATTTATATTTAGTAATTTTTGATACATGGCTTTCATATAGTTAAAAAAAGATATTGCAAATTCCTTATCTTCAGAAGCTTTAAGTAATTCTCTAATATCTGCTCCAGCTCCGAAATTACCGTTTTCCCCATGAATCATTATAAATCTATAAGATCTATTTTTTTCTATCTCAGCCAAAGTATCTAGGAATTCTATCATAAATTTTATATTAACTAAATTATATTTACCGCCCGTATTAAACGATATAACGCAGTAATTATTATGATCTTCTAAGTTTACATACATTATACTTCTTATAGAGAAAAGAGTTTATTATTTTTTTAGATGAAAACGGATAGTATACTCTATTAAATTTTAATATTATATTTTAAAAAGTTGTATAAACAAAAAACATATATGTTAATATTTTTAAACTAATAATCTGATTTTTAATTATGGAGTTTGATCTAGTTTTCATCGTAGTTGCATCACTGATGGCATTATTTTCAATATATTTAATTTACTTAATAAAAAAAGGTATTAATGGACTGGGTTTTCTTGTAGTTCTTTATTTATCTGGTAGCATGGTCGTAATGTTCGCTAGTTTGCCTTTCTTTTTTTCTACACAGAATAAAATAACTGAAGCATTGGTTTTAATGTCAAACTCTTTTTATATGATAATAGGTTTACTAGCTATTTTAGGACTAGTTAAGAAGAAAATTGGTAACATAAGAAATAATCTTACCATATTTGTTTTTGCTCTATTGATGGCAGTTTCTGAAGCTTTAATGGGTGAAACGTTTTACTCCATTTTAACAAAGAGTCTAGGCAATCCACTATTAGGAGTTGAAAACTACTATTACTTTGGCGTGATGGCTACTGAAATGTTATTTACATTAGTATATTTCTTGAAAACAATCAATTTCCCATTAAGAGAATATTTGGCTATACTATTTCCCATAATGATATTTTCTCCTGTCATATTTCCTAATAATATAAAATTTGTTTATGATACCATCTGGGTTACAGCCAGTCTAATGATAGTAGCTACGATAATAATCTACGAGACATTATATAGGGAAAGATTAAAGGCTACACAAGAAACTATGACGTCCCTAGAAATGATGATAATATTTACGTTAATGATGGCTGGTGAATTCGTATATTTTCTGATTGGAAGCTGGTACTTGTTTGATTTTTCTATGATAGCAGGAATGACATGGTTTATTTTTAGAGCAATTTCTGGACCTAGCAAAATAAAGGGAAACTATACGCAGAATGCTAAATGGACTTTTTCATTCATAACATTAACATTTATAATGGAATGGTTTATGGGAGGGGTTTTAGATTTTGCTACTGGAATTTTCGCTCCCAGTATACCAGGATTTATTTCTTCACTATCCCTAGGATACGTAAACCCTTTAAGTTATTATGGTTTAGGCCTATTATTTGATTTAATATCGATAATAGGATCAGTAACTGGTTCTGTATGGTTCCTTATTATGATGGGAACTGAGATGGGAATGCTAGCTGTATTTAGGATTAAGAACCTTAAGAATACTGAAAATAAAATAAGATTTATTCTAATGATTTCAGCTTATGCAATTTACACTATATTTTTACCTACTTTCTCGCCAATAGCTTCTAAAGTACAATATATACCTTATATGTGGTCAATGGGGTTAGGAACTTTAGGACCAGTCTCTCCAAGTGTACTATTAACTGGAATAATAGGCACATATGCTGTATCTGCAGTACTTTCATTTCTCTTCGGAGCAAGACAAATATGTTCAGTAACTTGTACTGCTCCTCTAATGTATCAAGGAACTTTCTATGATTCTCTTAAAACTTTTAATAGATCTTCCAAATTAGGAAGAAAAACGCTCGGAAGTAAATTAAAACCTTGGTTTAAATTAATAGTAATAAGTGTGTGGAGCGCTTTATTAGTTGCTGCAATAATATCTTATCTCAATGAAATAGGTATTCTAAATTTCACTATATTTGGAGTTGATACTACAGTATTTCTATATTCCTTTTATTTTAACGTATTATGGTATATAGTGTTTATATCTATACCATTTATGGGATCATATGCTTGTTTAACACAAGGATGGTGCTCATGGGGAACATTTAATCAATTTATAGGCAGTTTTGGATTCTTCAAGCTACAAGTTAAGGATCCCACTATCTGTTTAAAATGTAAAACTAAGGATTGCGCAAGAGCTTGCCCAGTGGGTCTAACGGATATGGCTGGAAACTTCATAAAGAAAGGCGAATTCAAATCTATGAAATGTGTAGGAGTTGGAGATTGCGTAGAAGCTTGTCCGTATAATAATATAATGTTTCATGATGTGAGACATGTAATTAGAAACTTATTTAGAAGAAAAATTAAATATAAATAATAATCTTTAATATTAGAAGATTTTTTAGTTAATGCTCTTAATTAACTTATTCTAGTTTTTATAACATTTATAAAAGAAAGATATAAATCTGATAAAGAAAAATTGTGCTTTATGAGCACTAGGCCTAATTCACTCGTTACACTTCTGAACTCTATATTTCAACTTGATAAGGATTGGGTATCGAGAATAACTATGGCAATGATAGTAATGAGCCTAATATGGGGGATGCTAGGAATAATAGACGCATTAATGGCAAGAATCCAAGAGGCAGCCTGGGCTACATCAGCCTCTCTAGTTATGACGTCACAAGAATACTATGGAGGAATAACACTACATGGAGTTAGAGATTTATTCGGATTTGCAGTACAATTAGAAATAGCTATTTTTATTTTTCTCTCATATAAATTATTAAATTTCCAACCTAGAGCTAAATGGTTCTTAAACATAGGATTCGTATTATTTAATATAGCTTTTATGTTAATTGAAGGCCCAATAGTCGCATATCCAACTTTCAACGACAATTTCTTCGGAGCCAGTGGATGGTATTATTTAAGCCCATTAGGCATTCCAACTTACTCTAATTATGTACTTAGTCCTTTATGGTTCATAGGTTATGAATTAATGGATATAGGTACTTATATATTTGTAATATGGCTAATATACCATTATTATTTAGTATCAAAGACTACAAAGGAAAAATTGCCTATATTTGCAGTTTTCGCATTAATGACATCATTAATGATAGCTATTGGATGGAGTGGAGAAACTGCTGCAAACACATGGGATATTTTAGCATATTTCGGAATAACAGGTTTGGATCCTATAGCAAATCAGATAGCATTTTGGATCCTAGGACATTCAATAGTTTATATAGTTTGGATGCCTGCAGTAGCTTCTATGTATTATTTGATACCAATGTTAGCTAATAAGCCAATTTACAGTGAAAAAAGTGCTAGGATTGCAGCATTACTATATTTGATATTTTCAAATAATGTGCCTATACATCATTTATATATGGTTGATTTACCAGTCGCAATAAAACTACTTCAAGAAGTATTAACGTATGCAGTAGTAGTACCATCAATGATGACGTTCTTGAATTTATGGGCTACAGTAAAAGGGGCTAATATAAATCTTAATCTAATTAGTGTTTGGATATCAATTAGCTTTGCAGGAGCAATAGCTGCAGGTGTAACTGGAATAGCTAACGCTGATCTAAGTTTTGATTCTATAATTCATAATAGTATGTGGGTGCCTGGTCACTTCCATGCTATGATATTCTGGTCAATAGTTCCAGCAGGATTTGCAACATTGTATTACATGATACCAATGTTAACTGGTAAAATGTGGTATTCTAATAAAATAGGCTGGATTCACATGGTCGGATATATGATAGGAACAGCAATGATAGTAGTAGGTTTTGATGATCTAGGCTTAACTGGACTAATAAGAAGAGCTGAGATATTTCCATTAATACCTACATATATTATACCAGAAGTAGTAGCAAGTGCTGGTGCAGTAATTGCTGACGTAGCTACATTAGGATGGTTAGGCAACCTAGTATTGACATTGTTAAAAGGTAGATCTGCTAATTTGGCTAATGCATCTATTGGAGAAGCAATAAATACAATAGCCATGCAATTAGAAGTTCCAAAAGAAATAACTTCTGGATTAGATAGAATAAATACCAAACTAAATATAATAAAAATAATAAATAAAAGATAAGATTTATGCTAACTTTTTTAATATCTCCTCATTTTCTGGAAATCTTTTTTCCTCATACCTAGAAAAAATTTTGTTTCCATCCAAATATATATCGAATATTCCATTCTTACCTTGTTCTAATTCAACTTTTGCATCATCAAAATAAGAAAGTATATCTCTAGCAAGATCAAGAGCTCTTTCCAAATAACCGCATGGCCTGCAATAAATTATTCTAATGCTTTTCATGTTAAATTGATAAATAAACTAAGATTTTAAAGTTATCGTTATAAAGATCATAAATCGTCTTTAATCGAATTATATTTAAGCTAGTATTCATTATGTTAATGGGAACATGAGAATAGCCATAACATATGATCAAAGTCAGAATCTAAAGCCTCTAGATGAGGCAGATATAATAGCAGTAATAGATGAGGAAAAGAAAGAAGTAGAACAATATGAGAATCCTGCTCATAACGTAAGTAAGGAGGCTGCGATGGGAGTAATATTAGACTTAGGTGTAGATGCTATAGTAGTTAAAAAGCAATTCCTATGCCCAGGTTCTTATATGATGTCACAGGGTAGAATAAAATATATTCCAACTGATTATAAAACGTTGAAAGAAGTATTGGATAATTTAGAGACATTAGAAAAAGGAATAAAGGAAGAATTGGATGAAGAAATGTATGCTGAAGCTTTTCCAGAAGAATAATTTTTTTATTCAAGATCTTAAATAAGTTACATGATACATAGTTTACAACATTTTATTATATTATTAGTTAGTTTAATAATCGCATGGATAATAATATCCTTTCCAATATGGATATCGGCCAAATTCTTTAATAGTTCGGCTAGTTTAGGCAAAGCTATGATAGCTACAATAGCGGGGTTAATAGTTTTTTATATATTAAGTGCAATTTTTGGTCTCATATTGCCATTTCCAATACCTCAGATAATTGGGTTTCTTGGTATATTATGGGTTTTTAAGAATATTTTTAATGTAGGTTGGGGAGGGGCTTTTGGAATAGCGATTTTGGCAGCAATTATCATTATAATAATAAATCTTGTAATTATAGTTTTATTCAATATAAGCATACCTTTCATATGACGTAATACTTATTTTTATAAAATATATTTAATGGACCTATAGTATATAATCTAGACTGTAAATGGACTTAGATTCCAGTGGTAAAGGTATACCATTCAGATTTTATTCTGCATATTATCCTCCTACGTACACTAAAATTAAGGCTAATTCACTACAAGAACTTTACGATGGTATAAGCAAAGTTGATAAGCATTCGATTTTTTATCATGTTTTTCATCCAATGCTTTCTAGTCATGTAGTTCCAGAAGATTTACCTAATGATTTTGCATTTTGGATTAGGGACTCATTGCACGATGAGAATCTAGCTGAACTTGTAGCTGATATTTCTGGATTAGAGCCGCTAACTGTAGAAGATATAAGGAATGAAATCTTAGAATTGATTAAGAGTTATGGCATAAATAATAAATCTGCAGATTATCCGTTTATTTTTAT
Organism: Acidianus brierleyi; assembly: GCF_003201835.2. Taxonomy (NCBI): domain Archaea; kingdom Thermoproteati; phylum Thermoproteota; class Thermoprotei; order Sulfolobales; family Sulfolobaceae; genus Acidianus; species Acidianus brierleyi. Next base: position 331,928 of record NZ_CP029289.2, on the reverse strand, counting down.
AAGCTGTGTACCAGTAGTATATTACCTTGGTATAGAAATAAAGACCTTATCGGATTTTCTGGATTCAGTAGCTAGTGTTCCCGCAAGATCTCTTTTTTATCATTTTGTTTATAAACGTATAGTAGGAGAGAAAACCAAAAATGATTTAAGCGATTGGCTAGAAAAAAACTTTGGTTTATTTGAATTATCTGAAAAATTATCTAAAGTAGACCCTCAAACATATACAGATGAGGAGAAATTCAGAGATGATATATTAAAAATTATAGAAGGTGAATTGTTAAAATGATAGAAAAATATTCTGAAATAGTAGGAGAAGATGAAATAGACGCATTATTTAAAATAGCGGCAAAATTAAAGGATTTTTCTATACTTCATGTTAACTCTACTAGAGCTGGAGGTGGAGTAGCTGAAATATTAAATAGAATGGTACCATTAATGAGAGAATTAGGATTAAATGTGGACTGGAAAGTAATAAGAGGAGATAATGACTTTTTTAAGGTAACAAAATCATTCCATAATGCATTACAGACAGGTCAAGGAAATTTACCAGAAGGCGCTTTCGAAACTTATAATAAATGGCAAGAGATCAACTCTGCTGAGGTACCTTTAGACTATGATATAATAATGATTCATGATCCGCAACCCTTAGGATTAATAGATTACAAAAAGAAAGGAAAA